>NZ_CP040695.2:0-316260 GCF_005954645.2 Nocardioides sp. S-1144
TCGGCCACGAGATCCGGATCCTCGTCACGGTCAACCCCGAGCTCGGCGACGACACCCTCGACGACAGTCGCCACGGCGGGTCGACAAGTGGACATGTCGACATGTCGACACATTCCGTCCCGGCGGTCGAGCCGCAACCGCGCGAGCGCGACCGGGACCAGCTCCTCGGCGCCGACCCCAGCAAGGGCTCGGCGCTCGAGACCCGCCTCAACCCCAAGTACACCTTCGAGACCTTCGTCATCGGGTCCTCGAACCGGTTCCCGCACGCCGCCGCCGTGGCCGTGGCCGAGGCGCCCGGCAAGGCCTACAACCCGCTGCTCGTCTACGGCGACTCCGGTCTGGGCAAGACCCACCTGCTGCACGCGATCGGGCACTACGTGCGCAGCCTCTACACCGGCGCCAAGGTGCGCTACGTGTCGAGCGAGGAGTTCACGAACGAGTTCATCAACGCGATCCGCGACGACCGCCAGGACCGGTTCAAGCGTCGCTACCGCGAGGTCGACGTCCTGCTCATCGACGACATCCAGTTCCTCGAGGGCAAGACCCAGACCCAGGAGGAGTTCTTCCACACCTTCAACACCCTCCACAACGCCAACAAGCAGATCGTGCTCACCTCCGACCGGGCGCCCAAGCGCCTCGAGGCGCTCGAGGACCGGCTGCGCAACCGGTTCGAGTGGGGCCTGATCACCGACGTCCAGCCGCCCGACCTCGAGACGCGGATCGCGATCCTGCGCAAGAAGGCGGCGATGGACCGGCTCACCGCGCCGCCCGACGTGCTCGAGTTCATCGCCTCGAAGATCCAGACCAACATCCGCGAGCTCGAGGGGGCCCTCATCCGGGTCACCGCGTTCGCCAACCTCAACCGCCAGGAGGTCGACATGACCCTGGCCGAGATCGTCCTGAAGGACCTGATCCCCGAGGGCGGCGAGCCCGAGATCACCGCGCCGCTCATCATCGCCCAGACCGCGGCCTACTTCGGCCTCGACATCGCCGAGCTCACCGGCCCGAGCCGCGGACGGCACCTGGTGATCGCGCGCCAGATCGCGATGTACCTGTGCCGCGAGCTCACCGACCTGTCGCTGCCCAAGATCGGGGCCCAGTTCGGCAACCGCGACCACACCACCGTCATGTACGCCGAGCGCAAGATCAACCAGCTGCTCGGCGAGCGGCGCGCGGTCTTCAACCAGGTCAGCGAGCTCACCAACCGGGTCAAGATGCAGGCCCGGCAGTCCTGACCGACCGCGGACTCGTGTCGTGAGCCTGTGGACGAAGCACCGGCGAGGGTCCGAACTACACGGGGAGGATCTGTGGAGGACTGTGGACGACGCCGACCGCGACCGGCCCCGGTGCACAACCCCCGTCGCTGGTCGCACACCTTCCTCCACAGCCCCTGTGGAGGACGTTCATGCCTGACGACCTGCGACGACGTAGTTCATCCACAGATCCCACAGCTCCTATGACTGCTACGAGCCCATCTACGCATCGATCATCGGTGGTACTCCATCCGGCCCACCCCCTGTGGACGACGGGGCACGCGTGGCAGGATGCGAACCCCGAACGCAGGTCGCTCTCCCGGCCGGCGAGACCACGGACTGCCTGACCGACCGGCCGGATCGCCGGCCGGCCCACCGAGAACACCTCGAAGGACCCTGACGTGAAGTTCCGAGTCGAACGCGACGTGCTCGCCGATGCCGTCGCCTGGGCTGCCCGCAGCCTGCCGGTCCGTCCCAGTGCCCCGGTCCTGGCCGGGCTGCTCATCGAGGCCACCGACGACGGGCTGGTCCTGTCGACGTTCGACTACGAGACCTCGGCCCGCGCCACCCTGCGCGCCGACGTCCAGGACGAGGGCAAGGCACTGGTCAGCGGCCGGCTCCTCGCCGACATCTGCCGCAGCCTGCCCGCCAAGCCGGTCGAGATGGTGATCGACGGGACCCGCGTCTCGCTCACCTGCGGATCGGCCCGCTTCAGCCTGCAGACCATGCCGGTCGAGGACTACCCGACGATCCCCGACATGCCGCAGGCCACCGGCACCGTGCAGAGCGACGTCTTCGCGCACGCCGTGGCCCAGGCCGTGACGGCGGCCGGCCGCGACGACATGCTCCCCGTGCTCACCGGCGTCCGGGTCGAGATCGACGGCTCCACGATCTCGTTGCTGGCCACCGACCGGTTCCGCCTCTCGCACCGCGAGCTCGGCTGGGACCCGCGCACGCCCGACGAGTCGGTGGCCGCGCTGGTGCCGGCCAAGGTGCTCGGCGACACCGCGAAGTCGCTCACCTCCGGCAGCGAGGTCACCATCGCCCTGTCCAACAGCGGCACCGGCGAGGGCCTGATCGGCTTCGAGGGCGTCGGACCGGGCGGGGTGCGCCGCACGACCACCCGCCTCCTCGACGGCGAGTTCCCCAAGGTCCGGAGCCTGTTCCCCAACGACAAGCTCACCACCGCGCAGGTCGACAAGGCCGCGCTGATCGAGACCGTGAAGCGGGTGGCGCTCGTCGCCGAGCGCAACACCGCCGTCCAGCTGAAGTTCGGCGACGGCGTGCTCACCCTCGACGCCGGGTCCGGCGACGAGGCGCAGGCCTCGGAGTCGATCCCGGCGACGATCCAGGGCGAGGAGCTCACCACGGGCTTCAACCCGCAGTTCCTGCTCGACGGCCTCGGCGCCATCGACCAGGCGGTCGTCGAGCTCGCCTTCACCCAGGCGTCGAAGCCGGTCGTCATCAGCGGGCTGGTCCCCGACGGCGACGAGCGGACCGACCCCGGGTTCCGCTACCTGCTGATGCCGCGCAGACTGCTGTCCTGACCACCTTCCCCACCGACTGAACCCCGCCTCGGAGGCTTGCATGCACATCGGACTCGTCGGACTCGGCAAGATGGGTGGCAACATGCGCACCCGGATGCGCGACGCCGGTCTCACCGTGGTCGGCTACGACCGCAACCCCGACCTCGCCGACGTCGACAGCCTGGCCGCCCTCGTCGAGGCGCTGCCCGCCGACGGCCCCCGCGTCGTCTGGGTGATGGTGCCCGCCGGTGACCCGACCCGGTCGACGATCACCGAGCTCGGGGACCTGCTGGCCGAGGGCGACCTCGTCGTCGACGGCGGCAACTCCAAGTGGACCGACGACCAGGCGAACGCCGAGATGCTGGCCGGGAACGGCATCGGCTTCGTCGACTGCGGCGTCTCGGGCGGCGTGTGGGGCCTGCAGAACGGCTACGCCCTCATGGTGGGTGGCGCCAATGACGACGTCGCCAAGGTGCAGCCGGCCCTCGACGCGCTCAAGCCCACCGACGGCGGCTACGTCCACGCCGGGCGCAAGCCGGGCGCGGGCCACTTCGCCAAGATGGTCCACAACGGCATCGAGTACGCGATGATGCAGGCCTACGCCGAGGGCTGGGAGCTGCTCGAGAAGGTCGACCTCGTCGAGGACGTCCCGGCGGTCTTCGACTCCTGGCGCACCGGCACCGTGATCCGCTCCTGGCTGCTGGACCTGCTGACCGCGGCCATCGACGAGGACGAGCACCTCGAGCAGCTGCGCGGCTACGCCGACGACTCCGGCGAAGGACGTTGGACCGTGCAGGCCGCCATCGACAACGCCGTCCCGATGCACGTGATCGCCGCGTCGCTGTTCGCGCGCTTCACCTCCCGCCAGGACGACAGCCCGGCGATGAAGGCCGTCGCGGCGATGCGCAACCAGTTCGGCGGCCACGCCGTGCACACCCCGCCGCCGCCGGGCGGCGACGCCGACCACGGCTGAGCCGGGGCGCCCCGCCTCGTGGCGGGGCCTCAGGCGGCCATCCGGGCCAGGCCGAAGACGAGCCAGCCGGCGAGCACGACCAGGACGGCCGGACGGCGCAGCCAGGCGTCCAGCCGCGGCGGTGCGTCCCCACGCACGCGCGCCCGCACGACGAGCACCACGAGCACGGCCAGGGCCGCGACCAGGACGATCCCGAACGGGTTCATCGCCCACGCCCCGGCCAGGTCGCCGTGGGCCAGGTCGACCCAGGAGCGGGTCAGCCCGCAGCCGGGGCACGGCAGCCCGGTCACCCGGCGGAACGGGCAGATGACCGCACCGTCCTGGACCCCCGCCGGGCTCAGGACGAAGGCGGTGCCGAGCGCCACGAGGCCCCCGGCCGCGACCCACTCGGAGGGGGCGACCGGGGGGCGGGGTCCGCGCTCAGGCGAGCGGGCGTCCATCGGAGTCGGTGATCTTGCGCATCGCGACGAGGACGATGTCGATGATCGACCAGATGCCGCAGCCGCCGAGGGTGACGAGCTTGGCGATGCCGAGGCCGATGTGGCCGAGGTAGAACCGGTCGACGCCGAGGCCGCCGAGGAGCACCGAGAGCAGCAGGGTGGTCAGCCACTCCTTCTGCGAGAACAGGCCGGGGACCTGCTTGGCCGGGAACCAGTTCTGGTTCTGCTGGGTGCGGACCATGGTCTCGCCCTTGATGCTGCCGCCGGCCGCCATCTGGGCGAGCTGGTTGATGTCGAGCGGGCCCTGCTCGCCGCCCATGGCGGAGATGAAGAACGGCCCGGTGGGACCGCCCTGCCCGTAGGCCTGCTGGGGCTGCCCGTAGCCTTGCTGGGGCTGGCCGTAGGGGGTGGGCTGCTGGCCGTACTGGCCCGGCGGCGGACCCTGCGGCGGCTGCTGGGGCTGGCCGTAGGGGTTGTTGTTCTCGGGGGGCTGCTTCGCGAGCGGGTCTTCGGTCATGGCCGAAGACTACGGACCGTAGGCTCTGCGTGGAGCGACACGACCACGTGCCGCGCGAGAACCAGGGTCGAACCGGGGTGGACCCGGGGGGCGGGAACGGAGCGACGGGGTGCACGTCTCCCACCTGGCGCTCTACAACTTCCGCTCCTACACCCTCGTCGACGTCCCGCTCGGCCCCGGCGTGACGGCGTTCGTCGGGCGCAACGGGCAGGGCAAGACCAACCTGGTCGAGGCGATCGACTACCTCTCGCGGCTCTCGTCGCACCGGGTCTCCAGCGACGCGCCGCTGATCCGGGCGGGGGCGCCGCAGGCGGTGGTGCGCGCGGCGGTCGTCAAGGACGGCCGCACGGCGGTGCTCGAGGTCGAGCTCAACCCGGGCCGGGCCAACAAGGCGCGGATCAACAAGTCGCCGCTGCCGCGGGTGCGCGACCTGGTCGGGCTGGTGCGCACGGTCGTCTTCTCCCCCGAGGACCTCACCCTGGTCAAGGGCGACCCCGGTGACCGGCGCCGGTTCCTCGACGACCTGCTCGTGCTCCGCGCCCCCCGGCTGGCCGGCACCCTCTCCGACCTCGACCGGATCCTCAAGCAGCGCGCCACCCTCCTCAAGACCGCCGGCCACGCCCGGCGCGGCTCCAGCAGCCAGGACGCCGCGCTGTCGACCCTCGACGTGTGGGACGCCCACCTGGCCCGCGCCGGCGCCGAGCTGCTCGCCGAGCGGATCGCCCTCGTCGAGCTGCTGCGTCCCTACGTCGGGGCGGCCTACGCCACCGTCGCCCGCGGCGCGACCCGCGAGGACGCCGACATCGCCTACCGCTCGTCCTTCGAGCTGCCCGACTCGGTGCTGGCCTCCCCGCACGCCCCCGACCGCGGCGACCTGACCGAGGCGCTGCTCGCCGAGCTCGGACGACGCCGCAACGACGAGCTCGACCGCGGCGTCTGCCTGGTCGGACCGCACCGCGACGACCTGCTGCTGTCGCTGGGCCTCTCCCACACCGGCTCCTCCGACGCCGCCGGCACCCGGCTGCCGGTCAAGGGCTACGCCTCGCACGGGGAGAGCTGGTCCTTCGCGCTGGCGCTGCGGCTGGCGGCCTACGACCTGCTGCGCGCCGACGGCGACGACCCGATCCTCATCCTCGACGACGTGTTCGCCGAGCTCGACTCCGAGCGGCGCGCCCAGCTCGCCGCCCTCGTCGCCGGCGCCGAGCAGGTGCTGGTCACCGCCGCCGTCCCCGAGGACGTGCCGGCCGTGCTGGCCGGCGTCCGCTACCTGGTCGGCGGGGGCGAGGTGACCCGTGGCCCCGACTGACGACGACACCGGCGCTGGCGCGGCTGGTGGTGACGGCGCTGGGGACCATGGGGAGGACGCGCCGGCCGAGGCGCCCCGCGACGACGACGGCCTCGACCTGGCCCGTCAGATCACCCGCGCCACCGCGGGCACGACGCCGGCCGCGCGCCGGAAGCGCCGGCAGCGCCCCGTCCAGGGCAGCACCCCCACCGACGACCGCCGCCGCGGCCGGCTGTCGGGGGCCCACCCCGACGAGCGCGACCCGCAGCTGCTCGAGGGCGAGATCGCCCGCCTCGTCGGCCGCGGGGGCTGGGAGCTGCCGCTGCGGATGCGCGGCGTCTTCGCCCGCTGGCCCGACCTGGTCGGCGACGACGTCGCGGCACACTGCACGCCGGAGTCGTTCAACGACGGGGTCCTCGTGGTCCGCACCGACTCCACGGCCTGGGCGACCCAGCTCAAGCTGCTGACGCCGACCGTCCTGGCCAGGCTCAACGCCGACCTCGGCCCGGGCACGGTACGAGTCCTCGAGGTGCTCGGGCCGCACCTGCCGACCTGGAAGAAGGGCCGGCGCTCGACCCGCGACGGCCGCGGCCCCCGCGACACCTACGGCTGACCGCCGCCCGTACGTCCGTCGGCCGATTCTGGCGTCGTCGTCGTGGGTGGCCAGATCCGCGCAATTGCCGCGAGATAGCCAGGTTGCGGCGCGAGACCTGAGCAATTCGCGGCAATTGCGCGGACGGGGCGCCGGGAAGACGCGACCCCGCGCGCAAACCAGCGACCGGACGGCGACCGGGCTCAGCGCGCAGGCGGGACCGGGTCGAGCGTCACGTCGGCGCGGCCGCAACGGCGGAGGCGGCGACCGATCAGCCAGGTGCCACGCAGGAGGCCGTGGGCGGAGAGCGCCTGCAGCCCGTAGCGCGAGCAGGTCGGCGTCATCCGGCACACCGGGCGGGCGCGGCGGGCGGAGACGTGAAGCTGGTAGGAGCGGACCAGGCGGGCGGCGCCCCGGCCGCCGGGCCGGGCCGGGCGGACGACGTACGGGTCGACGGCGGTGGCGCCGAACGAGCCGAGCAGCACGCGGGCCAGGAGCAGCGGCGAGAGCAGGAACAGGTCGCAGCCGCACTCGCCGCACGCGTCGAGCCCGTCGCACCCGCCCTTGCGGCGACGACGGCGCTCGGCGCGCCAGTGCTGGAAGCGGCGGTACGGCGTGGACACATCTGCCTCCGGGGCGGGGGAGTGGGCGCGACGCGCTGATCATGCACCGCGGCGGCGGGGTTCACACCCCGGGTGCGGTGCGGGCGGACCCGCGACCGCCGTGGACGCCGTACAGCCGATCTGAGGGGCCGGACTCCGTACCGGGACCAGGACACCCCCCTCCGGGGCCGTCCAGGACCCGTTCACGGGCCGCAGAGGGGCGCTCCCGGCGCCGCCGTGCCCCCCGCCCGGGGCGGTGCGCGTGAATTGCGGCCCGCGGAGCGGTAGCATGGACGTTGAGGTCGCCCGCACACCGGTCCGCCATCTCGGACCTGGGTGCCGCGACCTTCGTCATGTCTGCTCATCCCTCCGGAGAGGCCCGCGCGTGTCCGACCAGTCTGTGCCCGAGACCAGCCCCGAGACGACTCCCGAGACCGGTCCGGAGGCCGGGTCCGACGACGTCCGCGAACCGCGGCCGGAGGACGTCGCCCAGGGGCTGCGCAGCTCGACCGTCGACGCCGAGTACGGCGCCTCCTCCATCCAGGTCCTCGAGGGCCTCGAGGCCGTGCGCAAGCGGCCCGGCATGTACATCGGCTCGACCGGCGAGCGCGGCCTGCACCACCTGATCTGGGAGGTCGTCGACAACGCGGTCGACGAGTCCCTCGCCGGCCACTGCGACCGGATCGTGCTGACCCTGCTCGCCGACGGCGGCGTCCGGGTCGAGGACAACGGTCGCGGCATCCCCACCGACACCGCGCCCGGCCAGGAGCTCCCGGCGCTCACGCTCGCCCTGACCGTGCTCCACGCCGGCGGCAAGTTCGGCGGCGGCGGCTACAAGGTCTCCGGCGGCCTGCACGGCGTCGGCATCTCGGTGGTCAACGCGCTGTCGTCGCGGGTGATCGCCGAGGTCAAGAACCGCGGGCGCAGGTGGCGCCAGGAGTTCGTGGTCGGCGACCCCTCCACGAGCCTCGACGAGGTCGGCACCATGGCCGAGGGGGAGCGCACCGGCACCACGATCACCTTCTACCCCTCGCCCGACATCTTCGAGACCACGACCTTCTCGCTGGAGACGATCACCAGCCGGATCCGCGAGATGGCCTTCCTCAACAAGGGCCTGGAGATCGTCGTGCGCGACGAGCGGGTCGGTGCCGACGCCGTCGCCGAGGCCGTCGCCGACGACACCGTCGACAACGACCTCGACTCCGCCGGCCACGACGCGCTCGGCGCGGGCGCTGACGGCGGCACCGAGCAGGTCTTCAAGTACGACCGCGGCCTGGTCGACTACGTCGAGCACCTCAACCGCGCCAAGACCCCGGCCAACCCGAGCGTCATCGCCTTCGAGGCCGAGACGCCCGACTCGCAGGACAACCACATGTCGCTGGAGGTGGCGATGCAGTGGAACACGACCTACACCGAGTCGGTCCACACCTTCGCCAACACCATCAACACCCACGAGGGCGGCACCCACGAGGAGGGCTTCCGCGCGGCGCTCACCTCGCTGATCAACAACGCCGGCGCCGACTGGGGCCTGATGAAGAAGCCCGAGGACCGCGTCTCGGGCGACGACATCCGCGAGGGCCTGACCGCGATCATCTCGATCAAGCTCGGCGAGCCGCAGTTCGAGGGCCAGACCAAGACCAAGCTCGGCAACACCGAGGCCAAGGGCTTCACCCAGCGCATCGTCAACGACCAGCTGAAGATGTGGCTCGAGCAGAACCCGTCGGAGGGCAAGGAGATCGTCCGCAAGGCCCAGGCCGCGGCTCAGGCGCGGCAGGCCGCGAAGAAGGCGCGCGAGCTGGCCCGCTCCCGCAAGGGGCTCCTCGGCGGCGGCGGCCTCCCGGGCAAGCTGTCGGACTGCCAGTCCAACCGGCCCGAGGAGTGCGAGGTCTTCATCGTCGAGGGCGACTCGGCCGGTGGCTCGGCCCGCCAGGGCCGCGACCCGCGCATCCAGGCGATCCTCCCGATCCGCGGCAAGATCCTCAACGTCGAGAAGGCGCGCATCGACAAGGTCCTCGGCAACACCGAGGTGCAGTCGATCATCTCGGCCCTGGGCACCGGCATCCAGGAGGAGTACAACGTCGACAAGTTGCGCTACCACAAGGTCGTGCTGATGGCCGACGCCGACGTCGACGGCCACCACATCAACACCCTCCTGCTGACCCTGCTGTTCCGCTTCATGCGCCCGCTCATCGAGGGCGGCTACGTCTACATGGCCCAGCCGCCGCTGTACCGGCTGCGCTGGAACAAGCCGGCCGAGCACGAGTTCGTCTACTCCGACGCCGAGCGCGACGCGCTGCTGCGCGACGGTGTCGAGGCCGGCAAGAAGCTGCCCAAGGAGAACCCGGTGCAGCGCTACAAGGGCCTCGGCGAGATGAACGCCAAGGAGCTGTGGGAGACCACGATGGACCCCGAGCAGCGCCTCATGCTCCAGGTCACCCTCGACGACGCCGCGCACGCCGACGAGATCTTCTCGATCCTGATGGGCGAGGACGTCGAGCAGCGCCGCTCGTTCATCCAGCGCAACGCCAAGGACGTCCGATTCCTCGATATCTAGGTTTCTAAGCCCTGCCCTAGACATCGGTAGAACAGATCAGAGAGACGAAGACACGTGACCGAGACTCCCACTGACGGCGGCACTCCTCCCCTCGGCGGCCGGATCGAGCCCGTCGAGCTGCAGACCTCCATGCAGCGCGCCTACATCGACTACGCGATGGCCGTCATCGTCGGGCGCGCGCTGCCCGACGTCCGCGACGGGCTCAAGCCGGTGCACCGCCGGGTGCTCTACGCCATGTTCGACGGCGGCTACCGGCCCGACCGCGGCTTCTCGAAGTGCTCGCGCGTCGTCGGCGACGTGATGGGTCAGTACCACCCGCACGGCGACACCGCGATCTACGACACCCTCGTGCGCCTGGCGCAGCCGTGGGTGATGCGCGCGCCGCTGGTCAACGGCCAGGGCAACTTCGGCTCGCCGGGCAACGACTCCGCCGCGGCCATGCGGTACACCGAGTGCCGGATGGCCCCGCTCGCGCTGGAGATGGTGCGCGACATCGACGAGGACACCGTCGACTTCCAGCCCAACTACGACGGCCGCTCCGAGGAGCCCGTTGTGCTGCCGGCGCGCTACCCGAACCTGCTGGTCAACGGCTCGGCCGGCATCGCGGTCGGCATGGCCACCAGCATCCCGCCGCACAACCTGCGCGAGGTCGCCGACGGCGCCCGCTGGGCCCTCGAGCACCCCGACGCCTCGCGCGAGGAGCTCCAAGAGGCCCTGCTCGAGCGGATCAAGGGCCCCGACTTCCCCAACGGCGCCCTGATCGTGGGCCGCCAGGGCATCGAGACCGCCTACCGCACCGGGCGCGGGTCGATCACCCAGCGCGCGGTGATCGAGGTCGACGAGGACAACCGCGGCCGGACCTGCCTGGTCATCACCGAGCTGCCCTACATGGTCAACCCCGACAACCTCGCGCTCAAGATCGCCGAACTCGCCGACTCGGGCAAGGTGCAGGGCATCGCCGACGTCCGCGACGACACCTCCGACCGCACCGGCCAGCGGCTGGTCGTCGTCCTCAAGCGCGACGGCGTCGCACGCGTCGTGCTCAACAACCTGCTCAAGCACACCGAGCTGCAGACCAACTTCAGCGCCAACATGCTGGCCCTGGTCGACGGCGTCCCGCGGACGCTGTCGATCGACCAGTTCATCTCCAACTGGGTCGAGCACCAGGTCGAGGTCATCCAGCGGCGCACCCGCTACCGCCTCGCCGAGGCCGAGAAGCGCGCCCACATCCTGCGCGGGCTGGCCAAGGCGCTCGACGCCCTCGACGAGGTCATCGCCCTCATCCGTCGCTCGCCCGACGTCGACGACGCCCGCACCGGCCTGATGGAGCTGCTCGAGGTCGACGAGGTGCAGGCCACCGCCATCCTCGACATGCAGCTGCGGCGGCTCGCGGCGCTGCAGCGGCAGAAGATCCTCGACGACCTCGCCGCCATCGAGCTGGAGATCGCCGACCTCGAGGACATCCTCGCCAACCTGAGCCGGCAGCGGCAGATCATCTCCGACGAGCTCGACGACATCGTCGAGAAGTACGGCAACGACCGGCGCACGCAGATCATCGCCGCCGACGGCGACCTGTCGATGGAGGACCTCATCCCCGACGAGGACCTCGTCGTCTCCATCACCCGCGGCGGGTACGCCAAGCGCACCCGCGCCGACCAGTACCGCAGCCAGAAGCGCGGCGGCAAGGGCGTGCGCGGCGCGACGCTGCGCGGCGACGACGTCGTCGAGCACTTCATCGCCACGACCAACCACCACTGGCTGCTGTTCTTCACCACCGCCGGCCGGGTCTACCGCACCAAGGCCTACAACCTCCCGGAGGCGCAGCGCGACGCCAAGGGCGGCCACGTCGCGGGCCTGCTGAGCTTCCAGCCCGACGAGTCGATCGCCCAGGTGCTGGCGATCCGCGACTACGACCAGATGCCCTACCTGGTGCTGGCCACCCGCAACGGTCTGGTCAAGAAGACCCGGCTCGGCGACTACAACTCCCCGCGCCAGGCCGGCGTCATCGCGATCAACTTCCGCGAGGACGACGACGAGCTGATCGGCGCCGAGCTGGTCGGTCCCGACGACGAGATCCTGCTGGTCTCCCGGCGCGGCCAGGCGGTGCGCTTCCGCGCCGACGACGGTCAGCTGCGGCCGATGGGCCGGGCGACGTCCGGCGTCACGGGCATGGCGACCGCCGAGGCCGACTCGGTGCTCTCGATGTCGGTCATCCGGGCCGCGCAGGCCGCGGCCGAGGACGCCGACGAGAGCGAGGACGTCAAGGTCCAGTACGTCTTCACCATGACCGACGGCGGCTTCGCGAAGCGCTCGCGGATCAACGAGTACCGGCTCACCAACCGCGGCACCAAGGGCGTGCGGGCGATGACCCTCACCAACGAGGACCGCGGCGGCCTGGTCGGTGCGTTCATCGTCGAGGACGGCGACGAGGTGCTCTCGATCACCCAGGGCGGCCAGGTGGTCCGCAGCCCGATCAACGCCGACTTCCGGCCCCTGGGCCGCTCGACCCAGGGCGTGAAGTTCGTCTCCCCGAAGAAGGGCGACGCCGTCGCCGTCGTGGCCCGCTCCATCGAGGCGAAGGTCGTCGAGGAGGCCGGGGGAGAGCTGCTCGACGAGGACGCCGTCGAGGCCACCGGGGAGGGCGCCGGCGAGGGTGCCGGTGAGGGTGCCGGTGAGGGTGTCGGTGATGTCGAGGTTTCCTCGGATGTGGTAGCGGATGCCACAATCGACGCTGAGGCGTCCGCCGCGGACGTCGTACCCGAGGGTGAGGACGAAGGCTGATGAGTGATCGGCCCGCACCGACGAGCCCGCCGCCGACGACTCCGCCGCCGGCCGCTGGCCCGACACCGCAGGCCCGGACGCCGAAGCCTCCCCAGGCCCCGAAGCAGCCGAAGCCGGGCAAGGAGCCCCGCCCCGACGCCTCGCCGGGGGCCGGCGACACCGTCGTCCGGCCGGGGCTCGCCGAGCGGATCCAGGCCAAGCTGGCCGGCGGTGACCGCAGCGACGACGGAGCCGGGCGCGACGACGACCGGGGCACGACCACCGCGACCTCGAAGGCGACCAAGGCCAAGCAGCGCGGTCCGCGCCGGGCGCGGCTTCGGCTGACCCGCATCGACCCGTGGTCGGTGATGAAGACGGCGTTCCTGCTCTCCATCGCCTTCGGCATCGTCACCGTCGTGGCCGTGGCGATGATCTGGGAGGTCATCGGCGCCGCCGGTGTCTGGACCTCGATCAACGACACCGTCAAGGAGGTCGTCAACGAGCCGAGCACCGCCGACTTCAACATCGAGGACTACGTCGGCACCGAGCGGGTGCTGGGCTTCACGATGCTGGTCGCCGCGGTCGACGTCATCCTGATCACCGCGATCGCGACGTTGACCGCGTTCCTCTACAACATGTCCGCCGCGCTGCTGGGCGGCATCGAGGTCACCCTCGCCGAGGACAACTGACCCACCTCGATTGGGACCGCCCTCGCACCCTGAGGTAACGTTCCCTCGCCTGCTCACGCGGGCGGTTCGGGCCTATAGCTCAGACGGTTAGAGCGCTTCCCTGATAAGGAAGAGGTCACAGGTTCAAGTCCTGTTAGGCCCACGCACGTGGGGCCGTTGCCCCCGATCCGGCGAGATGGAGATGCGATGAAGAAGGTCCTGCTGCTCGCGCTCGCCGCTGCTGGCGCGGTCGTCGTCCGCAAGAAGGTGGCCGACGGCCGTGACGAGCAGGCCCTCTGGGCCGAGGCCACCGACACGGTGCGCAAGACACGCTGACCTGACCCGTGGTCCGTCGCGACCGCACGGGGCCTTGGCGCAATTGGTAGCGCACCTGCTTTGCAAGCAGGGGGTTGGGGGTTCGAGTCCCCCAGGCTCCACCACCACCAGCCGCGGGGGCCACGCGAGATGAGCACAGCAGCCACCGTGGCCGATCCCGGCCCTGGCGCCGGCGCCGCCACCGACGCGCCCGGCGGTCGCGCCCAGCGCCTCGACATCCAGGGGCTGCGGGCGCTGGCCGTCGGCCTGGTCCTGCTCTACCACCTGTGGCCGAACCGGCTCGGTGGCGGCTTCGTGGGCGTCGACGTCTTCTTCGTCATCTCCGGGTTCCTCATCGGCGGGCACCTGCTGGCCGAGCTCGGGAGCACCGGGCGGATCCGCCTCGGCCGCTTCTGGGTGCGCCGCGCACGACGGCTGCTGCCGGCCTCCCTGCTGGTGCTGGCCGCCGTCACCGTCGCCGTCCTGACGATCGTGCCGCTGAGCGCGCGCGAGGACTTCCTGCACCAGGTGGCCGGCTCGGCGCTGTACGTGCAGAACTGGGTGCTCGCCGACCAGGCCGTCGACTACCTCGCGATCGACGCCGCGCCGGCGCCGGTGCAGCACTACTGGAGCCTCGCGGTCGAGGAGCAGCTCTACGTCGCCCTCCCGCTCGTGCTCGTCGCCGGGCTGCTGCTCACCCGGGGCCGGGTCGGGCAGCGGGCCCGTCGGTGGTGGCCGGTCGCGCTGCTCGGGGTCCTCGCGGTGGCGAGCCTGGCCTGGTCGGTGGTGAGCACGGGCACCGGCCCCGGGGTCGCCTACTTCTCCACCCTCACCCGGGCGTGGGAGTTCCTGGCCGGCGCGCTGCTGGCGGCGACCCGGGTGCGGCTCGGTCCGGTGCCGCGACTGGTCGCGGGCACCGCCGGCCTCGGGGCGATCCTCCTCGCCGCGGCCACGTTCGACGGGGATGGTTTCCCGGGGGCGGTCGCGCTGGTGCCGGTGCTCGGCGCCGTCCTGGTGCTCGCCGCCCACGACCGCGGCCCCGTCGCGTGGGCGAGCCGGTGGCGGCCGGTGAGCTGGCTCGGGGACGTGTCGTACGCGGTCTACCTGTGGCACTGGCCGCTGATCGTCCTGGTCCCCCACGTCACCGACGAGCCGCTCGGGACGGTGCAGAAGCTGGCCGTCGCGGTGGTGACCGTGGTGCTGGCGTGGGTCTCGACGGCCTACGTCGAGCACCCGCTCCGGGCGGCCGGCGGTCCCCGCGGCGGCGCGCGCGCCGGTTCGCGGGCCGGGCGCCGGGGCACGCTCGTGCTCGCCGCGACCCTGGTGACCACGCTGGCGGTGGCCGCGACCGCCGTCCTCGGTGCCCGCTCCGCGGTGCGCGAGCAGGAGGACCAGCTCGCCGAGGCCCGGGCACGGCTGCTCTCGGGCGACGCCGGCTGCCTCGGGGCGGCCGCGATGGACCCGCGGGTGACCGGGTGCGAGGACCTCGGCGACACGCTCGTCCCGCCGCCGTCCAGCGCCTCGATCGACGACTACGTCGACCCGGACTGCTGGGCGTTCTTCGGCGTCACCGAGCTGCGGCTGTGCGGGATCGGCAGCGACGACCCGGCGGCGCCGCGGGTGCTCGCGGTCGGCGACTCCCACAGCTACGGCTACCTGCCGGCCTACGAGATCCTCGCGGAGCAGCTGGGCTGGCACGTCGACGTCGCCACCCGCGCCGGCTGCTCGTGGGGCACCCGGCCACAGGGTGGCCGCACCGAGACCTACGCCTCGGAGTGCAACCAGTGGAAGCAGGCGCTGGCCGACCACCTGGCCCAGAGCCCGCCGTACGACGTCATCCTCACCACCGCCGACCAGGGCGGCTACCTCGCCGAGCCCGGGGACGGCGAGAGCGCCCGCGAAGCGACCGTCGCCGGGCACCGCGAGGCGTGGGCCGCCGAGGTCGCGCGGGGGAGCGTGGTGGTGGCGCTGCGCGACTACCCGGCGGGCGACGCGGACGTCGTCGGGTGCGTCGAGGAGCACGAGGACGACGCCGTCGACCGGTGCAGCCGCCCCCGCGACGAGGCGATCGGCGCCTTCGACGCCCTCGCCCGGGCGGTGGAGCAGACGCCGGGCTCGGCCCTGGTCGACCTGCGCGACCTGATGTGCACCGAGGACACCTGCCTGCCGGTGGTCGGCAACGTGGTGGTCTACCGCAACAAGGCCCACCTGACGGCGTCGTTCGTGCGCACCCTGGCGCCGTACCTGGTCGAGCGGGTGCCGGTCGCCGTGGAGCGGGCCCGGCGCTCCGCCCCGGCTGGGTAGCGCCCCCGGTCAGCCGGTGGTGGCGAACGCCGCCAGCTCGACCGGGTCGTGCGCGCTGAACACCCGCAGCCCGTCGTGTCCGGCCCGCACGAGCTCGCCGAGGCGGTCCCGGTTGGCGCGGCGCAGCTCGTCGTCCTGGGCCATCAGGCGCTGGACGACGCGCAGCGTGCGCGGCCCGGACGTCGGCGCGGCCAGGTCGCCGCGGTGGAAGTAGGCGTCGCCGGCGTGCGCCAGCCAGCCGTCGCCGTCGCGCACGGCGACCAGGGCGTGGCCGCGCGAGTGCCCCGCGAGCGGCACCATGAGGACGTCGTCGCCGAGCACGGTGACCGACTCGAAGCCGAACCAGTCGACTCCGGTGCCCGAACCCCCACCCGGCCCGCGGGTGCGGTGGGTGACGAAGTCGGCGTCCTGCCACTGGGCCGGCAGGTAGCGGCCGTGCTCCATGCCGTGCGGGTCCCGCGCCGCGGCGAGCTCGGCCTCGTAGACGTGCACGCGGGCGCGGGGGAAGTCGCCGACGCCCCCGACGTGGTCGAGGTCCATGTGGGTCAGCACGATGTCGGTGACGTCGTCGGCGGCGTGCCCGAGCGCGGTGACCTGCGCGAGCGCGGTCTCGTCGTCGCGCAGCTGCGGGCGCATCAGCGCCTTGAACGCGCGTCCGAGCCGCTGCGGGGACGCGACGTCGGCGGTCCCGAACCCGGTGTCGACCAGCAGCAGTCCCCCGGCCCGCTCGACCAGCAGCACGTGGGTCACCATCGCACCCACGATCGGCGGGTGGAACGACGCGCAGTTGAGGTGGTGGATCACCCCGGCATCGTGGCAGACCGGTGCCGCCGCGAGCGACCCTCGCGGCCGTTCGGTCCGCACCGGGACCGATCGGCAGCCGGGCCGGGCGGCACCGTCCCGGCCGGCGGCTCCCCCCACCGGCTCCGTACCCTGGAGGGGTGCGTGAGCTGCTGACCCCGAGGATGCTGGGGGCGCACCTGCTGGGCCTGGTCTGCGTCCTCGTGGCCGGCGGCCTCGGCGTCTGGCAGTACGAGGCGTGGCAGCAGCACCGCGAGAACGAGCGGGTCGACCTGACGCAGGGCGAGCCGGTGGCCCTGGCCGACGTCCTCGGCCCCGACGACGGCTTCCCGGCCGACCGGATCGGCCAGCCGGTCGAGATCGACGGCACCTGGCTGCCCGACGCCACCGTCTTCGTCGGCGACCGCCGCCACGAGGGCGTCGACGGCTACTGGGTGGTCACGCCGATCACCAGCGGGGCCGTCGACCAGCCCGCGGTCCCGGTGGTGCGCGGGTGGGTCGAGGACCCGGCCGACGCCCCGGCGCCGCCGACCGGCGCGGGCGAGGTGACCGGCTGGCTGCAGCCGCCGGAGGGCACCGGCGCCGCTGACGAGGACCCGACCGACGACGTCTTCCCGCAGCTGCGCATCGCCGACCTCGTGCAGCGCGTCGACGGCGACCTGTACGGCGCCTACGCCGTCGCCGAGGGCGGCGTCGACGGGCTCCCGGCCGGCGACCTCGAGGAGCTCCCCGAGCCCAGCAGCACGACCGCGCTGAAGAACATCCTCTACGCCATCGAGTGGTGGGTCTTCGGCGCCTTCGCCGGCTTCATCTGGTGGCGCTTCGTGCGCGAGTCCCGTGCCCCGGCGGTCGCGGACCACCCGGTACCGTCGTCGACGTGAGTCCCGAGATCCGACCCGACATCAGCAGGGCCCTGCTCGCCTACCGCGTGATGGCCACGATCGTCGGGGTGCTGCTCGTCGTGCTGATCCTGGTCGGGGTGCCGCTGAAGTACCTCCTCGAGGACGGCACCGGCGCCCAGGAGCTCGGCGACTGGATCACCGGCTACCTCGGGGTCGCGCACGGCTGGCTCTACATGATCTTCCTGTTCGCGGCCTTCCTGCTCTCCCGCCGGGCCGACTGGGACATCCCCTACACCGCCGTGACCCTCCTGTGCGGCACCGTCCCGGTGCTGTCGTTCTGGGCCGAGCACCGCGCCACGGCCCGCGTGCGCCGCGAGCACGGCGCCGACGCGCCCGCCACGACCTCCTAGCGCGGCGTGAGCACCGCGTTCGTGCTCGGCGGGGGCGGCGTCCTCGGTGCGGTCGAGGTCGGCATGGTCCAGGCGCTGCTCGAGCACGGGGTCGTGCCCGACCTGGTGCTGGGCACCAGCATCGGCGCGATGAACGGCGCCCTGGTCGCGCGCGAGCCCGAGCTCGCCGTCGTCGACCGGCTGCTCGACCTGTGGCGCTCCGCGGCGGCGTCCGGGCGCGACGTCCTGGGCGACACCGCGCTGCGCACGGTGCGCCGCGCGGTCACCAGCGGCACCCACCTCTACAGCGCCGAGCCGCTCGCCCGCCGGCTGGCCGACGAGCTCGGCGACGTCCGGTTCGAGGAGCTCCCGGTGCGCTTCCAGGTCTGCGCGGCCAGCATCGAGCGGGCCGCCGAGCACTGGTTCACCAGCGGGCCGGTCGTGCCCGCCGTGATCGCCAGCGCGGCCGTGCCGGGGCTGCTGCCGCCCGCGGAGGTCGACGGCGAGCACTACCTCGACGGCGGCATCGTGAACTCCGTGCCGCTGGGCCGCGCCGTCGCCCTGGGCGCCACCCGGGTCTTCGTGCTCCAGGTCGGCCGCTTCGACCGGCCGCTCGAGGCGCCACGCCGGCCGTGGGAGGTGGCCCGGGTCGCCTTCGAGATCGCCCGCCGGCACCGCTTCGTCCGCGAGCTCGCCGAGCTGCCCGACGGCGTCGCGTGCCACGTGCTGCCCGCGCGCGGCACGTCCGGCAAGGACGACACCCTGCGCGCCTCGCGCGACTTCGGCAGCGTCGAGCGACGCATCGAGCAGACCTACCAGGCGTGCTCGGCCTACCTCGACGAGCTCGACGGCGCCCCGTGAGGCACGGGTTCCGCCGCCTGGTGCTGGCCCCGGCGGTGGTCGTCCTGGCGGTCCTCACCTGGGTGACGCTGCCGGTGTGGCTCCTGGTCGCGGCGGCGCTGTCGCCGGTGTTGCCCGGGCGGTGGCGGGCGCTGCGCCTGCTGTGGCTCCTCGTGCTCTACCTGACCACCGAGGCGCTCGTGCTCGTCGTCCTGCTCGGGTGGTGGCTGGCCTCCGGCCTCGGACGACGGGTGCGGACGCCGTACTGGGAGGGGGTGCACTACGACCTCGTGCAGGGCGTGATGTGGGTGTTCTTCCGCGAGGCGCGCCGCGTGCTCAAGCTGTCGATCACGACCGACGGGCCGGCGCCCGACGCCCACCCCGGCGTCCCGATCCTCGTCGCGTGCCGGCACGCCGGCCCGGGCGACTCCTTCACGCTCATCCACGCCCTGATGCACTGGTACCAGCGCGAGCCGCGCGTCGTCCTCAAGGACACCCTGGCGTGGGACCCGGCGATCGACGTCCTGCTCAACCGGATCCCGGCCCGGTTCATCGCCCCGAACCCCGGCCCGGACGCCGACCTGGCGAGCCTCGTCCACGCCCTGGCCAGCGGCCTCGACGAGAACGACGCCTTCGTGATCTTCCCCGAGGGCGGCAACTTCACCGAGGAGCGCCGTGACCGGGCGATCGCCCGGCTCCGCCGGCTCGGGCTCGAGCGGATGGCGCAGCGGGCCGAGCAGATGACCACCGTGCTGGCGCCGCGCCCCGGTGGGCTGATCGCGGCCCTCGACGCCGCACCCGACGCCGACGTCGTCCTGGTCGCCCACACCGGGCTCGACCACCTGCTCACCGTCGGCGACCTCTGGCGGGCGCTGCCGATGGACAAGCAGATCGTGATGCGGTGGTGGCAGGTGCCGCGCGAGGAGATCCCGCAGGACCGCGAGGCCCGCATCGAGTGGCTCTTCGACTGGTGGGAGCGCATCGACGACTGGATCAAGCAGAACCGCCCCGAGGACCGGGGTCCTCGGGGCGGCTGAGCCTGCTGCTCGACGTCGTCAGTCGGGCGTGTTCGGCTTGGCGTCGGGGTCGATGTCGACGACCTCGGCCGGCTCGTCGGGCGTCGTCACCGGGTGCGGTGCCTCGACGGCGTCGGCGATCGCCTCGTCGGGCGCGGCGCCCGCCGGGTCGTCGATCGTGGTCGTCGCGGGCGTGACCGGAGCGGCGGCCGGCTTGGCGGCGGGCTTGGGCGCGGGGGCCGGCGTCGGCTTGTAGGAGGACTGCCAGTTGTCGTCCTTGCCGCCCTGCAGCTTCTTGGCGACGAAGGCGATGCCGCCGGCGATCAGCGCGACGAGGACGAACTTCTTCAGCTTGCCCTTCTTCTTCGGCTCCTCGCCCTTGATCCGGGCGACCTGGGAGTCGGCGAGCTCGCGGGCCTGGGTGGCCCGGGCGGCGGCGACCGAGGCGCCGGTCGCGACGAGCGGAGCCGCCTTCTCACGAACCTCGGAGGCCTTCTCGACCGCGAGCGCGGCGCCGCCGGCGACGATCGGCGCGGCCTTCGCCCGGGCGTCGGCCAGGACCGGTGCGGCCTTGTCCCGCGCATCGGCCAGCGCGGGGCCAGCCTTGTCGCGGGCGTCGGAGATCGCGGGGATCGCGGTGTCCTGGACGAAGTCCTTGGCCTGCTCGAGAGCCGACTCGACGTGCGGCTTGAGGGCGTCGACGTAGTCGCTGGCCTGCGTGCGGGCCTGGTCGACGAGTGACTTCTTCTTGCGGAGTCCCATGTCGAGCCTCCCTTTCCTGGCCTCGCGGCCGTACGTCTGCGTGGAGGTCCAGCCAACCACGTCGCGACAAACCCCGACCACCCCAGGTCGGGTGAGCCCGACGCCGCCGCTGTGGGGGGCGTGGCAGGATCGGTGGGACGAACGCGCGTCCACCACGGGCGCGCGTACGCACGTCCCACCCCACCACCCCGACCACGAAGGGCAGTCATGGCTGACCAGCAGGCCATCCTCAAGACGAACAGGGGCGACATCACGATCGACCTGTTCCCGAACCACGCGCCCGAGACGGTCGCCAACTTCACCGGTCTGGCCACCGGCGAGAAGGCGTACAGCACGCCCGACGGCCGCACCGGCAAGTTCTACGACGGGCTCGGCTTCCACCGCGTCATCTCCGGCTTCATGATCCAGGGCGGGTGCCCGCTCGGCACCGGCACCGGCGGCCCGGGCTACACGTTCAAGGACGAGATCCACCCCGAGCTCGTCTTCGACAAGCCCTACCTGCTCGCGATGGCGAACGCCGGCCCCGGCACGAACGGCTCGCAGTTCTTCATCACCGTCGGCGCCACGCCGTGGCTGAACCGCAAGCACACGATCTTCGGCGAGGTCGCCGACCAGGCCTCGCGCGACGTCGTCGACGCCATCGGTGCCACGCCGACCGCCGCGGGCGACCGCCCGGTCGAGCCCGTCGTCATCGAGTCCGTCGAGATCGTCGGCGGCTCCGAGAAGTGAGCTTGGCTCGTTGAGCACCTCCGGCCCCGCGGGGCCTCCCGCGCCCGGCGTCCCGGTCTGCTACCGGCACGCCGGGCGTGAGGCGCACATCCGCTGCCAGCGGTGTGACCGCCCGATCTGCCCCGACTGCATGCGCGACGCGGCCGTCGGGTTCCAGTGCCCCACGTGCATCTCCGAGGGCGCCCGCAGCACCCGGCAGGGCCAGGGCGCCTACGGCGGCGCCCGCTCGGCCAACCCGGCCCTGACCTCCATGGTCCTGATCGGTCTGAACGCCGCCGTCTGGCTGGCGATCGTGGTCACCGGGTGGTCGCAGAGCCCGCTCCTGGGCCGCCTGGCCATCTCGGCGCGCGGCATCTGCGAGTCGGTCGCCGACCCCGCGTCGTACTGGCGCGGCGTGGAGTCGGCCGCCTCGTGCGCGATGGTGGGGAACGGCGACGGCAGCTGGGTGCCCGGCGTCGCCGACGGCGCCTACTGGCAGCTCGTCACCAGCATGTTCACCCACGAGCAGATCTGGCACATCGGGGCCAACATGCTCTCGCTCTACGTGCTCGGCCCGCAGCTCGAGGCCGCGCTCGGCCGGGTCCGGTTCCTCGCCGTCTACCTGCTCTCCGGCCTCTCGGGCTCGGTGGCGGTCTACTGGCTCTCCGGCACGGAGGGCTACACACTCGGCGCGTCCACGGCGATCTTCGGGCTCTTCGGGGCGTTCGCCGTGATCGTCCACAAGGTCGGCGGCGACCTGCGCAGCATCGGCGGGCTGTTGCTCGTCAACGTCGTCATCACGTTCCTGCCCGGCCTCAACATCTCCTGGCAGGGCCACCTCGGCGGCCTGGTCGGCGGCGTCCTCGTGACGGCTGCGCTCGTCCACGCCCCGCGTGGTCCGCGTCGGGCGGTCGTGCAGTGGTGCCTGCTGTTCGCCTTCACGGCGCTGCTGGCCCTCGCCGTCATCGCCCGCTCGGCCGCCCTGGCCTGACCCGGCCCCCACCCCGCGCCGACCCACCGCCGACCCACCGCCGACCCGTCAGTGATCACTGACGGGTCGGCGTCGTGGTGGGCGTGGTTGTCCACAGCTGTGGAACAACCGGTGGATAACTACAGGCGTGTCATTCGTTCCACAGGTGTGGAGAAGCCTGTGGATAACTTCGGCTCCGGACGCAGGACGACCCCGATCCGCCTGGTGGCGGCCGGGGTCGTCCTCGGGCTCGGCTCGGTCTCGAGCGCGGGGGGGGGCGGGCGTCAGCTCACTCCCAGCGGGTGGCGAAGGTGAAGCCGACGGCCATGAACGCGATGCCGACGCCGAGGTTCTTCTGGCCGAGGTCGTTGAAGATCGGCAGCGACGGGTCGGCCTGGTTGGCGATGGCGTAGAAGACGCAGATCCAGGCGAGGCCGAGCAGGAAGCAGCCGAGCATGCCCACCACGACGCCGCGGCCGCGGCCCAGCGGGGTGGAGGGGTGCGCGGCGACGACGAGGCCGAGGAAGAACAGCCCGAAGCCGATCAGGTAGTTCCACTGGTCGAGGTCCTGCATGAAGCCGGGCCCGGTCGCGGAGTTCGGGGCGCCCTCGGAGTTCAGGCCGTCGGGGGCGCGGACGCCGATGTAGTAGAACGCGATCCATGCGATGCCGAGGACGACCAGGGCGATCGCGACCAGGAAGCGGGGGCCGACCACCGGCCCCCGGTCGGGGTCGAAGGTCTGCTGCTTCGCCTTGAGCTTGGCCACGGGTCGGTTCCGATCTGATGGGTGCTGCGGACGGGGCCGGGCGCGCCACGGCGCGTCGCGGTCGCGAGTTACCTTAGTCGGCATGGACCCAGCGCACCCGGTCGACCCCGAAGTCGGCACCGAAGTCGACGGGGCGACCCCGGCCGGCCGCTCGCGCGGGCCGTGGCGGATCGGGACCCCGGTCGTCGTCCTGCTCTCGGGCGTGCTGTTCGTGGCCAGTGCCACCACCAGCGGTGGCACCGACCTCCGTCCGGGCCGCTACACCGACCTGGCGTCGCTGACGCAGTCGGAGTCGGAGTCCTACGAGGCGCTCCAGGCCGAGGCGGCCAGCCTCCGTACCGAGGTCGAGGCGCTGACCAACGACATCGACGACGTCCGCGTGCGCCGCGAGCACCGGGTCGCCGAGGAGCTCAAGGGCCCCGCCGGACTCGAGGCGGTCAGCGGGGAGGGGCTGCGCATCGTGCTCTCCGACGCCCCCGACGACGCCTTCGAGGACGCGCTGCGCGAGCCCGACCCGGAGGCCCGGCTCCAGCGCCTGGTGGTGCACCAGCAGGACATCCAGGCCGTCGTCAACGCCTTGTGGGCCGGCGGTGCCAGGGCCGTCACCATCCAGGGGCAGCGGGTCGTCACCACCACCGGCATCCGGTGCACCGGCAGCACCGTCCAGCTCCAGGGCGTGCCGTACCCGGAGCCCTACGAGATCGAGGCGGTCGGCGACCCCCAGACGCTCCAGGCGGCCATCGACGCCGACCAGGACGTCACCGACTTCCGCGTCGACGCCGCCTCGCCCGACATCGGCATCGGCTGGGAGCTCGACCAGGAGCCCGAGGTGGACGCCCCCGCGTACGAGGGCCTGATCACCATGGACTCCGCCCGCCCCCAGGACTGACCGGCCCGCGCCGGGCCGGCGCGTGCTCGACCGGCCCATCGCGTGCAATTGCCGCGACCTGGCCAGCTCTCGGGCTGGGAACTGGCCATACGTCGGCAATTGCGCGCGATGAACACGGCGTCCCGTGCAATTGCCGCGATCTGGCCAGCTCTCGCGCCGGGAACTGGCCATACCTCGGCAATTGCACGCCAGGGGCCAGGTCGGGGCAGCGCGCGGGGACGGACGGGGCGGGTCAGTCGTCGTCGCTGGAGGGTGCGGGGCCGCGGGACGGCGGGGGCTCGGTGGGGAGCGGGTCGGTCGGGACGGGGTCGGTGGTGGGCACCGGGTCGGTGGTCGGCGGCGGCGAGGTCGTGGTCGGCTCGACGTAGACCGACACGAAGATCACCACGACGCTGTCCTGGGGCAGCGGCTGGCCGGCCTCCTGGGCCTGGTCGGTGACGGTGCCCTTGACCTCGGTCGACGTCGTGTCCGGCCGGACGTCGACGATGAAGCCGGCGTCCTCGATCAGCCGGGTGGCCTCGCGCTCGGTCTTGCCGATGACGAAGGGGACCTCCTCGGGCCCGGCGGAGTACTCGACGGTGATCGCGGTGCCCTTCTCGACCATCGTGCCGGCCGCCGGGTTCTGGGTCAGCACCTCACCCTTCGGCCGGTCGCTCTCGATCTCCTCCTGGCGCACCTTCGTGAAGCCCTGGTCGCGGAGCTCGGCCTTGGCGGCCTTCAGCGACAGCGTGACGACGCTCGGGACGGCCACCTCCTCCTTGCCGATGGAGACGGTCAGGGTGATCGGTGAGCCCGGGGCGACGTAGTCGTCCTTCGAGGGACTCTGCTCGACGACCTCCTCGGCCGGGACGGTGTCGCTGTTCTCGTAGACGACCTCGGGATCCACGGTGAGCCCGGCGTTGCCGATCGTCTGGCGGGCCTGGTCCTCGGTCATCCCGATCACGCCGGGGACCGCCGTGCGCTCCGGTGGCTCGGGGAACAGCTCGTCCTTGACGAGGAACCAGCCGGCGACGAGCAGGGCGACGACGAGCAGGCCGAGCAGCACCCACAGCCCCGTGCGCGGCGGCCCGGGCTCCTGGGCGAGCGGCAGCGGCGTCGGCTCGGGACGCCGTGGCGGCGTCGGGGCCGGGGCGGCGACGGCGGCCACCGGGGCCGGCTCGGGAGCCGGGGGCGGCGGGGGGACGGTGGCCTCGACCGGGCGGCCGGCGAGGTAGCGCTCGATGTCGTTGCGCATCGCGCCGGCGGACTGGTAGCGGTCCTCGAGGCGCTTGGTCAGCGCCTTGAGCACGATCGCGTCGACGGCGGGCGGCAGCTCGGTGTCGTGGTCGGACGGCGGGGAGGGCTGCTCGCGCACGTGCTGGTAGGCCACCGCGACGGGGCTGTCCCCGACGAACGGCGGTCGGCCGGTGAGCAGCTCGTAGAGCAGGCAGCCGGCGGAGTAGACGTCGGAGCGGGAGTCGACCGACTCCCCGCGGGCCTGCTCGGGCGACAGGTACTGCGCGGTGCCGACGACGGCGGCGGTCTGGGTCATCGAGTTGGCGGCGTCGCTCATCGCGCGGGCGATGCCGAAGTCCATCACCTTGATGTCGCCCGACGGCGTCAGCATCACGTTGCCGGGCTTGATGTCGCGGTGGATGATGCCCGCGCGGTGGCTGTAGTCGAGGGCCGAGAGCACGCCGCTGGTGATCTCCAGGGCACGCTCGGGGAGGATCTTGCGGCCCTCGCGCAGGATGTCGCGCAGCGTCCGGCCCGCGACGAACTCCATCACGATGTAGGGCTGGGCGACCCCCGAGCCGTCGGTGGCCGGCTCCTCGCCGGTGTCGTACACGGCGACGATCGAGGGGTGGTTCAACGACGCCGAGGACTGCGCCTCGCGGCGGAACCGGGCCTGGAAGGTCGCGTCGCTGGCCAGGTCGGTGCGCAGCCGCTTGACGGCCACGATCCGGCCGAGCCGGCTGTCGGTGCCCTTGCGCACCTCGGCCATGCCGCCGCGGCCGAGCATCTCGCCCAGCTCGTAGCGGCCACCGACCACGGTGGGGCCTGGGTCGTTCACGGTGAGGTCTCTCCCTCGGTGGGCTGCGTCTCGGTGGTCTCGGTCTCGGTCTCCGTGGGATCGGAGGTCGGCTCGGTGGTGGGCTCGGTCGTGGGCTCGGTGGTGGGCTCGGTGGTCGGCTCGGTCGTCGGGGGCTCGGACGGCGGCTCCGACGTCTCCTCGGGTGCCACGCCCAGGAAGGTGACGGTGATCGTGTCGCCCTCGGTGACCGCGCCGGTCGGGTTGAGGCCGGTGACCTCGCCGTCGCGGGCCGGGTCGTCGTTGTCCTGCTCGTCGCGCCGGACCTGGAGGCCCAGGTCGCCGAGGGCGTCCTCGACGTCCTCGACCTGCCGGCCGACGTAGTCGGAGGCGTTCAGCTCGATGGTCTCCGGGCCGGACGTCGTGGCCGACTGCGACTGCGTGCGGGTGCGGCTCGGGGTCGTGGTGACGTCGGTGCTGGTCTCGTCGCCGTCGTCGTCGCCCCCGGTGAGGAGCAGGGTCAGCACGATGGCGAGCGCGACGATCAGCGCGACCGCGGCCACGACCGGCCACGGGTTGCGCCGGCCGGGACCGGTCGCGCCGGCCGTGTCGGTGGTGCCGGTCACCGGCCCGGCGGGCGGCGGTGTCGGGGTCGGGTCGTAAGCCGGCGCCGCGCCCAGGACCTGGGTGGCGGAGGTGTCGCCGACCGGCGGGAGCGGCACGACCGGGACCGGGTCGACGGGGGTGCGCGTCGTGACGCGGGTGGCCGGGTCGGCCGCCGCGGGGTCGCGCAGCGCGGCCGCGAAGGCCGTGCCGTCGGCGTAGCGCTCCTCGGGCTTCTTGGAGAGCGCGCGGCGCACGACGGCGGCGAGGTCGGCCGGCACGCTGGCCGGCAGGTCGGGGATCGGGTTGCGCAGGTGCGCCAGCGCGGTCGCGACGGGTGAGTCGGCCTCGAAGGGCCGGTGTCCGGCCAGGCACTCGAAGGCGACGACGCCGAGGGCGTAGACGTCGGAGGCCGACGTCGCCGGGCGGCCCTCGGCCTGCTCGGGCGAGAGGTACTGCGGGGTGCCCATCACCGCGCCGGTGCGGGTGATGCCGACGCCGTCCGCGGCGCGGGCGATGCCGAAGTCGGTGACCTTGACCTTCCCCTCGGGCGTCACGAGCAGGTTGGCCGGCTTGACGTCGCGGTGGATGATCCCGGCGCGGTGCGCGGCGCCGAGGGCGTCGCCGACCTGCGAGAGCAGGTCGCGGACGGCCTGCGGGTCGAGGTCGCGACCGCCGGAGGCGCTGCCGATCAGGGCCGAGAGCGGCTGGCCCTCGACGAGCTCCATCACCAGGAACGGGCGCGGGGTGCCCGAGCCGTCGGTGGCGGCCCGCTCGCCGACGTCGAAGACCGACGCGATGCCCGGGTGGTGCAGGGCGGCGGCGTGCTGGGCCTCGGTCGCGAAGCGCGCGCGGAAGGTCGGGTCGTCGGCGTACTCGGTCTTGAGCAGCTTGACCGCGACCTGGCGCCCGAGCACGGTGTCGGTGGCGCGCCAGACCTCGCCCATGCCGCCGGTGGCGATGCGTGACTCGAGCCGGAACCGGCCCGCGTCGTCGGCGAAGTTGTCGGTGAGCTCGCTCATGCTGTGCCCCTCCCGTGTCGTGTCATCGGATGATGGCCTCCATCACGGCCTTCGCGATCGGACCGCCGAGCGCGCCGCCGGCGATCTCCCGGCCGGGCGCCTCCTGGATCATGACGGCCACGGCCACGTCGGCGTCGTCCTGGGGCGCGAAGGACACGAACCAGCCGTACGGCGGCTGGCCCGGGACGCCGCGCTGGGCGGTGCCGGTCTTGCCGCCGACCGAGACGCCCGAGATGGCCGCGGGCGAGGCGGTGCCGTCGTCGACGGTGGAGACCATCACCTCGCGCAGGGTCTCGGCGGTCTCCTCGCTGATCGCCCGGGACAGCTCCTCGGGGTCGGTGGTCTGCGCGTCGTAGTCGGCCGACTGCACCTCGTCGACGACGTAGGGGCGCATCACGACGCCGTCGTTGGCGATCGCGGCGGCGACCATGGCCATCTGCAGCGGCGTCGCCTGCACCTCGAACTGGCCGAAGCCCACCTGCCCGACCTCGGGCGGCGTGAGCTCGTCGGGGAAGCTCGAGCGGACCTGGCCGCCGAGGTCCTCGAGGTAGCTGCTGTTGAAGCCGAACTGCTCGGCCTGGCGCAGCATCCCCTCGGCGCCGACCTCGATGGCCAGCTGCGCGAAGGTGGTGTTGCAGGACTGCTCCATCGCCAGCCGCAGGGTGATCTCGCCGCTGCCGCAGTAGCGACCCTCGTTGTCGATCAGCCCGCCCTCGCCGGAGGTCTGCGGGAGCTGGAAGGTGGAGCCGCCGGGCACCATCGCGTCGGGGCCGTCGTACTTGTCGGACTCCAGGGCGGCGGCCGCGGTGACGAGCTTGAACACCGAGCCCGGGAAGAGCCGCGTCTGGATCGCCCGGTTGAGCAGCGGGTCCTGGTCGTCCTCGAGCAGCCGGGCGTAGAGCGCGTCGCGGGTGGCGAAGTCGTGGGAGGCCAGCCGGTTGGGGTCGAAGGTCGGCAGGGAGACCATCGCGAGGATCTTGCCGGTCGACGGCTGGAGGGCCACCACGGAGCCCTCGACGTCGTCGCCGAGGGCGGCCAGGCCGTCGTAGGCGGCCTGCTGCGCGTCGGGGTCGAGGGTCAGCTGGACGTTGCCGCCCTTCGGGGCCTTGTTGCTGAGCAGGTCGACCAGGCTGCCGATGAACAGCCGCGGGTCGTCGCCGGAGAGCACCTCGTTCTGGGAGGACTCGATGCCGCTGGAGGAGCCGAAGGAGAAGTAGCCGGTGACCGGCGCGTAGAGGCCCTTGGCCGGGTAGGTGCGCAGGTAGTTGAACTCGTCGTCGACCGGCTTGCTCTCCGCGATCGGCGTCCGGCCGACCAGGATCGCGCCGCGCTCGCTGGAGTAGGCGGCCTCCTTGACGCGGCGGTTCTCCGCCCGGTCGTTGAGGCTGTCGGCCTGCCAGAACTGGAGGTAGGTGACGTTCAGCATCAGCGCCACGAAGAGGAGCAGGCAGAAGATGGAGACGCTGCGGATGGGCTTGTTCATGAGGCGGCTCGTCGTGGGGTCATGTCTTGCTCAGCTTGATGACCTGGGTCGACTCGTCGTCGGGCGACGACTCGGCCTCGGGGGTCAGCTCGGGGACGGGACGGCGGGCCTGGTCGGAGATCCGCAGCAGGAGCGCGATGATCACCCAGCTCATGACGAGCGAGGAGCCGCCGTAGGACAGGAAGGACGTGGTCAGGCCGGTGAGCGGGATCAGCCGGGTGACGCCGCCGATGACGACGAACAGCTGCAGCGCGAAGACGCCGGCCAGCCCGGTGGCCATCAGCTTGCCGAAGTTGTCGCGGCAGATCAGCGCGGTGCGCAGCGCCCGCTCCACGACGATCCCGTAGAGCAGCAGCACGGCCAGGACGCCGGTCAGGCCGAGCTCCTCGCCGATCGCGGCCATGATGAAGTCGGAGGAGGCCTCCGGCACCCGGCCCGGGTC
Source organism: Nocardioides sp. S-1144 (assembly GCF_005954645.2). NCBI lineage: Bacteria > Bacillati > Actinomycetota > Actinomycetes > Propionibacteriales > Nocardioidaceae > Nocardioides > Nocardioides dongxiaopingii. The sequence goes on from NZ_CP040695.2 coordinate 29,334, forward strand.
GCCCTCGCCGAGGCCCTTGCCGATCAGGCCGCCCCACGAGAAGCCGAACAGCCCCTCGACGAGCTGGTAGCTGTTCTCGCCGGCTGCGCCGTCGTAGTACTCGAACGGGTGCAGCCAGGTGTCGACGCGCACCCGCACGTGGCCGAAGAGCCGGTAGCCGGCCACGGCGCCGCCGCTGAACAGCAGGGCGCCGACCACGACCCAGCCGGGTCGCTCGGTGGCGACGTAGAGCATGAGCAGGAACAGGCCGAAGAACAGCAGGCTGGAGCCGAGGTCGCGCTGGAAGACCAGGATGCCGAGGCTGATCAGCCACATCACCAGGATCGGGCCGAGGTCGCGCCCGCGCGGCAGGTCGACGAAGAGCACCCGGCGTCCGGCCAGCGCGAGGGCGTCGCGGTGCAGCACGAGGTAGCCCGCGAAGGCGACGACGAGCAGCACCTTGGCGACCTCGCCGGGCTGGAAGTTGAACGGACCGAGGTTGATCCAGATCCGGGCGCCGTTGACCTGCTTGCCGATCACCGGGGCCATCGGCAGCACCAGCAGCACGATGGCGAGCAGGCCGGCGGTGTAGGTGAAGCGGGCCAGCACCCGGTGGTCGCGCAGCACCAGCAGGGTCAGGACGAACAGGATGACCCCGAGGGTCATCCAGGTGAGCTGCTGGGGCGCGAAGGAGTCGTCCTCGGCCAGGTCGAGGCGGTGGATGACGGCCAGGCCGAGGCCGTTGAGGGCGGCCACGACGGGCAGCAGCACCGGGTCGGCGTACGGCGCGACGAGGCGGACGGCGACGTGGGCGGCGACCATCAGCCCGGCGAGCCAGCCGCCGTAGCCGACCAGGTTGGCCGGCACCTCACCGTCGACGCCCAGGCCGACGGCGCCGTACCCGCCCACGCCGACGGCGAGCGCCAGCACGAGCAGGAAGAGCTCGGCCCCCCGCCGGCGGCGGTGGACGAACCCCATCAGGGCCCCGGTGCCCGGAGTGGTGGCCATGCTCAGCTCGCGCCTCCACCGTCGGCGGCGCTGGACGTCGTCCGCTTGGCCGCGAGCTCCTCGACGCGCTCGCGCGCCTCGGCGAGGTCGTCGACCGGGATGCCGTCGCGGACCGACTCGCGGTCGAACTCCTCCAGGTCGTCGACGGCCAGCGTCGTCACCACGACGACGTCGGACAGCTCGAGACCCGGCAGGGAGGCGTTGAGGCCGTGGTGGATCACCACCACGCCGTCCTCCTCGCCGATGTAGTACTGCTGCTGCACGTAGGACCAGGCCGCGGCGGCACCGATCCAGAGCAGGCCCACCACGATGACGAGCAGCATCACCCGGCGCAGCCAGGTGTGGCGCGGCGGCGGGATGGGCGCGTAGCGCGCGGCCTCGGGGTCGGGCGGCAGCAGCGGGTCGGACGGGATCGCGAACGGCACGTCGCCGGGGATCTCGGCGTCGATCGGCTCGAGCTCGCCGGTGTCGCCCGAGCGGTGGCCGCGGAACAGCCCGCGCGGGAGCTTGCGCTTGAGCTCCGCGGCGGCGCCGACGAGCAGCGGCTCGAGCTCGGCGAAGGCCGGGTCGGCCGCGGCGGTCTCGGCGTCCACGACGTCGGCGACGATGCAGGTGACGTTGTCGGAGCTGCCGGCCTCGAGGCTGGCGCGGACCAGCTCGACGGCGGCGAAGTCGGGCGTGCCCATCGACAGCACGTCGGCCAGCCGGCCGTCGTCGAGGACCCCGCTGGCGCCGTCGCTGCACAGCAGCAGCCGGTCACCGGCGACGAGCTCGAGCACGAACAGGTCGGGCTCGGCCTCGTGGATGCCGTCGAGGGCCTTGAGGATCAGGTTGCGGTGCGGGTGGACCCGCGCCTCGGCCTCGGTGATCCGGCCCTCGTCGATGAGGCTCTGCACGAACGTGTGGTCGGTGGTGAGCTGGGAGATCTCGTTGTCGCGGAAGAGGTAGGCGCGGCTGTCGCCGACGTGGCCGATGCCGAGCCGGCGTCCGTCGAAGAGGGCGACGGTCGCGGTGGTGCTGGTGCCGTTGATGGCCGGGTCGGCGTCGACGAGGCGGCCGATCTGTGCGTGCGCCTCGTGCAGGGCGTCGGTGACCCGGTCCAGCACGTCGGGGTCGCCGGGGTGGCCGTCGCCGGGCGGGCGCGGGGCGGCGTCGAGGTTGCGGAGCTCGGAGATCGCGGTGCTGGAGGCGATGTCGCCGCGGGCCGCGCCGCCGACGCCGTCGCAGACGCTGAGCAGCCACGGGCCGGCGTAGCCGGAGTCCTGGTTGTCCTTGCGAATCCGGCCGACGTCGGAGATCGCCGAGTAGTGCAGCGCCAGGGCGGCCCGGGCCGGTGGGGCGACGACGGTGGCGTCGTCGGCCGGCTGGTCCGGCACCGGGTCCGGCACCGGGTCGGGCTCGTGCGGCTGGTCGGCGCCCGGGGTGCCGGTCACTTCCTCAGCTCCAGGATGGTCTTGCCGATCCGCACCTGGGTGCCGAGCGTGATCGTGGTCGGCTGCGTGATGCGCACGCTGCCGATGTAGGTGCCGTTGGTGGAGCCGAGGTCCTCGACGAACCACTGGTCACCGCTGGCGGCGATCCGGGCGTGACGGGTGGAGACGTAGTCGTCGTCGAGGCGGATGGCGGCGTCGGTGCCGCGCCCGATGAGGATCGGGGCACGGTCGAGCCCGGCGGTGGCGCCGGTGTTGCTGCCCTGGGTGACCGCCACGTGGGTGGGCGAGCCGCGCCGCTTCGGCGGCTTCTTCTGCTTGGCCGGCGCCGGGCCGGGCGCGGTGCGCACGGCCTCGGGGACGCGGGCGCCGAACATGTCGGAGCGGATGACGGAGATGGCGGCGAGGACGAAGATCCAGAGGATCGCCAGGTAGGCGATCCGGATGAGGAAGAACGTCAGCTCAGACATCGGCAGCTCCTGGCTCGCGGGGCGAGTCGTGGGTCTCGGTCACGATGCGCACCGTCATGGTCGTCGTCCCGACCTTCACCTGCGAACCGTCGTGCAGGGCGGCTCGGGGCACCTTACGACCGTCGACGCTGATGCCGTTGGTGGACCCGAGGTCGTGGACCTCGATGAGCGGGAGCTCCTCGCCGCGGCCGGCGGTGACCATGAACTCGAGGTGGCGGCGGCTGATGCCGGGGTCGTTGATCCTCAGGTCGGCGTCGGTGCCGCGCCCGACGACCAGGCCGGGCGGGTGCAGCGGGTGGCGGGTGCCGTTGACCTCGAGCACGGCGAGCGCCTGGCGCACCTGCGTGTGCGTGGCGGTGCCCACCACCTTGGCCTGCGCCTCGCTGCGGATGCGGAAGCGCCCCGTGGTGAGGTCCTCGGCGGTCTCGAAGTCGATCCGGATCGGGCCGGGGAACACGTAGCCCTGGCCGTCGGCGTGCTTCTGCAGCTGGTCGGACAGCTCGCGCGCGAGCGTGGAGTCGTACGGCGCGAGCCGCGACAGGTCGGTGTCGGACAGCTCGACGTGGAAGTCGTTGGGCACCAGCCGCCGGTCGCGCGAGAGGATCTGGGCGTTCTGGTCGAGCTCGCGCTCGAGCGCGGCGGCGATCTCGACCGGCTGGACGGCGCTGCGGAAGGTGCGCGCGAAGGCCCCGGAGATCATCGACTCCAGCTTCTGCTCGAAGCGCTGCAACCCGCCCATCCCGCACCTCCTCGTGTCGCTCGTCGTCCGTCGGTCGTGGGTCCTCGCGTGCCCTGCCCGCCGCTCCACCACGGCATGACGACCGCCGGTCCGTGGACCGGAGGCTCGGTCGATCGTAGCGAGACCCGGCGCGGGAGCGGCGCACCACGCACGGCGTCCGCCCCGTGCATCCCGGTCGGATCCGGGCTGCGTGGGGGTGGATTGGCCGCAGCCCGAGGCGCTGGGCTAGTCTTGCCCGGCTACTTGCGCGAGTGGCGGAACGGCAGACGCGCTGGCTTCAGGTGCCAGTGTCCGAAAGGGCGTGGGGGTTCAAATCCCCCCTCGCGCACCAGATCGTCGAACAGGCCAGGAGCTCCGGCTCCTGGCCTGTTCTGCTGGGGGGGGGCCCGCCGCCGGCGCGCGCGGGCGCCCGTCCCCAACCTTGCGTAAATGTTGCGGCTGCTCGGGCCGCTCACCCGGGGTCGACTGGTTACCGTGGAACCAGTCGTCCCCTGCTCGACCGTGGGGGGAGAGCGGGGGGCGGCTTCTCGGGCCCGCGCCGGCCGGCGGTTCGCGATGACGGCGAACCGGTGCTCGCGACCGCCTCCGTAGCCTCACGGTGTGTCCGCCCGTGCGAAGTCCCGTCTCACCTCTACCCTCGACACGGTCCTGGACCGGTCGCTCGTGCTCGGCTACAGCCGGGTCGGCCCGGCGCTGCGGCGCCGGTGGTGGCCGGCCGACCCCGAGCCGGGGTGCCTGGCCGGGCAGCGCGTGGTGGTCACCGGGGCGACGTCCGGGATCGGCGAGGCGATGGTGACGTCGTTCGCGCGGCTCGGCGCGACCGTGCACGTGCTGGGGCGCAACCCCGACAAGGTGCGCCGGGTGGTCGCCGAGGTGCGCGAGGCGCTCCCGGGCGCCGACCTGGTCGAGGAGGTCTGCGACGTCGGTGACCTGGACGTCGTCCGGGCCTGGTGCGCCGACCTGACCGACCGCCTCGGCGCGGGCGGGGCGCTGCGCGGGATCGTGCACAACGCCGGCGCGATGGTCGCCGAGCGCACCGAGACCGCCCAGGGCCACGAGCTCGCGCTCGCCGTCCACGTGCTCGGGCCGCACCTGATGACCGAGCGGCTGCTGCCCCTGCTCGGCGCGGACGCTGGCGGCCCGGGCGGCCCGGGTGGCCCGGGCAGCGTCGTGTGGATGTCGTCGGGCGGGATGTACAGCGCCGGGCTGCGGAGCACCCCGGACGAGATCGAGTTCCGCCCGGTCGAGGGCGAGCAGGAGTACTCCGGCGTGCGCGGGTACGCCCGCACGAAGCGGATGCAGGTCGAGCTCGCCGACGCGTGGAACGACCGGCCCGACGTCCGATCCGGTGTCCGACCAGGCGGGGGCGCCGGCGCCGGGGTCCGGGTGGAGAGCTGCCACCCGGGCTGGGCCGCGACGCCCGGGGTGACCGACAGCCTGCCGGGCTTCGACACGGTGATGGGCCCGCTGCTGCGCGACGCCGCCAGCGGCGCCGACACCGCGGTCTGGCTCGTCGCCACCCGCCCCGCGTCGGCCGGCACCCACCACTTCTGGCACGACCGCCGGCCGCGGCCCACGACGTACCCGGTGCAGCGGCGCCCCGACCCGGTCGCGCGGCGCGCGTTCCTCGACCACGTCGCCGCCGCGACCGGCACCGTCTGGCCCTGACGGGCGTCGTGGTGGACTGGCTCGCGTGTCCCACGCCCCCATGCCCGGAGCCGAGGACCTCGCCGAGCCGCTGCGCTCGCGGTGGAGCCCCAGCATCTTCGACGCCGACCACGTGCTCGCCGAGGCCGACGTCGTCCGGCTCCTGGAGGCGGCCCGGTGGGCGCCGAGCACGGGCAACTCCCAGCCGTGGCGCTTCGTGGTGGCCCCGCGGGGCAGCGCGGCGCACGCCGCCTTCGTGCCGCACCTGAGTCGCGGCAACGCCGGCTGGGTGCCGGCGGCCTCGCTGGTGCTGGTCGCCGGCTGCGAGGTCGTCGACGTCAAGGACCCCGACTACGCGCGCTACGACCTCGGGCAGGCCGCCGCCCACGTGACGCTGCAGGCGCGCGCGATGGGCCTGCACGCCCACCAGCTGGCCGGCTTCGACAAGGACGGCGCCGCGGCGGCGCTCGGCGTCCCCGACCACGTGCGGCTGATGAGCGCCATCGCGATCGGCGTCCGGGGGGACCCGGCGCTCGTGGCCGAGCGCGACCGGGAGCGCGAGCAGCGGGTGCGCCGGCGCCTCCCCCTGGCGGAGATCGTGTGGTGGGACCGGGCCTGAGAGGATCGGGCCATGACCTCTCTGAAGGACTTCAGCGCCACCACGCTCGACGGGCAGCCGGTCGACCTCTCCGCCTACGCCGGCCAGGTGGTGCTCGTCGTCAACACCGCCTCCGAGTGCGGCTTCACCGGCCAGTACGAGGGCCTGCAGCAGCTCCACGAGCGCTACGCCGACCAGGGCCTGGTGGTGCTCGGCTTCCCGTGTGACCAGTTCGGCGGGCAGGAGCCGGGCGACGAGGCGCAGATCGGGGCGTTCTGCCAGAAGAACTACGGCGTCACGTTCCCGATGATGAGCAAGATCGAGGTCAACGGCGACGACGCGCACCCGCTGTACCAGTGGCTGAAGTCGGAGAAGGGCGGCCTGCTCGGCGGCAAGATCAAGTGGAACTTCACCAAGTACCTCCTCGGCCGCGACGGCCAGGTGATCGACCGCTACGCGCCGACCACGAAGCCGGAGAAGATGACCGGCGACATCGAGAAGGCCCTCGCCGGCTCGAAGGCCTGACGTGAGCACCTTCTCGGCGTCCACGACGGCGGAGGCGGTCGTCCCGGTCGCCCGCGAGCGCGTGTGGGACGTGCTCGTCGACCCGGCCCTGGTCGCCGAGCTCACCCCGTTCATCAAGTGGATCGAGCCGCAGGGCGAGGACCACTGGATCTGGCACCTGTCCGGCCTCACCGTCCTCGGCAAGGGCTTCTCGGCCACCTTCACCGAGCGGATGACGCTCGAGGACGGCAAGCGGATCGAGTTCACCCACGACCCGCCCCACGGCGCGAAGGAGCGGGCCGGCGTCCACGGCTGGTACGCGCTCTCCGACGTCGACGGGCGCGCGGACGCAGTCCGGCTCGAGACCAGCCTCGACATCTGTGTCGACCTGCCGCTGCCCCGGCTGTCCGGGCCCGCCGTCCGCACCGCCATGAAGGGCGTGATGGCCACGATGGGCGACCGGTTCTCCAAGAACCTGCTCGCCCACCTCGGCGTCGGGTGAGCCGCGCCCGGGCGCGACCACTACGACCACTACGACCGCAACCCCTGGTTACTTGCCCGTAACCCGACCGGGGCGCGAGGGTGAGCGAATGTCGCGGACCGCCACCACCTCGTCGTACTCGATCACCATGCGCCTGCACACCGCGCCCGACCACGCGGTCGTGGGGGCGGTGGCGACGTCGATCGCCGCGGCCGGGGGGATCGTCACGGCCATCGACGTGGTCGAGTCGCACAACACCCGGCTCGTCCTCGACGTCACCTGCTCGGCCGGCGACGCCGACCACGCCAAGCTCCTCGAGGAGGCCGTCGACGCGATCGACGGCGTCGAGGTCTACAAGGTCTCCGACCGCACCTTCCTGCTCCACCTCGGCGGCAAGATCGAGGTCGCCTCGAAGGTGCCGCTGAGGAACCGCGACGACCTCTCGATGGCCTACACCCCCGGCGTCGGCCGGGTCAGCATGGCGATCCACGAGAACCCCGACGACGTCAGCCGGCTCACCATCAAGGGCAACTCGGTCGCGGTGGTCACCGACGGCTCCGCCGTCCTCGGCCTGGGCAACATCGGCCCCGGCGCGGCGCTGCCGGTGATGGAGGGCAAGGCTGCGCTGTTCAAGCGCTTCGCCAACATCGACGCCTGGCCGATCTGCCTGGCCACCCAGGACACCGACGAGATCGTCAAGGCGGTCGAGATGATCGCCCCCGGCTTCGGCGGCATCAACCTCGAGGACATCGCCGCCCCGCGCTGCTTCGAGATCGAGCGCCGGCTGCGCGAGAGCCTCGACATCCCGGTCTTCCACGACGACCAGCACGGGACGGCGATCGTCGTGCTCGCCGCGCTCACCAACGCCCTGCGCGTCGTCGAGAAGGAGCTCGCCTCCGCCCGGGTCGTCGTCTCCGGCGCCGGCGCCGCGGGCACCGCGATCGTCACCCTGCTCATCGCCGCCGGGGTCACCGACGTCGTCGTCTACGACCGCGTCGGCTGCCTGGTGCCCGACCTCGAGGGCCTCTCGCCGGCCCAGCAGGTGCTCGCCGAGCAGACGAACCCGCGCGGCGTCACCGGCGGGCTGCACGACGCGCTGCAGGGCGCCGACGTGTTCGTCGGCGTCAGCGCCCCCAACATCCTCGACCCGGTGTGGATCAAGGACATGGCCGACGACGCCGTCGTCTTCGCCCTGGCCAACCCCGACCCCGAGGTCGACCCCGGCGAGGCCGGCAAGTACGCCGCGGTGGTGGCCTCCGGCCGGTCCGACTACCCCAACCAGATCAACAACGTGCTCGCCTTCCCGGGCGTCTTCCGCGGCCTGCTCGACGCCCGCGCCTCCGAGATCACCATCGACATGCTGATCCGGGCCGCCGAGGCGATCGCGCTCGTGGTCAAGGACGACGAGCTCAACCCGAGCTTCATCATCCCGACCGTCTTCCACCCCGACGTCACGAAGGCCGTCGCCGCCGCCATCCGCGGCCACTGAGGCCCGGCGGAGGGCCCCTCGGGCCCGCCCGGGGCGGTGCTCAGCCGGCCGGTCGGACCGTGACGTCGTCGGGTGCGCGGGAGACGAGCTCGGAGAGCGCGAGGTCGCGCAGCCGGGCGGTCGCGGCCTCGACGGTGACTGAGAACGGGTGGTCGGCGTACACCGCGGTCAGCGACCAGCGGCCCCGCTCCGGCCGGGCCCCGCGGTAGACGAGGCGGCCGGCGTCCTCCTCGGGCTCGACGCCCTCGTGCCGCCGGGCGGTGCGCTCGAGACCGGCCTCGGTCGTGGCGTGCCGGGTGTAGAGCAGCCGCACCTCGTCGCCGCCGAGCGGCAGCGGGCACACGTAGGCGAGGGTGTCACCCGCCCCTGCCTGGCCGTCCTCCCTCCCACGCTCCCCGGTCCGGCCCTCGGGGGTGCAGCCCGCGGCCCTGGCCGGGATGCCGGGGTAGACCCAGCGCAGGCCGACCAGGCCGGTCGGCTCCGAGCACTCCGACGCCGGCGCGACCGAGCGGTCCCAGCAGGTCACGTCGGGCTCCGGTCCCGCCTCGTCGGCGTCGTCGGCCCAGAGCATCGAGGCGCCGATGCTGGCCGCGACGCCGATCCCGACCAGCAGCGGCAGCAGCACGATCACCGCGCGCCACCGCTTCAGCACCCGCAGCAGCGTCGGCGGCTCGGCGCGGTCGTCCTCGTCGGCGTCGGACGAGGGCGGGGGTGGCGTCATGGCGCCATTGTCACGCCTCGCGGTGACCTGCGGCACCCGTCGTCCGCGGCGACCCGGGAACCGGACGCCGGACGCCGTCGTCGGACCCCGCATGAACCCACGACGAGCGACCACGATCCTGGCCGGTCTCGGCCTCACGAGCACGCTGGTGCTGGGCGCGTGCAGCGGCGGCGGCTCGGACGCCGACGACGGCGGCGGCCGGGCGGCGACGGCCGGTGACCCGAGCGACTACCACGAGGACTACGAGGTCGCGCCGCGCGAGGACTCCGGCGCGGTGCCGCAGGCGGTGCCGGCGCCCGGCGGGGCGGGGGGCCGTGGCACCGACGACGGTCCCTACGAACCGGCACCCGACGAGCTGAACGAGTTCCGCGAGGCCGGCACGAACGGCTTCGTGTGGGCCGGGGAGGACCCGCTCTCGACGTTCGGGCTCGACGTGGACACCGGCTCGTTCGGCGTGGCCCGGACCCTGATGGGCGACGGCTACCCGGTGCCGCCCGAGGCGGTGCGGCCCGAGGAGTGGATCAACGCCGTGCCCTACGGCGACGCGCCGCCCACCGACGCCGACCTCGGCCTGGTGAGCGAGACCGGGCCCTCGCCCACGATGGACGGCGCCCAGGTGGTGCGGGTCGGCGTCGCCGCCCGCGAGGTGGACCCCGCCGAGCGCCCGCGGGTCAACGTGACCCTGGTCGTCGACCGGTCCGGCAGCATGGACGGGCGCGACCGGCTCGGCCTGGTGCAGTCCTCGCTCGCCGTCCTGGCCGAGGAGCTCGAGGACGACGACACCGTCTCGGTCGTCTCGTTCCAGGAGGAGGCCGAGTCGATCCTCGAGCCGACCCCGGTCCGCGACCAGGACGCGATCCTCGACGCGATCGAGGAGCTGCGTCCCGGGGGCGGCACCAACCTGGAGGCGGGCCTGCGGCTCGGCTACGAGCAGGCGCGGGAGGCCTTCGACGAGGACGCCGTCAACGTCGTCGTCATCTGCTCCGACGGCGTCGCCAACATCGGGGCGACCGGGCCGGGCTCGATCACCGAGCGGATCGCCGAGGAGGGCGCCGACGGGATCCACCTGGTCACGGTCGGGTTCGGCATGGGCAGCTACAACGACCACCTGATGGAGCAGGTCGCCGACCTGGGCGACGGCTTCTACTCCTACGTCGACACCTTCGAGGAGGCCGAGCAGCTGTTCGGGACCGACCTCACGACGACGCTGGTCCCGGTGGCGGCCGAGGCCCGCGCCCAGGTCGCCTTCGACCCCGAGGCCGTCGAGTCGTACCGCCTGATCGGCTACGAGAACCGCGACATCGCCGACGAGGACTTCGAGGACCTCTCCGTCGACGCCGGCGAGCTGGGCTCGGGCCACCGGGCCACCGCGCTCTACGAGGTCACCCTCGCGGACGGCGTCGAACCCGGCGCGAGCATCGGCCGGGCCACGGTGCTGTGGCGCTCGGTCGAGAGCGGCGAGCCCCAGGAGGCCGCGGTCGAGCTGCTGGCCGCCGACCCGGGCGCGGAGGGCGACGACGGGACGCCGTCCGACGCGTGGCAGCTCTCGACCGCGGTCGCCGACCTGGCCCAGGTCGTCAAGGGCGCCGAGCCGTTCGCGGAGCGCGCCGTGACCCTCGAGGACCTCCAGGAGCGGGTCGACCCGCTCCTCGCGCGCGACGTCCCCGGGGCGGCCGAGCTCGCCGAGATGGTGGAGCTGGCCCGCTCCGTCGACTGACTTGACAAGTTCGACCCTCTTGTCAAGCCGCTTGACATCGCTTACGTTTCTGTCAACCAGCAGCGATGCAGGAGGCAGTCATGGGGCAGACCCGGTCCGAGCAGGTCCCGCGCAGCACCGTCCCCGACGGGTCGACGGAGGCCTGGCGCGACGGCAAGCGCCACCTCTGGCTGATCGGGCTGGTGGTGCCGTCCCTGGCCTTCGTCGCCGTCGGGATGTGGGCGTGGACCGGGTGGGGAGTGTGGTTCTGGCTCGGGCCGATCGTCGTCCTGGGGGTGGTGCCGGCGATCGACCTGGTCGCCGGGCTCGACCGCACGAACCCGCCCGACGACGTCATCGAGGCGCTGGAGGAGGACCGCTACTACCGCTGGATCACCTACCTGTTCCTCCCGATCCAGTACGCCGGGTTCCTCGGCGCGTTCCACCTCGTCGCGAACGGCGCCCCGTTCGGCCCCGGCGAGCTGACCGTGCTGGACAAGGTGGGGCTGGCGGTCTCGATCGGCACCATCGGCGGGATCGGCATCAACACCGCCCACGAGCTGGGCCACAAGCGCGAGGCCAACGAGCGCTGGCTCTCCAAGATCGCGCTGGCGCAGAGCTTCTACGGCCACTTCTACATCGAGCACAACCGCGGCCACCACGTGCGGGTCGCCACGCCGGAGGACCCCGCCTCGGCGCGCCTGGGCGAGACGTTCTACGCGTTCTGGCCGCGCACGGTGCTCGGCTCCCTGCGCAGCGCCTGGCGGATCGAGAAGCGTCGCTACGCCCGTCGGAGGACCCACCCCTTCCACCTCGGCAACGACGTCCTCAACGCCTGGCTGATGTCGGCGGTGCTGTTCGGGGCCCTGGTCGCCTGGCTCGGCGTCGAGATCCTGCCCTACCTGGTGCTCCAGGCCGTCGTCGCGTTCTCGCTGCTGGAGGTCGTGAACTTCATGGAGCACTACGGGATGCTGCGCCAGCGGGTCGGCGTGGGGGAGCGGCAGCGCTACGAGCGGGTCGACCCGTCGCACTCGTGGAACTCCAACAACATCGCGACCAACGTCCTGCTCTACCACCTGCAGCGGCACAGCGACCACCACGCCAACCCCACCCGGCGCTACCAGACCCTGCGCGACTTCGAGGAGTCGCCGGTGCTCCCAACCGGGTACGCCGGGATGATCGTGCTCGCGCTCGTCCCGCCGCTCTTCCGCCGGGCGATGGACGCCCGCGTCGTGCGGCACTTCGGCGGCGACGTCACCCTCGCCAACCTCCAGCCCGGCCGGCGCGAGACCTACCTGGCCCGCTACCCGCGCCCGCCCGAGGTGCTCGAGGCCGAACGGGTCGCCGCCGAGGACGCCGCCCTCGCCGCCGCGGCCGCCGCCGCGGCCGCCGAGGTGCTGGCCGCGCGCTGCCCCGGGTGCGGCCACACCTACGAGGTCGCGGCGGGCAACGAGCTCGAGGGGTTCGCCGCCGGCACCGCCTGGGCCGACATCCCCGACGACTGGTGCTGCCCCGACTGCGGAGTGCGCGACAAGGTCGACTTCGTCGCCGTCGAGCCCGACGTCGCCTGACGTCGTCCGTTGTGGGTGGGTGGGGCCAGGCGGGAGTTTCACCGCTGGAGCGGTGAAACTCCCGCTCCTGTCGTGAAGTTTCATGACGGAAGCAGGAGATTCACCGCCGAGGCGGTGAAACTCCCTCCCGGTCGCTGCCTAGGCTGGCCCCGTGACCCTGCCCGCGACGACGAGCCTGCGCGAACGCATCGTCGACGCCGCCGTCCGGCTCACCACCGACGACGGGTGGGCGAAAGTCACGATGTCGCGCCTGGCGGACGCGGTCGGCGTGAGTCGGCAGACCGTCCACACCGAGATCGGCACCAAGGCGGGGCTGGCCGAGGCGATGATCCTGCGCGAGCTGGAGCGGTTCCTCGGCGTCGTCGAGGTCTCCTTCGACGCCCACCCCGACGACCTGGTCGAGGCGATCCGCGGCGCCGCGCGCGGCGTCCTCGAGCACGCCCACGACAACCGCCTCCTGCACGCCGTCGTGTCCGCGACCCACGGCGCCGACACCGAGTTGCTGCCCCTGCTCACCACCCACGCCCAGTCCCTGCTCGGGGTCGCCAAGGGCGTCATCGTCGGGCGGATCGCGCCGTACGACGTCGCGCTCGACGCGGCCCGGCTCGACGCCGCGGTCGACATGGTGGTGCGCGTCGTGCTGAGCCACGTGATGCAGCCCAGCGCACCGCCGTCCGCGACCGCCGACGACCTCGCCTGGATCGCCGCCCGGGTGCTGCGCTGAGCGTCGCGGTGGGGGACGGGCCGGCGGACGGGCCGGCGGGATCGGCGACGCGACGTGGGTGCGGCCTCTACCCTCGACGGCGAGGAGGGCACATGCGCCGACGCACCCGCACGCTGGCCGCCGCGACGGCGGTGCTGCTGGCGACCGCGTGCGGCACCGACGCCGCCGCCCCCGACGAGTCCGCCCCGAGCGCCCCCGAGGCCGGCACCACGACGCCGGCGACCCCGGACGCGACCCCGCCGCCCACTGGCACCGCGGCGCCGACCCTCGACCCGGCGTTCGCGGTCGCGCCGCCCGGGCGGCGCACGGGTCCGGTCACGGTCGGCGACATCCTGGTGTCGTCGAAGGCGACGCTCGACCCGGACGTCGTCGAGCGGGTCGCCGACCTCGACGGCGTCGTCGCCGTCACCACGATCTCGCTCTCGAACGTGCCGGTCGAGAACAAGGTCTACAACCTGGCCGCGGTCGACCCCGCGCAGTACCGGCTCTTCACCGTCGCCGACAGCGCCGACTTCCAGGACCAGTGGGACCGCGTCGCCGGTGGGGAGGTCGCGGTGGCCTCGGCGCTGGAGGAGAGGCTGCCGCTCCAGCCCGACGACTTCGTCCAGCTCGGCAGCGGCGGGGAGGACGCCGCCGTCCACGTCGGCGCCTACGCGCCGCAGGTCGAGCAGATCGACATGGTCGTGAACGCCAAGCGCGGCGAGGCGCTCGGGATGGTGCCCGACAACGCGCTCGTCATCAACACCGGCGAGACCGCGCCCGGCACCCTGCGCGAACCGATCGAGGACATCGTCGGCGACGCGGTCTCGGTGCAGAACCTCGACGCCGTCGCCCGCTACGGGCTCGACCCCGACGCGTTCTTGTCGGTGCAGCTCCTCGGCAGCTTCGCCGACGCCGTCGGGGTGTTCAACTACACCCCCACCACGGGCGGCCGGATCGTGCCCGACCCGGCCTGGGTGTCGAGCCACATCACCACCGAGGTGGTGCCGATCCTCGGCTCGGTGACCTGCAACAAGTACATGATGCCGCAGCTCAAGGCGGCGCTGGCCGAGATCGTGACCCAGGGCCTGGCCGCGGAGATCAACCCCGGCGAGTACGCCGGCTGCTACTACCCCCGCTTCATCGCCGGCTCCACCACGCTCTCGAACCACTCGTTCGGCCTGGCCTTCGACATCAACGTCCCCGGCAACGGCCGCGGGACCGTCGGCGAGATCGACCGCGGCGTCGTCGCGATCTTCAAGCGGTGGGGTTTCGCCTGGGGCGGCGACTGGAGCTACACCGACCCGATGCACTTCGAGCTCGACCGGATCGTCCGCCCCGGCTGACCTGACCCTGGGCGTGGTTGGGCGGCGCTAGGAGATCCGGCAGGCGTCGGTGCTGCCCGGCATCCGGTAGCGGTTCGCCGCGACCCAGCGGTAGACGACGTCGGCGAGCGGGCGGACGGGCCTGGCGTAGACGAGGTGGCCGAGCACCCGCCACCCGCCGCGACAGGACCTCAGGGCAGCGGCGACCGCGCCGGCGCCGCGGGCGGTGACCCGGCCGTCGGCGTCCAGCCAGTACGCGGCGGTCGTGACGTCGTCGACGGTGAGACCGAGCGGCTCGAGGTCGAGGGTCTGCCAGGGCTGGGTGGTCGCGGTGCCGTGCGAGCCGACCCAGTCGGCGGTGCGGGTGCAGAAGCCGCAGTCGGCGTCGTACACGATCGTGCCCCGGGCATCCGTGCGGTCGCGGCTCATGACCCCAGTGTCGCTCGGGCTGCGAAATCGACGTCGGCCCCGACTGGGCGGCCCATCCCTGAACTTGTTGCCCGGGATCCCGGCCCCCCAGTTCAGGTTTCCCCGGTCGACCGGGGAAACCCCGCCCCCCCGGCTCAGACGCCGAAGCGCGCGCGCAGGTACGCCGCGACCATCCGGGCCAGCTCGTCGACGGCGACGTCGCGGCCCTCGCCGACGGGGGCGCGGACCAGGGCGTGGCGCACGGTCTCGACGCAGAGGGCGACGACGCGGCGGACGTCGGCGTCGGGGGCGTCGGTGCCGGCGGCGCGGACGGCGTCGGTGAACAGGTCGAGCACCTGCTCGCGCACCTGGTGGGCCGGGGAGTCGCCCCGCTCGGGCGGCAGCTCCTCGGTGAGCCGGTAGTAGCCGGGGTGGGAGAGCTGGAGGGCGGCGGCCTGCCCGACGAGGGTGGTGACGACGGCGTCGAGGTCGGCGCCGGGTCCGATGCCCGCGACCGTGGTGGCGTAGGGCGGCATCAGGTCGGCGAGGTAGCGGCGGGCCAGGGCGTCGGTGATCGCGGCCTTGTCGGGGAAGAAGCGGTAGAGCGCGCCGACGCTCAGCCCGGCGCGGGCCGCGATGCCGCGCGTGCCGGCGCCCGCGAGCCCCAGCTCACCGATCTCAGCCTCCGCCGCGTCGAGGATCCGCTCGACGGTGGCGCGGGAACGGTGCTGCTGGGGCGCGCGGGCGCTGGTCACGGCGGGCGTCAGCCGACGGTGATCGAGCCGTCGGGCTGGCGGGCGCAGGTCAGGTCGCCGGCGGCGGTGCCCCACGCGTCGGCGAGGCACTGGCCGAGCACCTGGTGGCCGGCCGCGCTGGGGTGCCACGACTCCTGGCAGGTCTGGTAGTAGTCCTGGCAGGTGTTCGTGACCCGCTTGATGTCGAGCTTGTCGAACGGCCCGAAGCTCTCGACCTTGACGCCGGTCGGCCCGTCCATCACCCGCAGCGGCGTCGCCAGCGCGCTGCCCGGGCTGCCGGCCTGCTCGCACAGCCGGGCGCCGTCGAAGGCGTGCTGCACGTTGAGGTAGGTGAGGTCGAGGCCGGGGCGCTCGGCGCGCAGCGTGGCGGCCGCGCCGCCGACCATGGCACCGAGGCTCTGGCTGAACCGGTGGGCCGGGGCGAGGGTGGCGACGTCGGCGGGGCAGCCGGCGGCGTAGCGCTCGTCGACGAGGCGGCGGTACTTGTCGCGCTCGTCGTCGCGACCGTCCTCGGTGAGGTACTGCTCGGCGAAGGCCTCCGGCAGCGGGTTGGTGTAGTCCTGGAGCACGATGCGGTGCTGGCCGTCGGGGTCGATCTCGGCGAGGACGTCGACCACCTGGCGCAGCGCGGCGGTGGTGTCGGCCTGGGCGGCCGCGAACTGCGCCGGGCTGCCGAGGTCGGCGTCGGTGCACGGGTCCTCGTTGAGCTCGGTGCCGCTGATCCAGTTGATGAGGTCGATCCAGACCTCCCACCAGCCGGTGTAGCCGTCGCCGACGAAGCGGCCGGCGCACTCGGCGGCCACCGTGCCGAAGGTGAACTGGGCGTTGTTGGAGCCCAGTCCGATCAGCACCAGGTCGATGTCGCCGGTGGCCGCGACCTGCCGGAGCTGGTCGATCTGGCTGGCGACCGTCCGACCGCTCTCGCGGGCGCTCGACGGGTTCGCCATGTCCTGCGGCTGCGCGCCGCTGCAGGCGATGTTGACCCGCTGGGCGATGCCGGCGAGGTCGGCCACCGCGATGCTCGCGTTCGGCGAGCGGTGGCAGAAGTACGGGTTGGCGTTGGGCGCCGACCAGCCCGGGAAGCCCTGGCTGACGCCGGCCTGGTCGGTGACCGCGGCGTAGTCGCCGGCACCCTCGCCGCTGATGAAGGAGTCGCCCATGGCGACCGCGGTCGGCGGCAGGTCGGCGGCCGCGACCGCCCGCTCCTGCTCGACGCCACCCCGCTCCTGTTCCACGCCGCCCCGCTCCTGCTCGACGCCGCCGAGCTCCTGCTCGACCGGCGCGGCGCGCTCCTGCTCGACGGGACCGAGGGACGGGTCGGCCGCGCGGGCCTGGCCGGCGGCGCCGAGGGAGGCGAGGGCGAGCGCGGCCGTCGCGACGGCCGCCGTCCGCCTGATCGCTCGGCGCCCGCCCGCGGGGCGCCTGGTGGCTCGTGTGGACATGGTGGACCTCCCGAGAGACACGGCCCACGAACGCGAACCGTTGTTCGCATCCTTCGCCGACCGCCGGGGCTCGTCAAGGGCGGACGCCGGGAAGGTTCCTCCCGGCGCGGGCCCGGTCCGGGGGCGGGGCGCGCCGGTGCTGGTTGGATGGCGGGCATGCGCGCACTCCAGGTCGTCACCCTCACCGGACCCTCCGACCTCGTCGTCAACGACGTCCCCGAGCCGACGCCCGGACCCGCCGACGTCCTGGTCGAGGTGCACCGCGTCGGCGTCGCCTTCCCCGACCTGCTGCTCAGCCGGGGCGAGTACCAGATGAAGCCCGAGCCGCCCTTCTCCCTCGGCGTCGACGTCGCGGGCACGGTGGTCAGTGCTCCCGACGGGTCGGGCTTCGAGCCCGGCGAGCGGGTCGCGGCGGTCGGCGGTTGGGGCGGCGCGCAGGAGCGGGTCGCGATCCCCGCCGAGTTCACCTTCGCGCTGCCCGACGCCCTGTCCTACGACGAGGGCGCGGCGCTGCCGATGAACTACCTGACCGCCGAGTTCGCCCTCCACGAGCGCGGCGGGCTGCGCGCCGGTGAGACCGTGCTGGTCCACGGCGCGGCCGGCGGCCTCGGCACCGCGACGATCCAGGTCGCCAAGGGCATGGGCGCGCGGGTGATCGGCGTCGTCAGCAGCGAGGCGAAGCGGCAGACCGCGACCGACGCGGGAGCCGACGAGGTCGTCCTGCTCGAGGGCTTCAAGGACGCCGTCAAGGAGGCCACCGGTGGTGCCGGCGTCGACCTGGTCGCCGACATCGTGGGCGGGCCGGCGTTCCTCGACTCCCTGCGCTGCCTGCGCCGCCAGGGCCGGCTGATCGTGCTGGGCTTCGCCTCCGGTCTCGGGATCCCCGAGGTCAAGGTGAACCGGCTCCTGCTCACCAACACCGACGTGCGCGGCGCGGCCTGGGGCGAGTTCGCGATGAGCACGCCGGGCTACATGCAGGAGCAGTGGGCGCGGCTGGTGCCGATGATCGAGTCCGGCGCGGTCCGGCCCCCGGTGGGCCGGCTCTACGAGCTCGAGGACTTCGGGCAGGCGCTCGTCGACATGGACGAGCGCCGCGCGCTCGGCAAGCTCGTCGTCCGGGTCCGTGACTGACGCCTTCGACCGCGCCCACACCCAGGCCGGGCACCGTGTCCGGCTGGAGTGGGGGCCGACCGGCGCGGCCGCGATCGCCGGGCCCGCCGACGTCGCCGTGGTGGTCGACGTGCTGTCGTTCACCACGACGCTGGTCGTCGCGCTCGACCGTGGCACCACCGTCCACCCCTACCGCTGGAAGGACGAGCGCGCCGCGGCCCACGCCGCCGAGCACGACGCCGTCCTGGCCGTCGGGCGGCTCGGGGCGCGGCACGGCCGGGCGGGCACCTCCCTCTCGCCCGCCGCCCTGGCCGCGCTCGCCGCGGCCGACGTGCCCGAACGCCTCGTGCTGCCCTCGCCGAACGGCTCGACGATCTGCTCCGGCCTCGCCGACCGGGGCTGCGCGGTGGTCGGGGCCTGCCTGCGCAACGCCGCCGCGGTCGCGGCCTGGCTGGCCCCGCGGGTCGCCGGCGGCGCGACCGTCGCCGTCGTCGCGGCCGGTGAGCGGTGGCCCGACGACACCCTGCGCCCGGCCGTGGAGGACCTGTGGGGCGCCGGCGCGGTGCTCGCCGCGCTCGCGGACGCCGTCGGGCCCGGTGCCCTCAGCCCCGAGGCGGCGCACGCGGCAGCGGCCTACCGCGCCGTCGCCGGGACGCTCCACGAGTCGCTGCTCGCCTGCGCCAGTGGCGCCGAGCTCGTCGACCGTGGCTTCGCCGACGACGTGCGGGTCGCCGCCGAGACCGACGTCAGCACCGTCGTCCCGCTCCTCGTCGACGGCGCCTTCCGCCCCGCCCCCGCGCGGTAGTCGCGGTCGCGGCCGGTGGGGTCAGAGCGGGGTGAGCGGGTGGATCGCGACCTCGCCCTGGAGCAGGGGTCCGGCGACCTCGAAGGCCGTGGCGACGTGGGGCTGGGTCATGTGGAGGTCGAGGTCGGCCTGCGACTCCCACTCCTCGACGGTGACGAAGAGCCCGGGCACGGCGGCCGACTCGTAGACCTCGTAGCCGAGGCACCCCGCGTCGCCGCGCGAGGCCTCGGCGAGCGCCGCCAGCGCCGGTGCCGCGTCGGCGGACCGGGCAGGGTCGATCGGGATGGTGGCGACGACGCGCAGCGAGGAGGTCATGCCGTGACCCTACGGACGTCGGGGCCCGGCGGATAGGCTCGATGACCGTGAGCATTCTCGACGACGCCCGCGAGGGCATGGACCTCGACATCCGCCCCCAGGACGACCTCTTCGGCCACGTCAACGGCCGGTGGCTCGACACCGTGGAGATCCCCAGCGACCGCTCGAGCTGGGGACCGTTCGTGCAGCTCGCCGACGCGGCGGAGGCGCAGGTCAAGGAGATCATCGAGTCCCTGGCCCTGGCCACCGCGCGCGGCGACGTCGGCCCCGACGACGAGGACGCCCGCAAGATTGGCGACCTCTTCGCCTCCTTCATGGACACCGACGCGATCAACGCGCGCGGGATCGAGCCGCTGCGGCCGCTCGTCGAGGCCGTCGACGGCCTGCGCGACGTCCGCGACCTGGCGGCGTTCCTCGGGGAGTTCGAGCGGATCGGCGGTCACGGCCTGTTCGGCTCCTACGTCGACAACGACGACAAGGACTCCGACCGCTACCTCGTCAACCTCGTCCAGGGCGGGCTCGGGCTGCCCGACGAGTCCTACTACCGCGACGACAAGTTCGCCGACAAGCGCGAGGCCTACCTCGCCTACCTGACGCGGCTGCTCGGCCTCGGCGGGCACCAGGACGCCGCCGCCGCGGCCGCGACCGTCCTGGCGATCGACACCCGGCTCGCGGCCGGGCACTGGGAGCGCGCGGAGACCCGCGACGTCCAGCGCACCTACAACCTGATGACGCGCGATCAGCTCGTCGAGCTCTGCCCGGGCTTCGACTGGGACGCCTACGTCACCAACCTCGGCGGCAACCGCGCCACCATCGCCGAGGTCTGCGTGCGCCAGCCGTCCTACTTCGAGCACCTGTCGACGGTGCTCGCCGAGGTGCCGCTCGAGGACTGGCGGGCCTGGCTGCTCAGCCACGTGCTTCGCTCGTGCGCTGCCTACCTCACCGACGAGCTCGTCGAGACCAACTTCGACTTCTACGGCCGCACCCTCAACGGCACGCCCGAGCTGCGCGCGCGGTGGAAGCGCGGCGTCGCCCTCGTCGAGGGCGCGATGGGCGAGGCAGTCGGCAAGGAGTACGTCGCGCGGCACTTCCCGCCGTCGTCCAAGGCGCTGATGGACGAGCTGGTCGCCGACCTGATGGAGGCCTACCGGCAGTCGATCTCCGCGCTCGACTGGATGACCGACACCACCAAGGAGCGGGCCTACGAGAAGCTCGCGACCTTCCGGCCCAAGATCGGCTACCCCGAGCGGTTCCGCGACTACTCCGGGCTCCGGGTCACCCGCGACGACCTGCTCGCCAACGTGCACGCCGCGTCGGCGTTCGAGACCGACCGCCAGCTGGGGAAGATCGGCGCCCCGGTCGACCGCGACGAGTGGTTCATGCTGCCGCAGACCGTCAACGCCTACTACAACCCGGGCACCAACGAGATCTGCTTCCCGGCCGGCATCCTGCAGAGCCCGTTCTTCAGCCCGGACGCCGTCCCAGCCGAGAACTACGGCGGGATCGGCGCCGTGATCGGCCACGAGGTCGGCCACGGCTTCGACGACCAGGGCGCGCAGTACGACGGCCAGGGCAACCTCAACGACTGGTGGAGCCCCGACGACAAGGCCGCCTTCGAGCTGAAGTCGAAGGCCCTCGTCGAGCAGTACGACGTCTTCGAGCCGCGGGCCCTGCCCGGCGAGCGGGTCAACGGCGCGCTCACCGTCGGCGAGAACATCGGCGACCTCGGCGGCCTCACCATCGCCCTCAAGGCCTACGCGATCAACCGCGCCCGGCACGGCGAGGAGACCACCCAGGAGGGCCGCGAGACGCTGTTCCTCAACTGGGCCTTCGTGTGGCGCACCAAGCGGCGCCCGGAGCAGGAGCAGCAGTACCTCACCGTCGACCCCCACAGCCCCCCGGAGTTCCGCGCCAACATCGTGCGCAACCTCGACGAGTTCCACGAGGTCTTCGGCACCGTCGAGGGCGACGGGCTGTGGCTCGACCCATCCGAGCGGGTCCGCATCTGGTAGCGGTGCGGCGCCGTCGCCGGCCCGGCTACCTCAGCGGACGACGACGGCCAGCACCGGGCGGTGCTGCTCGCCGCGGGCGCGGAGCCCGCCGCGGCGGCGCACGGCGTTGGTGACGAAGACGACCCGGTCCGGGCCCGACTCGGCGGCCGGCAGCTCCTCCAGGACGACGGAGCCCGTGGGCGTGCCGGTGCCGGACGTGCTGCCGGAGGTGCTGCCGGTGGTGTTGCGACGTGACGTGGGGTTCTGGCGCATGCCGACAGCCTCCTCACGGGGCTTTCGGAATCCTGGGGGAAACCTGTCGGGCCCTCGCCGGTGCGGCCCGGACGGCTCCGGCGCCGGTGCCTGTGGAGGGCCGGTACGGGCCGTCGGTGTCCGCTGGTAGACACACCCCATGGAGTCCCCGACGACCACCGTGACCCGCGAGCGGGCCGAGGCGCACCTGCGCGCCCTGGTCGGCCGGGACGACGTGAGCCTGCGCGACGACCAGTGGACCGCGATCGAGGCGCTCGCCGTCGCGCGGCGCCGCGCGCTGGTCGTGCAGCGCACCGGCTGGGGCAAGTCGGCGGTCTACTTCGTGGCCACGCTGCTGCTGCGCGCCGAGGGCGCCGGGCCGACGGTCATCGTCTCGCCGCTGCTGGCGCTGATGCGCAACCAGATCGCCGCCGCCGAGCGCGCCGGCATCCGCGCGGTCACGATCAACTCCACCAACCTCGAGCAGTGGGACCAGACGCACCGCGCGATCGCGGCCGGTGAGGTCGACGTCCTGCTGGTGAGCCCGGAGCGGCTCAACAACCCGGGTTTCCGCGACGAGGTGCTGCCCGCGCTGGCGGCGACGTGCGGCCTCCTCGTCGTCGACGAGGCGCACTGCATCAGCGACTGGGGCCACGACTTCCGCCCCGACTACCGCCGCATCCGCACCCTGCTCGGCGACCTGCCCGAGGGCATCCCGGTGCTGGCGACCACCGCCACCGCGAACGCCCGGGTCACCGCCGACGTCGCCGAGCAGCTCGGCACCGACGCGCTGGTCCTGCGCGGCACCCTCGACCGCGAGTCCCTGCGGCTCGGCGTCGTGCGGCTCAGGACGGCCCAGCAGCGGCTGGCCTGGCTGGCCGACCACCTCGCCGAGCAACCCGGCTCCGGCATCGTCTACTGCCTCACGGTCGCCGCGACCCAGGAGGTCGCCGACTACCTGCGCTCCCGCGGGCACGACGTCGCGGCCTACTCCGGGCAGACCGAGCAGACCGAGCGGCTGGGCCTCGAGTCGGCGCTGGCCGAGGGCCGGGTGAAGGCCCTGGTGGCCACCAGCGCGCTCGGCATGGGCTTCGACGCCACCCTCGGCTTCGTCGTCAACCTCGGGGCGCCGCAGTCCCCGGTCGCCTACTACCAGCAGGTCGGCCGCGCCGGCCGTGGTCTCGCCGACGGCGAGAGCGCCACCGTCGTGCTGCTGCCCGCGCTGGAGGACCGCGACATCTGGGCCTACTTCGGCTCGCTCTCCTTCCCGCCCGAGCAGCAGGTGCGCCAGACGCTCGAGGTGCTCGCCGAGGAGGGCCGGTCGATGTCGAC
The DNA here is from genome assembly GCF_005954645.2 of Nocardioides sp. S-1144. Classification (NCBI taxonomy): domain Bacteria; kingdom Bacillati; phylum Actinomycetota; class Actinomycetes; order Propionibacteriales; family Nocardioidaceae; genus Nocardioides; species Nocardioides dongxiaopingii. The sequence continues at coordinate 52,105 of NZ_CP040695.2, forward strand.
GGCCGGCCTCGAGACCCGCGTCGAGCTCAGCCGCACCCGCCTGGAGCAGATGCTCAAGGTGCTCGACGTCGACGGCGCGGTCCGCCGGGTGCGCGGCGGCTGGGAGGCCACCGGGCGCGACTGGTCCTACGACGAGGAGCGCTACCGCCGGGTCCGCGAGGCTCGCGAGCGCGAGCAGGCTGCGATGCTGGCCTACCTCGACACCGACGTCTGCCGGATGCGCTACCTGCGCGAGCAGCTCGACGACCCCGACGCCGTCGACTGCGGCCGCTGCGACAACTGCGGCGGCCTCACCCTCGACGCCGCCGTCTCCGACGTCGCCGTCGCCGAGGCCACCGAGCGCCTCAGCCGCCCCGGCGTCCCGATCGAGCCCCGGCGGATGTGGCCCACCGGCCTCGCCGCGATGGGCATCGAGCTCAAGGGCAAGATCGCGGCCGGGGCCGAGGAGGGCCGCGCGATCGCCCGGCTCACCGACCTCGGCCACGGCCAGGCCCTGCGCGCGCTCCTCGCCGCCGGCGCGGGCGACGTCCCGGTCCCCGACGGGCTGGCGCGCGCCCTGGTCGACGTCCTGATGGACTGGCGCCCGCAGGTGCACGGCATCGTCGTCGTCGAGTCGATGAGCCGACCGACGCTCACCGCCGACCTCGCCGCCAACCTCTCCCGCTTCCTCAAGAAGCCCGTCGTCGGCCGCTACGCCGTCGTCGACCCCGACATCGAGCCCGGCCGCGGCGCGATGAACTCCGCCCAGCGCGTCTCCGCGGTGGGCCGCCGCTTCGCCCTCGAGCTCGACGAGCCGGTCGAGGGGCGCTCGCTGCTCCTGGTCGACGACCTCGTCGTCACCGGCTGGACCCTCACCCGCGCCGCCGTCGCCCTGCGCGCCCGCGGCGCCGACGCCGTGCTGCCGCTCACCCTCGGCGTCGAGCGCTGAGCCGGCCCCGACGCCGCCGCGACGGCCTCCGCCGGTGCAGCCGCAGTCCTCGTGCCGGTCAGATCGTGGGGACCCCCGCCAGCGCGGCGTCGAGGTCGGCGTCGGAGAGGACGTCGTCCTCGAGGCGGCCGGCCAGGAAGCTCTCGTAGGCGCCGAGCTCGAGGAGCCCGTGGCCGGAGAGACCGATCACGATGACCTGCTCGTCGGTCGCGGCCAGGGCCTCGCGGCGGGCCTGGGCCAGGGCGTGCGACGACTCGGGTGCCGCGACGACGCCCTGGGTGCGGGCGAACTCGACCGCGGCCTCGAAGCACTCGCGCTGGTGCAGGGCGGTGGCCTCGACCAGGCCCTCGTGCACCGCGTGCGAGACCAGCGGCGCCATCCCGTGGTAGCGCAGGCCCCCGGCGTGGATCGGCGAGGGCACGAAGTCGTGCCCGAGCGTGTACATCTTCATCAGCGGCGTGAGGCCGGCGGTGTCGCCGAAGTCGTAGCGGTACTCGCCGCGGGTGAGCGTCGGGCAGCTGGTCGGCTCCACCGCGAGGATGCGCGGGTCCTGGGTGCCGGCGAGCTTCTCGCGCAGGAACGGGAAGGCGAGGCCGGCGAAGTTCGACCCACCGCCCGCGCACCCGACGACCAGGTCGACCTTCGTCTCGCCGGCCTTGGCCAGCTGGCGCAGGGCCTCCTCGCCGATCACGGTCTGGTGCAGCACCACGTGGTTGAGCACCGACCCGAGGGCGTACTTGGCGCCCTCGTCCTTCGCGGCCATCTCGACCGCCTCGGAGATCGCGATGCCGAGCGACCCGGTGTGGTCGGCCGGGAAGGCCCGGCCGGCCTCGGTGAGCCGGCTCGGTGAGCGGTGCACCTTCCCGCCGAACACCTCGATCAGGGTGCGGCGCTGGGGCTTGGTGTCGTAGGAGGCCCCGACCTGCCAGACCTCGCACTCGGCGCCGAACAGCGAGCACGCGTAGGACAGTGCGGTGCCCCACTGGCCGGCGCCGGTCTCGGTGGTCAGCCGGGTCGTGCCGTTGACGACGTTGTAGTAGACCTGCGGGATCGCGGTGTTGGTCTTGTGCGAGCCGGCCGGGGAGACGCCCTCGTACTTGTAGTAGATCCGCGCCCTCGTGCCGAGCCTCTGCTCCCAGCGGCGGGCGCGGTACAGCGGGCTCGGCCGGTACTGCCGGTAGACCTCGAGGACCGGCTCCGGGATCTCGACGTACCGCTCGCCGGTGACCTCCTGGGCGATCAGCTCCATCGGGAACAGCGGCGCGAGGTCGTCGGGCCCGACCGGCTGGTGGGTGCCGGGGTGCAGCGGCGGCGGAGGCGGCGTCGGGAGGTCCGCGACGATGTTGTACCAGTGCGTGACCTCCTCGGACGGGTCGAGGGTGAACATCACCGGATCGCTCATGCGCCGGAGCGTAGTGGCGCCGGCGCCCGGCGACCAGGGGTTGCGGCGCAGCAGGGGGGCGGGCTCGTAGGGTCGGGGCATGCGTTTCGGGATCACCCTGCTGACCGACCTCCCCTGGGCCGAGGCCCGGCCCCGCTGGTCGGCCGTGGAGGAGATGGGCTTCGACCACGCCTGGACCTACGACCACCTGGTGTGGGGCGGCCTGCCCGACGCCCCCTGGACGTCGTCGACCCCGGTCCTCGGCGCGGCCGCCCAGGTCACCTCGAGGATCGGTCTCGGCACCCTGGTCGCCTCGCCCAACTTCCGGCACCCCTACCTGCTCTTCCGCGACGCCCAGGCGCTCGAGGACCTCAGCGACGGACGGTTCCTGCTCGGCGTCGGCACCGGCGGCAACCTCGACGCCGAGGTCCTCGGCGACGCGCCCCTGAGCGTGGGGGAGCGCGTCGAGCGGTTCCAGGAGCTCGTGCGGCTCCTCCTCGACCTCCGCGACGGCGACCACGTGACCTCCCGGGGCCGGTGGTTCTCGACCGCCGGTGCCCGCACGCTGCCGCCGTTGCGCCGGACCCCGTTGCTGGTCGCCGCCAACGGCCCCCGGTCGCTGCGCTTCGCCGCGGCGGTGGGCGACGGGTGGGTCACCACCGGGGGACCGGCCGACACCGTGGACGAGTGGTTCTCGGGCCTGGCGACGGCGGTCGCGACCTACGACGAGGCGTTGACGGCGGCCGGTCGCGGGCCGTGCCCCCGCTACCTGCTGACCGACGCCGCCCCGCAGCTCGGCGGCGCGGGCCGCTTCGCGCTCACCAGCCCGGATTTCTTCGCCGAGCTCGCCGGCCGGGCGGCCGAGCTCGGCTTCACCGACCTCATCACCCACTGGCCGCGGCCGGAGTCCCCCTACGAGGGGTCGGTCGACGTCCTCGAGCGGGTGGCCGCGGACGTGCTGCCCGCCCTCCAGGCCTAGATCGCCCCGCGCGGGGCACAGTGCCCTGCGTGACCACCGCTCCCTTCGCCTCCTCGGCCACCCCGCCCCAGCCCCCCGCCCCGCCGCCCGCGGCACCGTCCTGGCGCCCGGCGTCGCTGCGGGCCGACAGCGCGATCGTCGGGCTCGGCGTCGCCCTGCTGGCCGCCGCGATCGTGATCTCCACCCTCTACTCCCGCGCCGACGGCGACCTCGACTGGTCGACGTACGCCGTCGGCCTGGTCGCCACGATCGGGCTGCTGGTCGTGGGCGCCGGCATCCGGCTCACCTACGCCGGCGCCGACGGGACGACCGACCTGTCGGCGTGGCCGATGTCGTTCGGCGCGGTCGGTGCCGGCCTGATGACGGGCGTCGCCCTCGACGACGCCGCCGCCTCCGCCTACGTCGCCGGTCTGCTCGTCCTCGCACTGGCCGCCGTCGCGTACGTGCTGTCGCCGAGCGCGCCGCCGGTGGTGGCCGCCGTCCTCGGCCTGCTGCTCGTCTACGCCCAGACGCTCGACGACACCGGGCTCGTCGACACCGAGGACGAGGGGTTCATCCAGGCCGCCGTCGCGGTCGCGGTCTTCGTGCTGCTCGTGAGCGCCGTCGCCTGGTTCCTGCCCGGCGCCCGCGTCGTCGTCGGGGTCGCGGCCGGCGCGGTCGCCGTGGCGGCCTACCTCGCGCTGATGGCGGCCATCGCCTTCGCCAGCCTCTTCGCCGGGTTCGCCTCCTTCGACCCCGAGGCCACCGGGCCGCCCGAGGAGCCGAGCTACGACAACGACGTCTACGTCATCCTGGCGCTCGCGACCCTGCTCGTCGCGGCCTGGCTGGTCGCGGCCTACCTGACCGACGCCCCCGGCTTCCGCCTGGTCGGCGTCGCGATGGTGGCCAGCGTGCTCCCCGCCGGCATGGCCGTGCTCGCCGTCGAGCACCCGAGCGTGTGGGCGCTGGTCGTCGGCGTGCTGGGTGGTGCTGCCCTCGTGCTCGTCGCGGTGCGGGCCCGCGCCGTCGCCACGCAGTCCCGCCCGACCCCGCCGGCCCAGGCGGGGCCGACGTCGCCCCCGCCGCCGCCGTACGCCGGCTGACCGCGCTGTCCCGGCCGGGTGCGCGTCCGGCAGGATGCCTGGGGTGAGCGATCGGGCGGGACGCGTGGTGCTCCACGTGGGCGCGCCCAAGTCGGGCACGACCTACCTCCAGAGCCGCCTGCACCGCAACGCCGCATCGCTGGCCGCGCACGGCGTGCTGGTGCCGCGCGCCGACGCCGCCGACGGGCCCGCCAGCCTGGCCTTCCGGGCGGCGCTCGACCTCACCGGCGTCCGCCTGGGTCGCGGGCGCGGCTACACCGACGGCTGGTGGGACCGGCTCGTCGCGGTCGTCGGTGACCACGTGGCCACCGGTGGCCCGGCGGTGGTCAGCGACGAGGCGTTCGTGCGCGCGGACGCCGCGGCAGTGGCGCGCGCGCTGGCCGACCTGCGGGGCACCGGCGCGACGCTGGAGGTCGTCTACACCGCGCGCGACCTCGCCCGCCAGCTCGTCTCGGGGTGGCTCGAGGGCCTCAAGCACGGCGGCACCCGCACCTTCGGCGCCTACCTCGAGGCAGCCCGCGACGGCGAGCTGGGGGCGGTGCGCGCCTACGACGTCGCCGCCGTGCTGGGCCGGTGGGCCGAGGCGCTCGGCGACGCCGGCCGGGTGCACCTCGTGACGGTGCCGCCCGAGGGCGGCGACCGGAGCCTGCTGTGGACGCGCTTCCTCGGCGTCGCCGGTCTCGACCCCGCGTGGGCGCCGGTGGAGGCCGCGCGATCCAACGACGCCGTGGGCCTGCCCGAGGCGCAGTTCCTCCGCGTGCTCAACGAGCGGCTGGGCGCGGCCGCGTCCCGCGGCGGCCGGCTGCACGCGGTGGTGCAGGACGTCGTCCGCGAGGGGCTCGCCGAGCGCGGCTCGCCGCGGGTGCGGCTCGACCCGCGGCACGCCGGCTGGGTCGAGGAGCGGACGTCGGACTGGCTGGCCTGGGCGCGGGGCTCCGGCGTCGACGTGGTCGGCGACCTCGACGACCTGCGACCGGCGCCGGTCGACCCCGCGACCTGGGAGGACCCCGACCGCACGGTGCCCGCCGCGCTCGACGCCGCCGACGCGGCGCTCGCGGCGGTGCGCGCCGCCCGCCGCCGGTAGCCGCGCCGGTAGCCACACCGGTAGCCACGCCGCAGGCCCGCGGTGCTCACGCCGCGAGGGAGTCGAGCGGCAGCGGCAGCAGGTCGACGTCGGTGGCCAGGTGCACCACCTCGGTCGGCACGCCGAGCTCGCGGCAGGCCTCGACGAGGCCCCGCGCCCACGCGCGGTCGACGTCGGTGACCCCGGCCCCGGGCCGGCTGCGCAGGAACGCCCAGCGACCACCGGGGGCGACGTCGTCGAGCAGGTGGGCGGCGAGCTCGGCGAAGCCGGTGAGCACCTCCGGCTCGGGCACCCGGTCGCAGTCCTCGACCTGGGTCAGCTGCGGCAGCGGGTGGTCCTCGGCGTCGATGAGCATCATCCAGGTGCTGTGTGCGGAGAAGCCGAGCGGCTCCACGAGGTGGCGCCAGGCGCGCTCGAGGTCGGCCTGGCTGCGGATCACGGGACGGTGGGGCGGGGGCGGTGTCGGGTCCATGGCCACAGGGTCACCCAGGACGGCCTCGTCCCGCTCCCGTCCTCCACAGGCCTCCCCGGAGCACCTCTCCCAGCACCTCTCGCAGCGCCCGTCGGCGCGCGCGTCGGGTGCCGGTGCCGGCCCGACCGGGGAACGGGTCGTCGGTGCCGGCCGTTACCGTCGGTGTCCCTGCCGTCACCGCTCCCCGAGGTCGCCCGTGAGCTTCGTGCCCGTCACCGGCGTCGCGACCTTCCGCGCCGCCGACCCACCCCGCGACAGCGTCGTGGAGTTCAGCGACGACCGGCGCACGATCGCCCTCCCGATGCGGGCCGCCCTGCCGGTGCTCACGAAGGCGCGCGGCCGCGACGACGTCCACCCGAGCGTGGGGCTGCTCGCCGGCGCCGTGCTGCTCGGCATGCGGCTGGTGGCGGCCGGCAAGTTCGGTCCCGGGGCCGACCTCGCGAGCTGGCGGGTCGCGCCCCTCGACGAGGCCGACCGCGCCCGCGTCGAGCAGCTGGCCCGGGCCCGGGCCCACGACGACCTCGACGTCGCGTCGGCCGCCGACGTCGTCCGGCAGGTGCTCGACGCCGTCGCCGACACGATGCCGCGCAGTGCGCCGGTGAGCCCGACCCGCCGGCCGGCCGGCGCCGGTGCGCCACCCCGGCCACCGGTGCGGGCCGGGGCGGGCGTCGACGCCTTCGCCGAGCGGCTCCAGGCCCGGATCGCGCGGCACCGCACGCCCGCCGCCCGCGCCGACCTGCCGCAGCTGGTGCGGATCTCGCTGCGCGTCGAGGCCGACGAGGAGGAGCTGGTCGGGGGCACGCTGCGCGTCGTCCTCCAGGTCCACGACGAGCAGGACCCGCTGCACGTCTGCGACGCCGGCGTGCTGTTCACCGCGGGCGGCGACGAGCACGGCTTCGGTGACCGCGCGCGCACCCACGCCAGCATCGCGCTGCGCAGCGCGGCCGACGCGTGGCCGGTCCTCGACCGGCTCCTGGCGCTGCGGGTGCCCGACGAGATCACCCTCGACACCGACGAGCTGGTCAGCCTGCTCGACCACGGCGTCGGTGCCCTGGGCGAGCGTGGGGTCGACGTCCTCTGGCCGCGCGCCCTGGGCCGCGACCTGAGCTCGACCGCCGTCCTCGACGCGACGCCGCGGCAGGGAGCGGCCGCGTCCGGGCACCGCGAGGAGCCGCTCAACGAGCCGTTGCTCGGCACCGAGACGCTGTTCAGCTTCCGCTGGCAGCTCGCCCTGCACGGTGACCCGCTGACCGCCGAGGAGATGGACGCGCTCGCGCAGGCGGCCTCGCCGGTCCTCCGGCTCCGCGGCGCCTGGACCGTCGTCGACCCGAGTGTGGCCCGCAAGGCGCGCAAGCGGCTGATCCGCACCGTCAAGCCGGCCCAGGCCGTCGCGGCCGCCCTCACCGGCGTCGTCCAGGTCGAGCCCGACGTCGACACGTCGGTCGTCGTCGGGGCCTCTCTGCTCCGGGTCCGCGAGCGGCTCACCACGGCCGCCACCCGCGAGCCGGTGGAGCCGCCGGCGGCGCTGCGGGCCGAGCTGCGGGAGTACCAGCGGCACGGGCTGACCTGGCTGGCCGAGCTGACCTCGCTCGGTCTCGGTGCGTGCCTGGCCGACGACATGGGGCTCGGCAAGACCGTCACGCTCATCGGGCTGCACCTGCACCGGGTGGCCGCCGGCCACCCGGGACCCACCCTCGTGGTGTGCCCGGCGAGCCTGCTCGGCAACTGGGAGGCCGAGATCCGGCGCTTCGCCCCCGGCACCGCCGTGCGGCGCTTCCACGGGTCGCAGCGCAACCTCGACGGGCTGGGTGGGCCCGACGGGCCCGAGGAGCAGGCGCTCGACGGGGCCGGCTCCGGCTTCGTGCTCACCACCTACGGCACGATGCGGGTCGACGCGAGGACCCTGGCCGCCGTGCCGTGGGACCTCGTGGTCGCCGACGAGGCGCAGCACGTGAAGAACCCCGCCTCCTCGACCGCCCGAGCGCTGCGCACCATCCCGAGCGCCGCCCGGGTCGCGCTCACCGGCACGCCGGTGGAGAACAACCTCACCGAGCTCTGGGCGATCCTCGACTGGGCGATCCCCGGCCTGCTCGGCAGCCGCAACGCCTTCCGCAAGGCGTGGGCCGCGCCGATCGAGTCCGGGCAGGAGCCGACCCGGGCGCGCCAGTTCGCCGACCTCGTCGAGCCGTTCCTGCTCCGGCGCCGCAAGTCCGACCCCGGCATCGCGCCCGAGCTGCCGCCCAAGACCGAGACCGACCACCCGCTCACGCTCACCCGCGAGCAGGTCGTCCTCTACGAGGCCTTCGTGCGCGACACGATGGAGCGCATCGAGCGCGCCGACGAGGACGCCCGCCGCGGCATGGTGCTCGCCCTCCTGACCGGCCTCAAGCAGATCTGCAACCACCCGGCGCAGTTCCTCAAGCAGTCCGGCGCGGTCCGGCTCACGGGGCGCTCGGAGAAGCTCGACCTCCTCGACGAGCTCGTCGGCACGGTGCTCCCCGAGGGCGGGGCGCTGCTCGTGTTCACCCAGTACGTCGCCATGGCCCGGCTCCTCGAGTCCCACCTCGCCAAGGCGGGCGTGCCGCACCAGCTGCTGCACGGCGGCACCCCGGTGCGCGAGCGGGAGGCGATGGTCGCGCGGTTCCAGGCCGGCGACGTGCCGGTCTTCCTGCTCTCGCTCAAGGCCGGGGGCACCGGGCTCAACCTGACCCGCGCCGACCACGTCGTCCACGTCGACCGCTGGTGGAACCCCGCCGTCGAGGAGCAGGCCACCGACCGCGCCTACCGGATCGGCCAGACCCGGCCGGTGCAGGTGCACCGGATGATCATGCGCGGCACCGTCGAGGAGAAGGTCGCCGAGCTGCTCGGGCGCAAGCGGGCGCTGGCCGACGCCGTCCTGGGGCGCGGCGAGCAGGCCTTCACCGAGCTCGGCGACGACGAGCTGCGCGACCTCGTCGAGCTGCGCCGGTGACCGGGCGGGACGGGTGAGCCGGGTGAGCAGGTGAGCGCCGCCGTCGTCGCGCACCCGCCGATCCCGGCGCGGCGCGGCGCCGCGCGCGCGACGACCTGGTGGGGCAAGGCCTGGGTGCGTGCGGTCGAGGAGGCCGCCTACACCGAGGGCGACCTGCGCCAGGGCCGCTCGATCGCGCGGCGCGGCAGCGTCGGCGGGATCTCCCTGGCCGCCGGCCGGATGGTCGCGGCCGTCGCCGACGAGCGGGTCCAGCACGGGCTCGTCACCGTCGACTGCCGGCTGCCGGTCCTCGACGCCGAGGGTCTGGCCGGCCTGGTCGAGGTGGTGGCCGCGGAGTCCGGCCGGGTGGGCTCGCTGCTGGCCGGCGACCTGCCGCACGGCCTGGTCGAGCACGCCGACGAGGCCGGGGTCGAGCTGCTGCCCGACGGCCACGAGCTCGAGGCGTCCTGCACCTGCGTCGGCTGGCTCGACCCCTGCCCGCACGCGCTCGCCGTCCTGTCCCAGGTCGCCTGGCTGGTCGACGCCGACCCGATGGTGCTGCTGCACCTGCGTGGCCTGCCCCGCGACGACCTGCTCGCCCGGCTGCACGCCCGCACCGTCGCGCCGCCCTCCTCGCTCGACGACGACCAGGACGACGAGGCCGGGCTCGACTCCGCCGTCGACGCCGCCGCCCGCGCCGTCCGCATCCTCGAGCTCCTCGACGCCGGCGACCCCGGCCCCATCGACCACCTGTTCTGACGGCGGGGTGAGGGCACCCTTACCACGATTCGGCGATCGACGCCTCAGGTCCAGACCAGTCGTTGACGGTAAAGCACTTGCCTGGTTGGTTTCCCTTACCCCCCGACGTCCTTGGTCGTTCCCCCTTCGTCGACGTCGGCCCCACCGGGCCGACGCCGAGTCCGGTGCGCCCCGAGGACCTCTCCGCCACCATCCCGAGGAGCGGTACGTGTCCCGATCACCCCTGAAGAGACAGCGCGGTCGCGCAGCCAGGATCGGCGTCGCCGTCCTGGGCACGGCCCTGCTGGCGAGCACCGCGCTCGCCGGCACGAGCAGCCAGGCCGCGCCGGCCACGGCGGCGCCCGACCCGGAGGTCGTGCTCGAGCGCTTCCCCGACGAGTCGACCAAGGTCGTCGAGGTCGAGCTGGCCGACACCGCCGAGCTCGACCGGCTCGTCGCGACCGGCGTCGACCTCGACCACGGGGTCGAGCAGGAGGGCGACGTCCTCGTCGTCCGCGCCGTCGTCACCGACACCGAGATCGCCGCCCTCGAGCAGGCCGGCTACACGATCGGCGAGACGCTCTACAGCGACGCCGACTCCGAGCGCGCCTTCGCCGAGCGGGCCACGACGATCGCCAGGACCACGAAGGCCGCCCGGAACTTCGCGGCCGACGCCACCCACGAGGACGTCTCCGACGTCAAGATCGTGCGCGCCGACTACTACACCTCCTTCGGTGTCGGCACCTTGTCGGTCGAGGCGAAGTGGGCCAACGGCCTGAGCGAGAACACCCCGCTGACCGTCGAGCGCGACAGCGGCCCCGGGACGCCGATGGGCTCCGGTGGCACGCAGGTCATCAGCCGCTTCGTCGACGCCGGCGCCTACCTCTACCACCGCGGCGCGTCCAACGTGATGACCGACGAGAAGGGTGGCGGTGGCCGCCTGCCCGTGCGCCCCGACCAGATCCGCATCACCAGCCCGTCCGGTGACGTCGCGGTCGCGAAGGTCCGCGACTGGCTGCCGACCGGGTCGGAGAAGGACCCGTTCAAGGGCGCCGGCTACCAGCAGGACTTCGTCAACAGCTACCTGACGCCGACCGACCTCTACGCCCGCATCAAGCAGCTCGCGGACACCTACCCCGACATCTCCGAGCTGGTCGCGCTGCCCAACCAGACCAACGGCTACCGCCGCAAGGCGATGGCGATGCTCGAGCCGACCAACCGCCTCGTGATGACCGTCGGCACGACCACCGTCACCTCGACCTACGCCGCCGGCACCGCCGCGTGGGCCCCCACGGCCATCACCCCGGCCGGGTTCCCCGCCACCGCGACCACCGCCCGCCGGGTCACCGCGCAGGGCGTGGACCCGGACGTCGCCGCCCAGGCCTGCCAGCCGCTGTCCTCGCTCGCCAACACGATCGCGGTCGTCGAGCGCGGTGGCACCTGCACCCTCGAGGCGAAGGCCCTCGCGGCCCAGACCGCCGGTGCGGTCGCCGTCCTGCTGGCCAACAACACCAGCGGTGCGGGCACCGCCCCGAGCGGCGCCGTCGCCGGCGTGACCATCCCGGTCGTCGGCATCTCCAACGCCGACGCCGCGAAGATCCGCAACGCCGGCAGCGCGTCGGTGCAGCTCTTCCCGGGCACCACGCCCGGCAACGCCTCGCGCATCGGCATCGAGACCCTCGCGTGGGGCCACGAGGGTGGCAACGACGTGACCGCGCAGATCGCCGACCCCGGCGTCGCCTCGTCGCCGCTGTCGGTCTCGGTCACCGACAACTTCATCAAGGTCAACGCCCGCACCGACGCCTCCGGCGCGATCATCAGCAGCGCCGCCGAGGTGATCGCCGCCCTGAGGACGAACGACGCGGCGATGGACCTGGTCGAGGTCTACACCTACCGCGGCAACACCGGTGAGGGTGTCGTCTCGGCGACCCCGGTCATCCGGCTGAGCGACAACCTGTCCGCCCCGCAGTCGGTCTCGCGCGAGCCGCAGACCGTGTGGGCGATCAAGATCGGCAAGACGCGCGACGGCTCCAAGCCGGGCGTGCTCGCCTACGCCCAGGAGCACGCGCGTGAGTGGGTGCCGCCGCTGGTGACGCTCGAGACCGCCGAGCGCCTGCTGCGCAACTACGACTCGCACGCCGGCACCCGCGAGCTCGTGGACAACCTCGAGATCTGGATCGCGCCGTCCATCAACCCCGACGGCGGGCACTACTCGTTCTACGACTTCGCCTCGCAGCGCCGCAACATGAAGCGCTACTGCGTCGAGGGCGGCAACAACGACGTCCTGGCCCGCAACCAGTGGGGCGTCGACGTCAACCGCAACTTCGAGATGTACAGCACCTTCGACGGGTACTCCGGCGCGACGCCGTCGACGGTCAGCTGTACCAGCGACACCAACGCCGGCCCGGCCGAGCTCTCCGAGCCGGAGGCGCAGAACGTCGACTGGATCATGGCCCACCCGAACATCAAGTTCTCGATGAACATGCACTCGTCGGGCAACTACTTCATGTGGGCCCCCGGCGCCTACAAGACCGCCGACCGCGAGGCCTCGCCGCGTCCCTCGGTCAAGGAGGAGGCGTTCTTCTGGGAGGCCTCGGAGAAGATCCTGACCGGCATCAAGCGCCACCGTGGCCTGTCGGTCACCCCGGCCCGCACCGGCCCGATCATCGACGTCCTCTACTCGGCGGCCGGCAACTCCGGTGACCAGGCCTGGTACAAGTACGGCATCTACGGCTGGAGCTTCGAGGTCGGCAGCACCTTCCAGCCGCCGTTCCGCAACCCGAACCTCACGCCGGTCACCCCGGCCGAGATCGGCGTCGCCAACGCCAAGGACGAGACCCTCGAGTACGCGAACGGGCTCATCGAGCTGGTCCGGGTGGCCCGCGACCTCGACCTCGACGTCACCCCCGCCGAGTCCACCCTCGTGGTCACCGAGACCGCCAACGACCCGACCAAGGTCAACGTCCGGATCACCAGCAACGAGTCGGCCGACATCCACTACACCCTCGACGGCACCCAGCCGACCGAGGCGTCGCCGATGATCCAGCCGGCGTCGGTGCGCGAGCCCGGTGAGAAGCTCGTCGTGGACAAGGGCACCAAGATCTACTGGTACTCCGAGGACTCCGCCGGCAACATCGAGGCCGGCTACGACCCGACCAACCCCGCCGACACCCGCTACCGCAAGGGCATCGCCCAGGTGGGCTGGGCGCCGTCGCAGGCCGCGCCCACGGTCACGCTGAGCGTGAGCCCGGCGTCGGTCAAGGTCGGCCAGAGCACCGCGGCGTCGGTGACGGTGACGGCGACCAACGAGTTCGGCCTCGCGCCGAGCGGCCAGGTCGTCCTCACCGCCGGCGGCCAGACCGTCGGCGCGATCACCCTCGGCGCCGACGGCACGGGCACCGCCCAGGTCGGGCCGTTCGCCACGGCCGGCACCCAGCAGGTGCAGGCCGCCTACGCCGGTGACGACCTGACCGCCGCCGGCACCTCGGCGCCGGTCCCGGTCACCGTCACCGCCCCGGTCGTCGCCCCGGTCGCCTCCAGCGTCGCGGTCACCAAGGTCGCGCCCGGCAAGATCAAGGTGCGGACCACGCAGGCCAAGGTCACCGTCAAGGTGACCGCGTCCGGTGCGGCCGTGTCCGGCAAGGTCGAGGTCCGCTCCGGCGGCGCGGTCATCGGCACCGGCAAGGTCGACAGCACCGGCCGGGTCGTCATCACGCTGAAGAAGTTCGCCAAGGCCGGGTCGAAGACCCTCACGGTGCGCTTCCTCGGGACGCCGACGGTGAAGGCGTCGAGCACCACGAAGGTCATCCGCGTCGTGCGCTGACCCGGAGCAGCTCGTCGGGAGCCGGTGTCGCCTCGGGGCGGCACCGGCTCCTGCGCGTCGCGGGGGAGCCGGTCAGGCCCGGTCGACGCCGAGTGCGCGCAGGGCCATCCCGGCCAGCAGGTCGTGCATGGCGCCGTCGGGCAGCAGCCCGCTGTGCGGGGTGGAGTTGATCAGGCCGAACGCCGCGTGCGCCTGCGACCGGGCGGCGTCGAGCGAGAGCGGGCCGCCGGTGCCGTCGAGCAGGCGGAGCTGGGCGGCCCAGAGGTCGACGTAGGAGCGCTGCAGGGCACGCACCTGCTCGCGGGCGGCGTCGGGCAGCGAGGACCAGTCGCGGTCCTGGACGACGATCAGCGCGCGGCGCCCGAGGGCGAACGAGACGTGCCACTCCACGAGCCGGGCGACGGCGTCGGCGGGGCCGTCGGCCTGCGCGACCCGCTCGCGCCCGACCGTCAGCAGCTCCTCGCTGATCGAGACCAGCATCTCGGCCAGGACGGCGTCCTTGGACGCGAAGTGCTTGTAGAGCGCCGGCCCGGAGATGCCGCACGCGGCCCCGAGGTCGGCGACCGAGACGCCGTGGAAGCCGCGGCGGGCGAACAGGTCGGCGGCCGTGGCCAGGATCTGCTCGCGGCGGGTGGTGGTGGCCCCGGTCATGGGGTTCAGGTTAGCGATCGCTAACGCCCCGGGTCCGGGGCGTCCACGCCTCACCCCGGGTGCCGGACCAGGTGCTGCCGGACGACGTCGTGGTAGCCCGGCGGCTCGAGGAGGAACGAGTCGTGCCCCCACGGCGAGGCGATCTCGACGTGGCGGCTCCGGGCACCGGCTGCGGCGAGGTGGTCGTGGATCCGCCGCGACTGGGCGGTGGGGAAGCGCCAGTCGGTGTCGAAGGAGACCACCAGGAAGTCGGTGCCCCCCGACCCCGCCCGGGCCGCGGCCCCGGCGTCCGAGAACGGGTCGAAGTAGTCCATGACGCGGGTCAGGTAGAGGTAGGAGAGCGCGTCGAAGCGCGCGAGGAACACCTCGGCCTGGTGGTCGAGGTAGGCCTCGACCTGGAAGTCGGTGGCGTGGGTGGGCGGTCCGTCGGCGATCCGGTCGCGCCCGAACTTGGCCTCGAGGGAGCCCTCGGAGACGTAGGTGATGTGGGCCATCCGGCGGGCCACGGCCAGCCCGTGGTCGGGTCGGCGGCCGCTGCCGACGTACCGACCGCCCTGGAAGTCGGGGTCGCGCATGATGGCGTCGCGCGCGACCGCGGAGAAGGCGATGCCCTGCGCCGAGAGCCGCGAGGACGCCGCCACCAGCACCGCCCGGTCGATCGCCGCCGGGTCGTCGACGGCCCACTGCAGCACCTGCATGCCGCCCAGCGAGCCACCGATCGCCGCGTGCAGCCGCTCGACGCCGAGGTGGGTCAGCAGGCGCCGGTGCACCGCGACGAGGTCGCGCACGGTGAGTAGGGGGAAGTCCAGGCCCCACGGGCGTCCGGTCGCGGGGTCCGGCGACGACGGCCCGGTGGTGCCCCGGCAGCCGCCCAGCAGGTTGGCGCACACGACGTGGAAGCGATCGGTGTCGAGCGGGCGCCCTGGCCCCACGAGGTTCGCCCACCAGCCGCCCTCCCCGCCGGCGTGCGCGTCGCCGGTGAGCGCGTGGCAGACGAAGACCACGTTGTCGCGCGCCGGGGCCAGCTCGCCCCAGGTCTCGTAGGCGACCTCGACGTGGTCGAGGTGCCCCCCGTGCTCCAGCACCAGCGGGTCGTCCCCGGTCGCGAGGACGACCCGCCCGGCGTCGGTCATGCGGGGCTCACTCGGGGCTCACTTGCTGGCGGCCAGCGCCTGCTCGAGGTCGGCGATCAGGTCGTCGACGTGCTCGATGCCGACCGAGAGCCGCACCATGTCCTCGGGCACGCCGGCCGCCTCGAGCTCGGCGGGCTCGAGCTGGGAGTGGGTCGTGGTGGCGTTGTGGATGGCCAGCGACTTGGCGTCGCCGATGTTGGCCAGGTGCGAGAACAGCTCGAGCGCCTCGATGAAGCGCTTGCCGCCCTCCCGCCCGGACCGCACGCCGAAGCTGAGCAGCCCGCCGTAGCCGCGGCCGGTGAGGACGCGGTCGGCGACGGCCTTGTACGGGCTGTCGGGCAGACCCGGGTAGCTGACCCACGACACCTCCGCGTGGGCCGAGAGGAACTCCGCGACCCGCAGCGCGTTCGCGCTGTGCCGCTCCATCCGCAGGTGCAGGGTCTCGAGCCCCTGCAGGAACAGCCAGGAGTTCATCGGCGTGATCGCGGCACCGGTGTTGCGCAGCAGCACGGTGCGGGCGCGGATGATGAAGGCGAGGTTGCCGACGGCCTCGGTCCACACGACGCCGTGGTAGGCGCCGTCCGGGCCGGTCAACCCGGGGAACCGGTCGGCGTGCGCGGCCCAGTCGAAGGAGCCTGCGTCGACGATGACGCCGCCGATCGAGGTGCCGTGCCCGCCGATGAACTTCGTCGCCGAGTGCACCGCGACGTCCGCGCCGTGGTCGAAGACGCGCGCGAGGTACGGCGTCGGCGCGGTGTTGTCGACGATCAGGGGGAGTCCCTGCGCGTGCGCGGCGTCGGCCCAGGCGCGGATGTCGACGACGTTGATCTTCGGGTTGCCGATGGTCTCGGCGAAGACGAGGCGGGTGCGGTCGTCGACGGCGGCGGCCAGGTCCTCGGGCCGCTCGGGGTCGACGAAGCGCACGGTGATGCCGAACTGCGGCAGCGTGTGCGCGAAGAGCGCGTAGGTGCCGCCGTACAGGGTGGAGAGGGCGACGATGTTGTCGCCGGTGCCGGCCACGTTGAGGACGGCGTAGGTCGTCGCCGCGGAGCCGGACGCCGTCGCGAGCGCCCCGACGCCACCCTCGAGCTGCGTCATCCGCTCCTCGAAGACCGACTGGGTCGGGTTCATGATCCGCGTGTAGATGTTGCCCGGCTCGGCGAGCGCGAACAGGTTCGCGGCGTGCTCGGTGTCGTTGAAGACGTAGGACGTCGTCTGGTAGATCGGCACCGCGCGTGCGTTGGTGGTCGGGTCGGCCTCTTCCTGGCCGGCATGGACCGCCAGGGTCTCGGGACGGAAGGACATGCGGAACGCTCCTCAGGTCGGGGTCCCCATCATCTTGAACCACACTGAATCACTAGACATACGCGGTCCGAGGGGTGGGCGGTCAGGGACCACCCGCCAGCGGCGGTGGACGGGTTGGTTAACGATCGCTAACCTGGGCGCGTGAGCGAGATGAGCGACCTGGTGGCCGACCTGCGCGAGCGGTTGGCCGTCGCCCGGCTGGGGGGCAGCGAGGCGGCGCGGGCCAAGCACACCGGCCGCGGCAAGCTGCTGGTGCGCGACCGCGTCGACCGGCTGCTCGACCCGGGCAGCCCCTTCCTCGAGCTGAGCCCCCTCGCCGCGACCGACATGTACGGCGGCGCGGTCGCCAGCGCCGGCGTGGTGACCGGGATCGGCCGGGTGCACGGTCGCGAGGTCGTCGTGGTCGCCAACGACGCGACGGTCAAGGGCGGCACCTACTACCCGATGACGGTCAAGAAGCACCTGCGCGCCCAGGCCGTCGCCGCCGAGAACCGGCTGCCGTGCCTCTACCTCGTCGACTCCGGCGGCGCGTTCCTGCCGATGCAGGACGAGGTGTTCCCCGACCGCGAGCACTTCGGCCGGATCTTCTTCAACCAGGCCAACCTCTCCGCGCGGGGCATCCCCCAGGTCGCCAGCGTGATGGGCTCCTGCACCGCCGGCGGCGCCTACGTGCCGGCGATGAGCGACGAGACCGTGATCGTCAGGGACCAGGGCACGATCTTCCTCGGCGGCCCGCCGCTGGTGAGAGCCGCGACCGGCGAGGTCGTCAGCGCCGAGGACCTCGGCGGCGGCGACGTGCACGCCCGCCGGTCGGGCGTGGTCGATCACCTCGCCGACGACGACGCCCACGCGCTCGCGATCGTCCGCGGGATCGTCGACACCCTCCCGGTCGCGCCCCCGGCGCCGTGGGAGGTGCGGCCGGTCGAGGAGCCGGTGGTCGACCCGGCGACGCTCCACGACGTCGTCCCGACCGACACCCGCACGCCCTACGACGTCCGTGAGGTCATCCGCCGCATCGTCGACGGCAGCCGGTTCGCCGAGTTCAAGGCGCTCTACGCCGAGACGCTGGTGACCGGCTTCGCCCACGTGTGGGGCCACCCGGTCGGGATCGTGGCCAACAACGGCATCCTCTTCGGCGAGTCGGCCCGCAAGGGCGCGCACTTCATCGAGCTGTGCAACCAGCGCGGCATCCCGCTGGTCTTCCTGCAGAACATCACCGGGTTCATGGTCGGGCGCGAGTACGAGAACGCCGGCATCGCCCGCGACGGCGCCAAGCTGGTCACCGCGGTCGCCTGCAGCGTCGTCCCCAAGTTCACCGTCGTCATCGGCGGCTCCTTCGGCGCCGGCAACTACGGCATGTGCGGGCGGGCCTACGACCCCCGGTTCCTGTGGATGTGGCCGAACGCCCGGATCTCGGTGATGGGCGGCGAGCAAGCGGCGTCGGTGCTGGCCACCGTGAACCCGAACCTCACCACCGACGAGGAGGTCGAGGCGTTCAAGGCCCCGATCCGCGAGCAGTACGAGAGCCAGGGCTCGCCGTACTATTCGACCGCCCGGCTCTGGGACGACGGCGTCATCGACCCCGTCGACACCCGTCGCGTCCTCGGCATGGGCCTGGCCGCCGCCGCGCACGCGCCGGTCCCGGCACCCTCCTACGGCATCTTCCGGATGTGATGACGTGCTCGACCCCACCATGCGTGTCCTGATCGCCAACCGCGGCGAGATCGCCGTCCGCGTCGCGCGCACCTGCCGCCGGCTCGGCCTGCCGACCGTCGCGATCCACACCGACCTCGACGCCGACGCACCGCACGTCCGCGCCTGCGACGAGGCGGCCCGCGTCTCCTCCTACCTCGACGTCGACGAGGTCGTCGACCAGGCCCGTCGGCACGGCTGCTGGGCCGTCCACCCCGGCTACGGGTTCCTGTCCGAGCGGTCGGCGTTCGCGACCGCGCTGGAGGAGGCCGGGATCGTGCTGGTCGGCCCGAGCGCCGCGGTCATGGAGCAGATGGGCCGCAAGGACGCCGCCCGCGAGATCGCGATCGCCGCCGGCGTCCCGGTGGTCCCGACCGGGGCCGAGGCCGCGTACCCCGTGCTGGTCAAGGCCGCCGCCGGCGGCGGCGGCAAGGGCATGCGCGTCGTGCGCAGCGAGGCCGAGATGGACGAGGCGGTCGCCGCCGCCCGGCGCGAGGCGCTGAGCGCGTTCGGCGACGACACGATGCTGGTCGAGAAGTACGTCGAGCACGGCCGCCACATCGAGGTGCAGGTCATCGGCGACACCCACGGCACGGTGCTGCACCTGCACGAGCGCGACTGCTCCACCCAGCGCCGGCACCAGAAGGTGCTGGAGGAGGCGCCGGCGCCCACGATCGACGCCGGGGCGCGCGACCGGATCACCCGCGCCGCCGTCGACCTCGCCGCCCACGTCGGCTACGTCAACGCCGGCACCGTCGAGTTCCTGCTCGACGCCGAGACCGGTGAGTTCTACTTCCTGGAGATGAACACCCGCCTGCAGGTCGAGCACCCCGTCACCGAGGCCACCACGCGCGTCGGGGGTGAGGAGCTCGACCTCGTCGAGCTCCAGCTCCGCGTGGCCGCGGGCGAGCCGCTCGGGCTGACCCAGGACGACGTCCGGCTCGTCGGCCACGCCATCGAGGCCCGGGTGTACGCCGAGGACTCCTTCGGCGGCTTCCTGCCCCAGGCCGGGACGGCGTCGATCGTGCGCTGGCCCGGTGCCCGGGCCGGCAGCGGCACCGTCCGCGTCGACCACGCCCTCGAGCCCGGCCAGGTCGTCAGCACCTCCTACGACCCGATGCTCGGCAAGGTGGTCGCGCACGGCCCCGATCGCGAGAGCGCCCGGCGGGCCCTCGTCGAGGCCCTCGACGCGACCGCCATCCTCGGCCTCACCACCAACGCCGGCTTCCTGCGCGCGCTCGTCGCCTCCGACGAGTTCCGCGACGCGACCATCGACACCGCCTGGCTCGACACCGCGGCGGTCGAGGAGCCGTCCGCCGACGTGCCGCGGGCGCTGGTGGCCTGGGTCTCGGCGATGCTGACGTCGTCCGAGCGCGGGCACGCCTTCCAGTCCGACGGGTTCCGCCTCGGCGCGGCGCCCGCGCCCACCCTGGTCGAGCTCGACCGCGAGGTCCTGGTCGACCGCGCCGCCGGCACCGTCGACGGCGTCCCGTTCCGCCAGCTCGGTGCCGCCGACCACGTCCTCAAGGCGGTGGTCGACGGCGTCACCGTCCGCGCGGTCGTCAACGTCCAGCCCGGCCCGACCGGGGTGCACGAGGTGGTCTGGCGCGGCCAGCGCTTCGCCTTCACCCCACCCGACCGGCTCGCGGGCTCCGCGGTCGTCGGCGACGGCACGATCACCGCGCCGATGCCGGGCACCGTGCTCGACGTGCGGGTCGCCGTCGACGACGTCGTCGAGGAGGGCCAGGTGCTGGGCACCATGGAGGCCATGAAGATGGAGCTCTCGCTCAAGGCGCCCTTCGCCGGCACCGTCACCGCCGTGGACGTCGCCGCCGGGGCCCAGGTGCCGCTCGGTGCCCCGCTGTTCGTGGTGGAGCCGCAGTGACCGGGCCGCTGCCCATCGTCGTGCCGGAGCCGGGTCTGCCGGCGGCGGTGACGATCTACGAGGTCGGGCCGCGCGACGGGCTCCAGAACGAGAAGGCCCTGGTGCCGGTCGAGGTGAAGGAGGAGTTCGTCCGCCGGTTGCTCGCGGCCGGGCTGCCCGTCGTGGAGGCCACCAGCTTCGTCCACCCGCGCTGGGTGCCCCAGCTCGCCGACGCCGCCGGGCTGATGGCGCGCCTGGGCGAGCCGGGTCGCGACCTGCCAGTCCTGGTGCCCAACGAGCGCGGCCTCGACCGCGCCCTCGAGCTCGACCTGCGCCACGTGGCGATCTTCGGCTCCGCCACCGAGACCTTCGCGCAGAAGAACCTCAACCGCTCCTTCGACGAGCAGTTCGCGATGTTCGAGCCGACCGTCGCCCGGGCCCGCGCGGCCGGGATGGACGTGCGCGCCTACGTCTCGATGTGCTTCGGCGACCCGTGGGAGGGTGCCGTGCCGGTCGAGCAGGTCGTCGCCGCCGGCCGCCGGCTGCTCGACCTCGGCGCCTCCCAGCTCAGCCTCGGCGACACCATCGGTGTCGGCACCGCGGGCCACGTGACCGCGCTGGTCCGCGCCTTCGTCGACGCCGGCGTCCCCACCGACCGGCTCGCGCTGCACTTCCACGACACCTACGGCCAGGCGCTCTCGAACGTGCAGGCCGGGCTGCGCGCCGGTGTCACGACCTACGACGCCAGCGCCGGCGGGCTGGGTGGCTGCCCGTACGCGAGGAGCGCCACCGGGAACCTGGCCACCGAGGACCTGGTCTGGCTGCTCACCGGGCTCGGCGTCGAGCACGGCGTCGACCTGGACGCCGTCGTCGCGACCAGCACCTGGATGGCCGGGCACCTCGGTCGCCCGAGCCCCTCGGCGGTCGTCCGCGCCCTCGGCGGCACCGCCTGACGGGGATCCCGGACGACCGGGATCCGCGTCGTGACGACCGGGATCCTGGTCGTGACGACCGGGATCCGCGTCGCCGACGACTCAGGCCGGGTCCGGCTCGTCGGCGTCGTCGGTCTCGTCGGTGGTCAGCTCCATCATCTCGCGGCGCAGCCGCATCAGGGTCCGCACCAGCGCGGTGAGGTCGACGACGGCGCGGTCCAGATCGGTCTCGGTGCCGGTGCCGGCGGCGTCGACCCAGTCGGGGGTCGGCGCGTCGACGGGGTCGGGCCTCGGCTCGTCGCCCAACCGGGCGATCCGCCGCCGGCGCCGCTCGTGCAGCGTGGTGAGGCCGCCCCAGGCGTCGCGGGCGGCGTCGAGCACCGCCGCGGCGTCCGGCCCGTGGGCGGCGTCGCCGACGGTGTCGTCGGTCGGCTCGACCGGGAGGTCGTCGAGGTCGCCGACCACCTGGGCGCCGGAGGCGACGATGGCCTCGCGGGTGCTGCGGTTCCAGTCGGCGGCGAAGCGTGCGGTGGCGGCGTCGAGGCGGGCGCGGTCCTCGATCGCGCGCCGTCCGCCCAGGAACCGCGTCGCCAGCGGCGCCTTGACGGTGCGGTTGTAGTCCCACGGCAGGGTGTCCTCGAGGGTCACGTTGAGCCGGCGGACGAGCTCGGTCGAGGCGTGCCCGAGCGAGGGGTTCGACTTCGACGGCGGCTCGGTGGCGACGGCCGGGTCGACGCCGATCGCCGTCGCGAAGCGCTGCCACAGCTCGTCGGGGTCGCGGCGCTCCAGGGGCACGGTGACGACGGTGAGCCGCTCGGGCGGGACCAGCCGGCCCCAGGTGCGCAGCATCCGCGCGACGTCCTGGGTGCGCCGGAACTCCCGCACCCCGGTGTCGCCGCGGACGGCGTGCGCGGCCCACACCGGGCTCGCGGCGCGCTGGACGCCGGCCTGGAACTCCTCCCAGGTGTGGGTGCGCTTGGAGGTGATGCTGGTCTGCCACTGCGCCGGGATCGTCGAGGTGACGTCCCGGACGGTCAGGACGACGTGCACCTCGACCCCGCGGAGGTCGCGGACGACCTGGGCCATCCGGCGCCGCCGGGTGAAGGACAGGAACTCCATCGAGACCAGCGACGCGGCGTCGCGGCGGTCACGGACCTCGGCGACCAGCTCGTCCCAGGCGCCCGCGCTGAGGGCGGCGATCTGGGGGTCGTGCTGGTCGAGGTGCAGGAGGTCCTGGACCGCGCGGACCTGCCGCGACCAGCCCGGTCCGACGAAGACGAAGCCCGCCCCGGCCAGGGCGTCGCGGTTGGCGAGCATCAGCTCCTGGAGGTACGTCGTGCCCGTCTTCATCGCTCCGACGTGGAGGTGCAGCACGGGTCGGGTCACGGGTTGCATTCTGGCACCCGGACCAGCGCTCGGCCTGCGTGGGATGATCGCGGCCATGGCCAGCCCCACCCGCGACTCGACCCGCGACGCCGACCCGGCGCTCGCCTGGGTCGCGCACCTGCGCGCGGGCGGCACCGAGCCGTGGGCCTCGTGGCGGTCGGGCGCCGAGCGCCCGCCCGGGGGTGCCTCGACGACCCCCCGGTCGGCCCCCGTGCCCGGCGCCCAGCAGCTCGAGCTGCTGCGCCGGCTCAACCTGGCCGCCCGCGCCCGACGCGTGAAGCCGTCCCCGGCGCTGGTCGAGCGCGTCGTCAACGCCAGCGCACCCGGCCGCGGCATCCCCGACCTCCCGCTGCTCGGCACCGTGCCGGGCCCGCACCGCTTCGGCCCGCGACCGGTCGACCCGGCCGGGCTCGCCGCCGGTGAGCTGGTGCGCGTCGCCTCCGGCCTGCTCGCCGAGGACCTCGTCGCCGCCGGTGTGCCGGCCGAGGCGCCGGCCGGGTTCCGGCGTCCGTGGGCGCCGTCGTACCGGATCTCGGGCGACCCGTGGCTGGTCTGGCCGGTCGTCGACCAGCTCGGCCGCCGCGGTCGCGGCCCGGGCGGACGGCGTCCGCAGTGGGTGGTCGTCGGCACCGACCTGCCCACCATGCTCACCCACGCCTGGGTCGTCCGCTCCCTCGACAGCAGCGCGATCGGCTGGGACGACTGGCTGACGAACCTGCGCAGCGTCCGCTCGCTCCCGCGTCGCGCCGACACCCTCGGGGCGGTGCGCCGCGCGGCCGCCCACGTGGGCGTGGAGCGGGTCACCGTCGTCCTCGACCCGGCCCGGGTCCCCGGCGTGCTCGGCACCCGCCGCCGGGTCCGCCCGATGCCGCCCCTGGGCGCGGACGCCGCCGACCTGGCCCGGCGCGTGGCCGCGCCCCTCGGCGGGCTGGTGCTCCCCGACCGCCGGGCCCGGCTGCTGCGCCACACGCTCCTCCCGCGGCTGCTCGCCCTGGGCGACCTGGGTGGCCGGCCGCTCGCGGTCCCGCCCGAGCACACCGGCTGGGTGGTGCGCCGCGCGACCCGGCTCCGCCGCGGCCTGCTCGCCACCGGGTGCACGGTGGTCGGCGACCCCGACGTCCTGCTCCGAACGCCCGAGGGTCGCGACCTCCAGGACCGCCCCGATGACCAGGGCACGCTCGACCTCGCGCTCCGGCTGCTGCTGGTGCCCGAGAGCGACCGCCCGACCGAGAAGGGACCAACCCCCGGATGACCCGTCGGATCCTGCTGCACGTCGGCACCCCGAAGACCGGCACCTCCTACGTGCAGGACGTGCTCTACCGCAACCGCCCGCGGCTGGCGCTGGCCGGCATCCTCTACCCGGCGGACCGGTTCGACGCGCACTTCCTCGCCGCGCTCGACCTGATGCGGCTGCCCTGGGGCGGGCTGGAGACCGAGGCGATCGGCGCGTGGGACGCGCTGGCCGCCCGGGTCCGTCGCCACGACGGCACCACCATCATCAGCCACGAGATCTTCGCGACCGCCTCGCGCTCGCAGGTCGGGCGGGCGCTGGAGTCGCTCGGTCACGGCACCGGCGACCCCGACGAGCCCGAGCTGCACGTCGTCCTCTCGGTGCGCGACCTCGTGCGCCAGATCCCGGCCGAGTGGCAGGAGAACGTCAAGCACCGCAGCTCCATCACCTACGCCAAGTTCCTGCGCCAGATCCAGAGCCCCGAGCGGTCCACGCGGATCGGCAGCTGGTTCTGGGGGGTGCAGGAGATCCCGGACATCCTCGACCGCTGGGCCAGCGACCTGCCGCCCGAGCGGGTGCACCTGGTCACCGTCCCGCCCCGCGGTGGTGCTCCGGAGGTGCTGTGGAAGCGGTTCAGCCAGGCCTTCGGCCTCGACGGCATCGACCTGACCCTCGAGACCGAGCGGGCCAACCCCTCGCTCGGCGCCCCGGAGACCGCGCTCATCCGCCGCATCAACCGGGCGGTCAACCGTGAGCTGCCGCCGGCCGAGTACCGCCCGCTGGTGCGGGAGCTGCTGGCCCACCAGACGCTGTCCCAGCGGCGCACGTCGCCGCGGCTGGCCCTGCCCCCCGACGTCCACGAGTGGGTGCAGCGGCTCGAGCGGAGCTGGGTCGAGGAGATCACCGTGCGCGGCTACGACGTCATCGGTGACGTCGAGGAGCTCGTCGGCAGCCCGCCCGAGACGTGGAGCGACCCCGACCACCCCGACGGCGACGACGTCGCCGCGGCCGGCCTCGACGCGATCAAGGCGCTGCTGCTCGACAACGCCCGCCTGCGGCAGGAGGGCGAGGGCCTGCGCCACGAGCTCGACGAGACCCGCGGCGCGCTGCACCGCGCCTACCTGCGACCGACCTACCGGCTGCGCGAGAAGATCGTGCGGCGCCTCGAGACCGGCCAGGCCGGCCGGGTGCTGCTGAAGGGCTACCGCTTGGCGCGGGGCAGGAGCTCGCGGTCGGCGTAGCTGCCGATCTTGTGGGTCGCCCAGCCGTCGGAGCCCATGCCGATGACGCCGCCCAACCCGGGCACCCGGCGTCCGACGGTGCTGGCGAGACGGCGGCCGGTGACCCGGGCGACCAGGTCGCGGGCCACCTCGCCGGAGACCACGGGGTCGAGGGCGGGGTCGTGCACGGGCGCCGTGGCCAGGGCCATCGGCGGCGCCGGGATCTTGTTGCTCCGCACCAGGTCGTTGACGGTGTCCTCGCCGAGGACGGTGACCAGGACGGCGTTGCGGACCCGCGGGTCGTCGAGGTCGTAGCCGCGCAGGTGCGCGACCGCGGCCACCATCCGGCACTGGATGAGCGCGATCCCGGTCAGGTTCGCCGGCACCGTGACGGTCATCGTGACCAGCCCGCCGAGGTTCGTGACGAAGCCGGAGGCGCCGGCCAGGCGCACGTGGGTGTCGACGACGGCGTCCACGGCCTTCTCGACGTCGCCGTGCTCGGCGAGCTGCTTGGCGGCCACCTCGGCGGCCGAGGCGAGCGGGCCGACGCCCTCGACGGCGCGACGCAGCGCCTCACGGACGAACGAGCCGCTCAGGTTCGGTGCCAGGTCCGTGATGCGGGGTGCGAGCTGCCTGCCCACCTGCTTGCCGACCGTCTGTCTCAGACCCATGGTGCCGATCGTAGGCGGCGGCGCGTGACGACCGGCACGAGCGCGACTACGGTCGCACCTGTGCCGGTCGAGCCTCCCCCCTCGCGGTGGGCCTTCGACGCCCACCTCGCCGGCAGCGACCCCGACGACGACCTGGTCGCCCTGGGTGCCGACCTCGAGCCGGGCACGGTGCTCGCGGCCTACCGCCAGGGCCTGTTCCCGATGCCGCTCGGCTCGGCGCGCGACCCGATGGGGTGGTGGTCGCCGGTGCACCGCGGCGTCCTCACGCTCGACCGGCTGGTGGTGTCGCGGTCGCTGCGGCGCGCGTGCCGCGACTTCGAGGTCCGCGTCGACACGGCCTTCGCCGAGGTCCTCGACGCCTGCGCCGACCCGCGCCGTCCGCACGGCTGGATCGACCGGCGGATCCGGACGGCCTACCTCCACCTCCACGAGCTGGGCTGGGCGCACTCGGTGGAGACCTGGCGCGACGGTCGGCTCGTGGGCGGGCTCTACGGCCTGGCCCTGGGCGGGCTCTTCGCCGGGGAGTCGATGTTCCACCGGGAGCGGGACGCCTCGAAGGTCGCACTCGTCGGCCTGGTCGACCTGCTCGACGACGAGCACGGTGAGCAGCGCCTGGTCGACGTCCAGTGGCAGACCGACCACCTGGCCTCCCTCGGCGTCCGCGAGATCGGGCGCGAGGAGTACCTCGGCCGGCTGCCGGGGCTGCTCGCGGTCCCGCTGCCGCGGGGGTTCGCGGGCCCCTGATGGTCGGGCCGGGTTGAACCCCCGGCCGGGTGGGCAGGGTGGGCGGGCGGGCATCCCGAGGTGCCCCGACAGAGAGGAACTCCCATGACCACCATCAAGCGCCGCATCGCCGCGGCGAGCGCCCCGGTGCTGCTCGCCCTCTCCCTCACCGCCTGCGGTGGCGGGAGCGACGCCCCCACCGACGCCTCGAAGGACGACTTCTGCGGGGTCATCAACGCCGAGCCCGGCTCGGACGTCGACCCGGAGGCCTCCCCGGAGGACCAGGCCAAGGCCGTGACCGACCAGTTCAAGCAGCTCTCCGAGGACCTCGAGGAGACCGGCACGCCGGAGGACATCCCCGACGACGCCCGCGAGGGCTTCGAGGTCATCGTCGAGGAGTTCAAGGACCTCGACAGCGACGACGTCCAGAAGGCGCTCGAGGGCGACGCCGACGACATCGCCAAGGTGAGCGAGGACGACAAGAAGAAGGTCGACAAGTTCGACGAGTGGTCCTCGGACTACTGCGGCTGACCGCACCGCCGACGGCGACCGGTGACCTCGAGGAGGGGTCGGCGGTCGTCGTGCGCGTGGGGGTCAGACCACCTGGGGCGGCTGGCCGTTCTCGCTCACCATCGGCCGGCCGGCGGCCTGCCAGTCGAGCATCCCGCCGTCGAGGTTGACGACGTCGTAGCCCTGCTGCGCGAGGTAGCCGGTGGCCTGCGCCGAGCGGCCGCCCACCTTGCAGACCACGAGGGTCTGGCCCGGGGGGACGTCGGCGAGCCGAGCAGGCAGGTCCATCAGCGGCACGTGGACGGCGCCCTCGATGTGCCCGTGGTCCCACTCGACCTGCTCGCGGACGTCGAGGACGGCCAGGCCGTCGGGCAGGGGGTCGGGGACGCCGGTGACGGCGACGGTGGGCACGCTCATGAGCCGGCCTCTCGCATCTGGGTCAGTGGTTCGACAGCTGTCCGCTGAGCGTCTCATGACGTCGCGCGCTCGCCTCGTCCAACCCGACGATCTCCACGCTCTTGCCCCGGCGCGCGTACTTGGCGCGGATCGCGTCCAGCGAGGCGACCGTGGAGGCGTCCCAGATGTGGGAGTCCGCGAGGTCGATGACGACGCGGTCGGGGTCCTCGACGTACTCGAACTGGGTGTAGAGGTCGTTCGACGAGGCGAAGAACAGCTCGCCGGTGACCCGGTAGACCGCGGTCGGACCGTGCTCGTCGTCCGCCACGACCTCGCGGTGGGTCTCGGTGACGTGCGCGACGCGACGGGCGAAGAGGGTCATCGCGACGAGCACGCCGACCACGACCCCGATCGCGAGGTTGTGGGTCGCGACGGTGACCGCGACGGTCGAGAGCATCACCGCCATCTCCGACCTGGGCATCCTGCGCACGGTCGCGGGGTGGATCGAGTGCCAGTCGAAGGTGCCGACGGAGACCATGATCATCACCGCGACCAGCGCGGCCATCGGGATGATCGCCACGACGTCGCCGAACCCGACGACCAGGACGAGCAGGAAGACGCCGGCCAGGAACGTCGAGATGCGCGTGCGGGCACCGGAGACCTTCACGTTGATCATCGTCTGGCCGATCATCGCGCAGCCACCCATGCCGCCGAAGAAGCCGGTGACGAGGTTGGCGGTGCCCTGCCCCCACGCCTCGCGGGTCTTGTCCGACGGGGTGTCGGTGATGTCGTCGAC
Source organism: Nocardioides sp. S-1144 (assembly GCF_005954645.2). NCBI lineage: Bacteria > Bacillati > Actinomycetota > Actinomycetes > Propionibacteriales > Nocardioidaceae > Nocardioides > Nocardioides dongxiaopingii. Next base: position 80,052 of record NZ_CP040695.2, read on the forward strand.
GAGCTTGGCCGTCATCAGCGACTCCAGCAGCCCCACCACCGCCATCGCCAGCGCGTACGGCGCGATCGTCCCCAGCGTGTCGAGGTCGAACGGCACGTCGGGCACGAACAGGCGCGGCAGCGAGTCGGGCAGCTCGCCCTCGTCGCCGACGTCGGGCACGGTGAGCGCGGCCAGCACCGTGAAGCCGGTCAGGGCGACGATCGCGACGAGCGGCGCGGGGACCACGCGCGTCACCCGCGGCAGGCCGACCAGGATCGCGATGCCCGCGGCGACCATCGGGTAGACGAGCCAGGGCACGTCGACCAGGTAGGGCACCTGGGCCAGGAAGATCAGGATCGCGAGCGCGTTGACGAAGCCGACCATCACCGAGCGCGGGATGAAGCGCATCAGCCGGCCGAAGCCGACCAGCCCGAGGACGACCTGGATCGCCCCGCCCAGCAGGACGGTGGCGATGAGGTAGTCGTAGCCGTGGTCGCGCATCACGGGGGCGATCACCAGCGCCACGGCGCCCGTCGCGGCCGAGATCATCGCCGGCCGGCCACCCAGGAACGAGATCGCGACCGCCATCGTGAACGACGCGAACAGCCCGACGCGGGGGTCGACACCGGCGATGATCGAGAACGAGATCGCCTCGGGGATCAGCGCCAGGGCGACGACGAGCCCGGCCAGGACCTCGGTGCGCAGCAGGCGGGGCGAGCGCAGGGCGGCGCGCACGCCCGGCTCGGGCGGCGCGGCGGTGGTGGTCGGCGCGGTGGAGGACATGGACCGGCTCTCGTTGTGACGGCGGCGGGGGCGTCCCACCGTGAGAAGGTGGGTCGATGTGCGGACCGAGCCTAACCTCACGCTACGTGAGGGTTGGCATCCTCGCTCGGGTGGGCAGGGCCACGCCGTGATGCAGATCGGCGAGGTCGCCGCCCGCACGGAGCTCTCGCTGCGCAGCCTGCGGCACTGGGAGGAGGTCGGCCTCCTGCAGCCGTCGGGTCGCAGCGACGGCGGGTTCCGCCTCTACACCGCCGAGGACGTCGAGAAGATCCTCGTCATCCGCCGGATGAAGCCGCTCGGGTTCAGCCTCGACGAGATGCGGGCGGTGATGGTCGACCTCGAGGTCCTCCGCGACGCCGGCGCCGACGAGCCGGCGCGTGCCGCGGCCCGGGCGCGGGTCGGCGCGGTGCGCGAGGACGCCGTGGAGCGGCGGGCGCGCCTGGTGCGCCAGCTCGCGATGGCCGACGAGTTCATCGACCTCGTCGGCGGCGAGCTCACTTGAGCAGCTTGCTCATCCGGCGGTCGGCGAGCGGCTTGCCGCCGGTCTGGCAGGTGGGGCAGTACTGGAGGCTGGAGTCGGCGAAGGACACCTCGCGCACGGTGTCGCCGCAGACCGGGCAGGCCTTGCCGGTGCGACCGTGGACGGCGAGGTTCGACTTCTTCTCGCCCTTGAGCTCGCTGGCGGCCAGGCCGCGCGAACGCTCGACGGCGTCGCCGAGGGTGGTGCGCACGGCGGCGTACAGGACGTCGAGACCACCGTCCTCGTCGTCGGCGATCGCGCTGGCCGGCCGGTAGGGCGAAATCCTCGCCGCGTGCAGGATCTCGTCGGAGTAGGCGTTGCCGATGCCGGCGATCGTGCCCTGGTGGCGCAGCACGCCCTTGATCTGCTTGCGGCCCTCGCTGCGCAGGATCGCCTCGAGCGCGTCGCGGGTGAAGTCGGGGCTGAGCGGGTCGGGCCCGAGGCTGGCGATGCCGCGGACCTCGAGCGGGTCGCGGACGACGTACATCGCCAGGCTCTTCTTGGTGCCGGCCTCGGTGATGTCGAGCCCGGTGCCGTCGTCGAGCACGACCCGGACGGCGAGCGGGGACTTGTTGCTGGGCTTCGGCGGCAGGGCCGGCACCTCCTCGCGCCAGCGGACCCAGCCCGCGCGGGCCAGGTGCAGCACGAGGTGCAGGCCGGAGACGTCGATGTCGAGGAACTTGCCGTGCCGGGTGACGTCGTCGACCAGCATGCCGGTCAGGGCGGTGACCGGCGGGTCGTAGGTCTTGAGGGCGCTGAACGCCGCCAGGTGGACCGTGGCGATCGCGCGGCCGTCGAGCCGGCCCTTCAGGTCGAGGGCCAGCGCTTCCACCTCGGGCAGCTCGGGCACGCCACGATCCTAGGTGCGACCGGTGACAAATGGGGGTGGTCGGGGCGATGATGAGCAGATGTCGACGCCGGTGCGTGCCCTGAGGTCCCCGGGAGCGATCTTCCTCGATCCCCGCGGCGACGAGCGCGCGCTGCGGGTCTCCTGGCACACCGACGGCGGCCCGGACGGCGTCGTGGTGCTCTCGATGTGGCGCGACAACCTCTGCGTCGCCACCTTCCGCCTGGCCGTCGACGAGGTCCCCGACCTGATCGCGATGCTGCGCGAGGGGCTCGACGTCGCCTACGCCGCGACGCGGTCGGCCCGCTCCGCCTGACCCGTCGAACGCCCGGGCGCCGCTCGGGCGCGGCAGTCTAGGGAATCGGCTAGAGATGCCGATACGGTCGCATCGTGGACCCGATCCGGAACCCGTACGCCCCCGGCGCCGGGCAGCGCCCGCCCGAGCTGGCCGGTCGCGACGAGCAGCTGCGCGCCTTCGACGTCGTGCTGGAGCGGGTGTCGCGGGGCCGCCCGGAGCGCTCGTTGGTGCTCACCGGGCTGCGCGGGGTCGGCAAGACGGTGCTGCTCAACACGCTGCGCAGCCAGGCCGTGCGGCGCGGGTGGGGGACCGGCAAGCTCGAGGCGCGCCCCGACCAGCCGCTGCGACGTCCGCTGTCGTCGGCGCTGCACCAGGCGGTGCGCGAGCTGGGGCACGGCCGCGAGGAGGAGGTCGAGCACGCCCTCGGCGTCCTGCGGGCCTTCTCGGAGCGTGCCGCCGGGGGCGACGCGAAGCTGCGTGACCGGTGGAGCCCCGGCATCACCGCACCGCTCGTGCGCGGGCGGGCCGACTCCGGCGACGTCGAGATCGACCTCGTCGAGCTGCTGACCGACCTCGGGGGGCTGGCCGGCGAGACCGGCCGGGGCATCGCGGTCTTCATCGACGAGATGCAGGACCTCGGCCCCGACGACGTCTCGGCGCTCTGCGCGGCCTGCCACGAGATCAGCCAGTCGGGGCTGCCCCTCATCGTCGTGGGTGCCGGGCTGCCGCACCTGCCCGCCGTGCTGTCGGCGAGCAAGTCCTACTCCGAGCGCCTCTTCGCCTACCAGCGCATCGACCGGCTCTCGCGGGCCGAGGCCGACCGCGCCCTGACCACCCCCGCCGCCGAGGAGGACGCCGGGTTCACCCCCGAGGCCCTCGAGGCCCTCTACGCCGCCACCGGCGGCTACCCCTACTTCGTGCAGGCCTACGGCAAGACGGTCTGGGACCTGGCCCCCGCCTCGCCGATCACCGCCGCCGACGTCGACGTCGCCACCCCCGAGGCCGACCGCGAGCTGGGCGTCGGCTTCTTCGGCAGCCGCTACGAGCGCGCCACCCCCGGCGAGCGCGACTACCTGCGCGCCATGGCCGAGGCCACCCCCGACCCCGACGACCCCGCCGGCTCGGTCGCCACCGCCGACGTCGCCGCCGTGCTGGCCCGCAAGCCGCAGGCCCTCTCCCCGGCCCGCGACGCGCTGCTCAAGAAGGGGCTCATCTACTCCGGCGAGCGCGGCCGGATCGCCTTCACCGTGCCGCACTTCGGGCGCTACCTGCGCGAGCAGGCCTGAGCCGCGCGCCGGTCACCGGTCCAGGATCAGCGCCACGGGTCCTCACCGCTCCCGCCGACCAGCTGGCCGCGGAGGTCGTCCAGGCCGGCCTGGCTGGCGGCGTCGGCGTTGGTGAAGTCGGTGACGATCGCCCGGAGCATCGCCTCGCTGTTCCTGACGTCCCACGTCAGGTCGCGGATCGAGGCGGCGGTGTTGTCGCCGACGATCCACATCATGATCGCGACGCCGTTGTAGCGCAGGCCGACCTCGCGGGCCGACGGGGAGAGCAGCCCACCCTCCTCGGCGCCGGCGATGATCTTGGGGTCGGCGTCCTCGAGCCCGTGGGCGAGGTTCTTCATGCCGCTGCTGAGCGAGCCGACGACGGCCTCGCCCGGGATCACGACGGCGAGGGCGCCGGCGTCGGTGACGTCGAAGATGCTGGTCTCGTCGCCCCACCCGCCGTCACCGTCGTCGGAGACCCGGGGGGTCAGGTCGAAGAGGGCGCGGTGGGCCTCGAAGGTCTGCCACCCGTTCTCGAGGCCCTCCCGGACGAGGGTCTCCTGCTGGGTGATGGCCTCGTCGATGTCGTCGAGCCCGGACTCGAAGGCGGCCATCAGGTCCTGGTAGCTGTCCCCGCTGCGCTCGAGGCGCAGCTCGCCGACGTAGTCGTTGGTGGCACTCAACGAGGTGATCCCCGCCGTGGCCAGGGCGAAGGGCAGGGTGACGCCGCCCGAGGCGATGGCGCTGGCGCCGGCGAGGGCCGCACCGGTGAGGCCCAGCAGGAACTTGATCTCCGAGGTGCCCTCGCTCTCGGCGTAGCTGTCGAGGGCCGCGGTGGCCTTCTCCACGTGGGTGTCGCGGTCGGCGCGGGCCTGCGTCCAGATCTCCTTCTCCGCGGCCCAGGCCTCGGTGACGATGGCAGCCAGGCAGCCGTGGTTGCTGATCACCGCGGGGAGCTGGTTGACGAAGCTGTTGTTGAAGGCGTCCATGGCGGCGCCGCGGAACTCGCTGGCGTTGTCGGAGATGGTCTTGTAGTAGCCGCCGAGCGCCCCGCCGTAGGAGTTCTGGCTGCCCATGTTCAGCGCCGTGACCGCCGCCTGCGCGGTGACCATGCCGCCGTTGAGGGCGCTCGGCTCGGGCAGCCGGTCGTCCTGCCACTGCTCGAGCGCGGTGTCCACGCGGTCGCGGACCTCGCCCCACTCGGTGCGGTAGTCGAGGTCGACGTTCGAGGTGACCGGCATCCCGCTGCCCGAGCTCGTGGAGTACGTCGCGACGCCGGTGCCGTCGGAGCCCACGGTCGCGCTGAAGCCGAGACCGTAGTCGAAGTAGGAGCCGCCGCCCTGGCGTTGGTAGCCCTCGGAACGCATGTAGGCGTCGATGGCCGCTTGCTTGAGTGCGTCGATGTCCATCAGTGTGATCCTCGAGAGCTGGGGCGACGGGTTGACCGGGTGGCTCTCCGTCTGCCCCCGCTGGGCCCGCGGGAAACCGCCGCGCCCGGGGGCCGCTCGAACCGCGGCCTCCCGGGCGCCTGTGGGCGCGGGAACGGGCTCAGGGCAGGGGCGTGGGGTCGGTCGGGTCGGGCGGCACCGGCAGGGAGCCCCGGACGCGGTTCTGCGCCTGGCACTGGCTGGTGCAGCTGGTCGCACCCTGGGACAGCTCGATCGCGTCCTCCCCGAGGACGCCGCCGAGCCGGCCGCCGGGGACGACGGACCACCGCGTGGTCCGGCCGTCCTGGAACAGCTTCGTGGCGACCTGCGGGCTGTCCTTGCCGAGGAGCATCTGGTGGGCGTCCGGACCGGACGCGACGGCGTCGACGCCGTCACCGAAGTTGATCTTCCCGGTGAAGCTGTTGACGAAGTAGAACAGGCCGGGGCCGAGCGTGTGCACGACCTCGACGTCGCCCGCGAACTCCGGCTCCATCTGGAAGATGCCACCCTGCGGCGCGTCCTTGGCCTGGATCTTCAGCTTGCCGGCGGCCGTCGCGAGGATCACGACGAGCGTGCCGTCCCTGACCTCCAGCTGGCGCAGCACCGGGGCGCGCAGCTGTGCGGGGCCCAGCACCGGCACCTTCGAGGCGAAGACCACCGTCGGCCGGGTCACCATCCGCTCCGGGGAGGGCGCGCCGGTCAGCGTGTAGTCGTGGACGCCGAGGGTGGCCGGGTCGATCGTGAACCGGGTGTGGACGCCGGCGACGGTGATCCCGGCGGTGACGGCGAGGTCCCTGACCCGGACGTCCCGACCGGGCGCGGGGTCGTAGGTCCGGCCGTTGACGGTGACGGCGTAGTCGCCGGCGGTGGCGGACGTCGTCCCACCGCCCCGGTCGTCGCCGCCACCGTCGTCACCGCCCTTGGCGTGGGCGGCGGTGGCGGGGGCGAGGAGTGCGGCGGCCGCGAGTGCGGCGGCGGCGAGGCGGAGCCTGGTCATGGGGGTCCCTCTCGAGGTGCGAAGACACCGCGGTGCGGTGTGCCCCCAGTCAAGGCGCGAGCGGGTCGGTGTTCCCAGGTGTCCGGTGGTCCTAGTACCCCGCTCGCTCAGTCGTCGGGGAGGGCCGCGAAGGCGGCCTTCGTGTCGCGGTACCAGCCCATTGACCGCTTCGGGTGCCGCCACCGGCCCTTCATCGCGTCGCGCGCCTCCTGGTGGGTGGCGTCGCCGGCCTTCTCGGCCTCCTTGAGGTGCTGGTCCTGGGCGTTGATGACGTCGTCGGCGCTCTCGCCGTGGTGCGCGAGCTCGCAGGGTCCGCCCAGGTCGCGGCAGGTCATGGTCTTCATCGGTCTCTCCTCGTGGGGTGGGTGGGGGTGGCTCCGTCGCGGCGCACGACGTCGGCGAGCACGTCGGGCGCGGCGCGGAAGGTGATGGTGTGCACGACGCCGTCGACGACGGTGAAGTCGAAGACGACCCTCGCCTCGCCGCGGTGGAACCAGGCGGCGCCGGGGCGCCCGCCGACGAGGACCGGGAACGCCGCGGCGGCGCTGCCGTCGAAGAAGGCCGCCACCTCGTCGCGGCCCGCGACGTGCCGCGGGGTGCCGGCCAGGACGGCGGCGTCGTCGGCGCCGACGCTGGCGTCGGGGGCGAGCAGCCGCAGCAGCCGGTCGAGGTCGCCGCCCCGGGCCGCGGCCATGAAGGCGTCGACGACCTCCCAGTCGGCGAGCCGGTCCTCGGGCCGGGGCTGGGCCACCTTGGCCCGCGCCCGTGAGGCGAGCTTGCGGGCCGCGACCGGGGAGGTGTCGAGGACCGCCGCGATGGTGGGGAAGTCGAAGCCGAAGCTGTCGTGGAGCACGAACGCGACCCGCTCGCGCGGCGAGAGCCGGTCGAGGACCACGTGCAGGGCCAGCCCGACGGTGTCGGCCAGGGCGACGTCGTCGGCGGGGTCGCCGGCGAGCCCGTGCCGGTCGTCGGGGCCGTCCACGCCGTCGAGGTCGTCCAGGTCGGCGTCGTCGACCGGGACCGGCGTGCGCGAGCGCAGCCGGTCGAGGCAGAGCCGGGTGGTCACGGTTGTCAGCCAGGCCGGGACGTTCTCGATCACGGTGCCGGACGCCGCCCGGTCCATCCGCAGCCAGGCCTGCTGGACGACGTCCTCGGCCTCGGCGTGGTCGCCGAGCACCCGGCTCGCGATCCCCACGAGTCGCGGTCGCTCGGCCTCGAACACCTGCGTCTGGTCCACGGCTGCACCCTTCCACCTCGTCCGTCACTCCTCCGACGATCGGGCGGCGCCGGGTGTGACCGTTCCCGCACCGCGACCGACACTCCGACCGCTGCCCCCGCCCGGCTGGCGCCGGTCGGGCACGATGGAGGCATGACGACGCAGGTCGTGGCGCACCGCGGGGCCAGCGACGAGAACGCCGAGCACACGCTGGGGGCCTACCTGGCGGCGCTCGAGTCGGGGGCCGACGGCCTCGAGTGCGACGTCCGGCTGACCGCCGACGGCCACCTGGTGTGCGTGCACGACCGCGACCTCCGGCGCACGGCGCAGGCGCGGGGGCTGGTCTCCACGATGGACCTCGCCGACCTCAACGAGCTCGACTTCGCCACGTGGAAGAACCCGTGGGCCGACCTCGACGACGAGGCGCCCGAGCGCGACGAGTCGCTCGACCGGGTGCTGACGCTGCGCAAGCTGCTCGAGACCGTCGCCGACCTCGACCGGCGCGTCGAGGTGGCGATCGAGACCAAGCACCCCACGCGCTACGGCGGGCTCGTCGAGCGCCGGCTGGTGGAGATGCTCAAGGACTTCGGGTGGGACGTGCCCGGGTCGCCGGTGCGGGTGATGAGCTTCTCCTTCACCGCCCTGCAGCGCGTGGAGCGGGCGGCACCCGGGATCCAGCTGGTCCAGCTGGTCGACAAGGCGCAGCACTGGTCGATGCTGCGCCGCGTGGTCGGGCCCGGGTGGATCATGGGCCCGGGCATCGCGCTGCTCCGCGAGCAGCCCCGGCTCGGCGAACGGATCACCACCGCCGGGCACGACATGCACGTCTGGACGGTCAACACCGACCGCGACCTCGAGCGCTGCCTCGAGCTCGGCGTCAAGGCCGTCATCACCGACCGGCCGGCCTACATCCTGGAGCGGCTCGGGCGCTGACGTCCGCGGCGGGTGCGGGTGGCTGGGTGCGCGGCGGCCCGCGCGGCCCCGGTAGGTTCTGCGCCATGGCGAAGAAGTCCCGCACCAAGGCCCGCGACCACGCACCCGCCGAGACCGACGGGGCGGTCGGCCCGCGCCAGCCCTGCCCGTGCGGCTCCGGCAAGCGGTACAAAGCCTGCCACGGGGCCTCCGGCGGTGCCGACGTCTACGTCGCGCGCCCCTTCGAGGGCCTGCCCGGCGAGTGCGACATCATCGCGCTGCGCGAGCTCGTCCCGGCGGCGACCGCGCCCCTGACCATCAAGGGTCACGAGGACCGCACCGTGCGGCTCTGCACCCTCCTGCCCGGCGCGGTGCCTGCGATGTCGCGCGACAGCGGCGAGGTCTGGCTCGGCCTGCAGGTGCAGCACCAGTTCGGCGACCCCTCGCGCGACCTGGCCGCCGTCCTCGAGGCCGCGCTGGCCGCCGAGCCCGGCGTCGTCGGCCTCACGACGCCGCCCGGACCGGGCCACCGGCTGCAGGACCTCGTCACCGACGAGACGCTCGACGTCACCGTGCACGACGGGTTCGACTACTGGGTCTCCGACCTCGACGACAGCGACGAGCTCGCCGGCGCCCTCGAGCAGGCCAACGACGCCGCGACGCCCACCTCGCGGCTGGGCTCGGTCGAGGCCGCCTACTGGACCGACGTCGGCACCAAGGAGCACCTGCGCTGGGTGATGCCCGAGCCCGAGGACGCGCTGCTCGACGCGCTGGCCCGGCTGCACGAGAGCGGCGACGACGTCATCGTCCCCGACGCCCGCCTGGTCGGCATGTTCCGCGCGCACGGCCTGCTCGCGCCCGTCTGGGACCTCCCCGTCGGCACCGGCGCCGAGGTGCTGGAGGAGCCGGCCGCGGCGTTCAAGAAGGCCCTCGACGCCGCCCTGGCCGACACCTCGCCGCTCACCGCCGAGCAGCGCTCGGCGCGCTCGGGCCTCGCGAACCGCCAGGTGACGATCCGCTAGCCGGTCCCGTCACCGGCGCCCGCCGCGCCGCCGGCGGCCGCCGCGCCGCCGACCCGCGACTGGGCGAGGGCGACGAGCTTGTCGCGGAACCCGGGGAGCTCCTCGAGCAGCTCGTTGATGTCGGTGTCGGTGAAGTGGATCGCGCTCAGCGGCGTCAGCGCGACCACGGTCGCGGTGCGCAACGAGCGGCCGACGATCGCGGCCTCGCCGACGATGTCGCCGGCGCCGAGGCGGGCGATCTCCGTGCCACCGCGCCGCACCGAGACCGAGCCGTCGAGGATGATGTAGGCCTTGTCGGCCGGGGTGCGCTCCCAGATCGGCGACCAGCCCTCCGGCAGCCGCACCCGTCGTCCGTGGGCGCTGATCCGCGCGATCTCCCGCGCGCTGAACGAGTCGAAGAACGTCGCCATGCCTGCTCAACGACCGCGTCGGCCGGAGGTGACGGCACGACGCCGCCCTCCTGCGGGACGGTCCGGCGTCCGTCTGCGGTGGCCCCAGCCGCGCAATTGCCGAGGTTGGCTCGTGTCTGGCGCCGCGAACTGAGCCAACCTCGGCAATTGCGCGCCGTGGGCCGGTCCGACCCGAGTGATCGAGCCAACCTCGGCAATTGCGCGCTCCGGGCCGACGCGACCGGGAGAAACTGAGCCAACGTCGGCAATTGCGCGCCCTGGACCAACCCGACCCGACCCGGGCCGGACCGGGGGTGGCGCGGCAGGTCAGACGAGCGGGTCGCGCTCGATCGGGCAGCTCATGCAGCGCGGGCCGCCGCGGCCGGAGCCCAGCTCGGAGCCGGCGATGCGGACGACCTCGATGCCGGCCTGCTCGAGCCGGTCGTTGGTGGCGTCGTTGCGCTCGTAGGCGACCGCGACGCGGGGGGCGAGGGCCAGGGTGTTGTTGCCGTCGTCCCACTGCTCGCGCTCGGCGGTCACCGGGTCGAGGCCGGTGTCGATGCGGTGCAGGACGTCGATGCCCATGGCGTCCGCCGCGGCCTCGAGGAAGGGGCGGGAGTCGGCGACCGAGAGCCGCAGCTCGCCGTCGTCGGACTGCCCGTCGGGGGTGACGGTGAAGGCGACGAGCGAGTCGGCGACGTTCTCGTAGACGACCATCTTGTCGACGTCGACCATCGTGCAGATGGTGTCGAGGTGCATGGTCGCGCGCTCCTGGGCGATCGGGACGGCCAGCACGGTGTGGGCGAGGTCGTCGTCGAAGACCTGGCGGGCCAGCCGCTCGACGCCGGCGGGGGTGGTGCGCTCGCCGACGCCGACGGCGACGACCCCGGGCGCGAGCAGGAGGACGTCGCCGCCCTCGACGTGCTCGTAGTGCGAGCCGTGGATGCGCGGGGTGCCGACGAAGCGCGGGTGGCGGGTGTAGATCAGCTCGGTCAGCTCGGTCTCGCGCTTGCGGGCCGGCATGGCGAGCGAGGTGATCGCGACGTGGTCGCGCACCCACACCGAGGAGTCGCGGGTGAAGAGCAGGTTGGGCAGCGGGTCGATGAGGAAGTCGTCGTGGGTGAGCAGCGAGGTGACCAGGCCGAAGCCGCCGCGCACCTCGTCGTTGCGGATCCCTGCGGTGAGGTACGTCGTCAGCTCGGCCGGGGTGGCCTCGCCCAGGAAGCCCTGGAGGTAGCGCCGCATCGTGTCGCCCAGGTCGAGCCCGGCGAGCGCGTCGGAGATCGCGGCGGCCCGGGCCCCGTCGTCGGCGAGGGTCTCGGTGAGCAGGTCGGTGAGGTAGAGCACCTCGACGTCCCGCTCGCGCAGGGCCTGCGCGAACGCGTCGTGCTCCTCCTGCGCGCGGGCCACCCAGGGGATGCCGTCGAAGAGGAGCCGGTCGTTGTTGCGTGGTGTCAGCCGGGTGAGCTCGCCGCCGGGGCGGTGCAGCATGACCGTCCTGAGTCGTCCGACTTCGCTGTCCGCTCCAAGGGTCATGCCCGCAGCCTAGTGACGTCGCAGATTGTCTGACAATCCTGGCGGCCGGGGGGTCGGTGTGCCTGCCGCGCCGCGGCCGTGGCCCCGCCTACCGTGGGCGCATGCTCGAGGTGCTGGCGGTCGTCGCCGTCGTCCTGGCGGCCGCGGCGCTGGTCCTGGCCGTGGTCGCGCTGCGCCGCACCAGCCGGCGTGCCGACGGCTCCGACCTGCCCCAGGACCTGCACGGCCTGCGGCAGGAGGTCGCGGCCCTGCGCGCGGAGGGCGCCGACGTGCTGCGGCACCTGGCCGTCGTCCGCTACGACGCGTTCAACGACGTCGGCGGGCACCTCTCGTGGAGCCTGGCCCTGCTCGACGACCACGGCGACGGCGTCCTGCTGAGCTCGATCCACGGCCGTAGCGAGGCCCGCTCCTACGCCAAGAGCGTCACCGGCTGGAGCTGCGAGCAGCAGCTCTCGCCCGAGGAGGACGAGGCCATCACCCTCGCCCGAGGCTGACCCCCACCGCTGACCCGTCGCTGATCAGCGACGGGTCAGCGGGGGTCAGGGCTCGAGGGTGTAGCCCAGCCCGGCGCTGGTGCGGAGGTGGCGCGGGGCGGAGGGGTCGTCCTCGAGCTTGCGGCGCAGCTGGGCGGCGTAGACGCGCAGGTAGTGCGTCTCGTGCAGGTACGCCGGGCCCCACACCTCGCGGAGCACCTGCTCGCGCGGGACCAGCCGGCCGACGTTGCGGGCGAGCAGCTCGAGGAAGGCCCACTCGGTCGGGGTCAGCCGCACGTCGGCGCCGGCCTTGGCGACCCGCTTGCGGGCCAGGTCGATGGCGAGGTCGCCGACCTGCACCAGCGCCGCCGTGGGGGCGGCCTCCTGGGCGCGGCGGACGGCGGCGCGCAGCCGCGCCATCAGCTCGTTCATCGCGAACGGCTTGGTGACGTAGTCGTCGGCGCCGAGGTCGAGCGCCTCGACCTTGTCCTCGCCGTGCTGGCGCGCCGAGAGGACGACGATCGGCACCGTCGTCCAGCCGCGCAGGCCCGAGATCACCTCGGTGCCGTCGAGGTCGGGCAGGCCCAGGTCGAGCAGGACGACGTCCGGGTGCGTCGTCGCGGCGGCGTCGAGGGCACCGCGGCCGTCGGCGGCCGTGACGACGTCCCAGCCGTGGGCGCGCAGGTTGATCGCCAGGGCGCGGGCCAGGGCCGGCTCGTCGTCGACCACGAGCACCCTCACCCGCCCACCCCCGTGCCCGTCCCTGAGCCCGTCCCCGTCGGCGGCTCGGCCCGCGGCACCGCCAGCACCATCGTCAGGCCGCCGCCCGGCGTGTCCTCGGCCTCCAGCGTGCCACCGAGCGCCTCGGTGAGCCCGCGCGCCACGGCCAGGCCGAGGCCCAGCCCGCCGACGGAGGAGTCGTCGAGCCGCTGGAACGGCGCGAACATCCGCTCCCGCTGGGCCGCCGGGACGCCCGGGCCCCGGTCGACCACGAGCACCTCGACCGTCCCCGGCAGCACGTGGGCCAGCACCCGCACCGGCGTCGCGCCGGTCGACCGCGAGGCGCGGACGGCGTTGCCGACCAGGTTGGCGACCACCCGCTCCAGCATCCCGACGTCGGTGCGCACCATCGGCACCGACTCGTCGACCTCGAGCGAGACCGCGCCGGGCGGGTGGCCGGCGACGGCGAGCGGCAGCACCTCGTCGAGCGACCGGTCGCGCAGCACCGGCTGCAGCAGGCCGGCCTCGAGGCGGGACAGGTCGAGCAGGTGGTCGATGAGCCGCTCGAGCCGGTCGATGCCGTCGTCGAGGGAGCGCACCAGCTCGGCGCGGTCGTCGGGACCCACGAGCTCGCCGCCGCCCACCAGGCCGTCGACCGAGGTGCGCATCGTGGCCAGCGGCGTCCGGAGGTCGTGGGAGACGGCGCGGAGCAGGGCGGTGGACGTCGCCTCGGCCGACTCGAGCGCGGCGGCCCGGTCCTCGCGGGTGCGGAGCCGGCGGTACTCCAGCACCAGCGACGTCTGCACCGCGAAGCCCTCCAGCACGCGCTGGTCGCTGGCGCGCAGCGGGTCGCCGGTCAGCACCAGGACGTGGTCGTCGTCGACCCGCACCCGCGTGTCGCCCTCGTCGGGCGTCGCGGCGCACGGGCCGCCGCTGGCCGCCACCACCTGCCAGCCGGACGCCGTGCGCGCGAGCAGCGAGACGGCGTCCTGGCCGAAGGTCTCGCGCAGCCGCGCGACGACGGCCTCGGCGGTGTCGTGGCCGGTGAGCACCGAGCGCGACAGGGCGCCCATGGTGGCGGCCTCGGTGCGCGCCAGGGTCGCCTCGGCGGCCCGCCGCGAGGCGCGGTCGACGACGGTCGCGACCCCGCCGGCGACCGCCACGTAGACCAGCAGCGCGACGAAGTTCGCCGGCTCGGCGACGGTGAGCACCCCGGTCGGCGGGGTGAAGAACCAGTTGAGCGTGAAGAAGCTGACCACGGCGGCCGCGAGCGCCGGCAGCAGGCCGCCGACGAGCGCGACCAGCACGGTGCCGGCCAGCAGGAGCATCTCGGCGAGCGGCAGCTGGTCGGTGTCCTCGAAGCGCTGCAGCAGCCAGGTGAGCACCACCGGCAGCACCACCGCCGCCGCCCACCCGGCCAGCTGCCGCCGGGTGCTCAACGACGACCCGGCGCCGCGCGCCCGGGTGGCCCGACCGGCCTGGGCGTGGGTGACCAGGTGGACGTCGACGGCGCCGGCGAGGGAGGCGATCCGGTCACCGGAGCTGCCGGTGAGGAGCCGCCGCAGCCGCCCGTGCCGCGAGACGCCGACGACGAGCATGGTGGCGTCCGCGCCGGTGGCGAAGTCGACGACCGCCCGGGCGACGTCCTCGCCGACGACGGTGTGGAACGTGCCGCCGAGCGTCGCGACGAGCTGCTGGGCGCGGGCCACCTGGCGCTCGCCGGGGTCGCGCAGGCCGTCGTCGGCGATCACGTGGACGGCGAGCAGCTCGGACCCGACGGCGCGCTCGGCGAGCTTGGCGCCGCGCCGGATGAGGGTCTCCGACTCCGGCCCGCCGGTGACCGCGACGACGACCCGCTCCTTGGTCGGCCAGGGGTGGTCGATGCGGTGCGCGCGCCGGTAGTCGCCGAGCGCGTCGTCGACCCGGTCGGCCAGCCACAGCAGGGCCAGCTCGCGCAGCGCGGTCAGGTTGCCGACCCGGAAGTACGACGTGAGCGAGGCGTCGACGTTCTCGGGCCGGTAGACGTTGCCGTGCGCCATCCGGCGGCGCAGGGCCTCCGGCGCCATGTCGACGAGCTGGATCTGGTCGGCGCTGCGCACGACGGCGTCCGGCACGGTCTCGCGCTGCCGGACGCCGGTGATCCGCTCGACCTGGTCGTTGAGGGACTCCAGGTGCTGGATGTTGACGGTGGTGACCACGTCGATGCCGGCGGCCCGGATCACCTCGACGTCCTCGGCGCGCTTCTCGCGCGCGCTGCCCGGCACGTTGGTGTGCGCGAGCTCGTCGATGCACACGACCGCCGGGCGCCGGGCCAGGACGGCGTCGACGTCGAGGTCGGTGAACGTCGTCCCGCGGTGCTCCACGGTGCGGCGCGGCAGCACCTCGAGGCCCTCGGTGCGCGCCTCGGTGTGCGCGCGCCCGTGCGTCTCCACGAGCCCGACCACGACGTCGGTGCCGCGCTCGACCCGGCGGCGGGCCTCGTCGAGCATCGCGCAGGTCTTGCCGACGCCCGGCGCGGCGCCGAGGTAGACCGTCAGCCGACCCCGACGCTGCTCCACGCCCCCCACTATCCCGCAGCGCCCGCGGCGGCGAGCACCGCGATGTTCAGGCCGAGCACGTCGACCCGCGGCTCGCCCAGGATCCCGAGGGTCCGGCCCTCGGTGTGCTCCTCGACGAGCGCGCGGACGTCGTCCGGCGCCAGGCCGGTCCCGCGGGCCACCCGCGCGACCTGGATCGCGGCGTAGGCGGGGGAGATGTGCGGGTCGAGGCCCGAGGCGGACGCGGTGACGGCGTCCGGGGGCACGTCGTCCGGGGCGACGCCCTCGCGCGCGGCGACCTCGGCGCGGCGCTCGGTGATCGCGGCGACCAGCTCCGGGCTCTCGGGCCCGAGGTTCGAGCCGTAGGACGACAGCGGGTCGTAGCCGTCGCCCGCGGCCGAGGGCCGCGGCTGGAAGAGGGTGGGGTCGTCGACCAGCTGGCCGAGCAGGGCGGAGCCGACCGCCTCGTCCGGGTCGGTGGTGTGGGCGCCGGTCACGGTCACCAGCGACCCGTCGGCCTGCCAGGGCGCCGCGACCCGGGCGATGCCGGTGACGAGCAGCGGGTAGCCGAGGCCGAGCACGAGGGTCATCGCGACCAGGAGCCGGAGTCCGGCGAGGCTGAAGCGGAAGAGCGAGGAGAGGTCCTTCATCACGTGTCCTAGAGGCCGGGGATGTGCGAGATGACGAGGTCGAGGAGCTTGATGCCGAGGAACGGGGCGACCAGTCCCCCGACGCCGTAGACGAGCAGGTTGCGCTGGAGCAGCGCGGACGCCGACGCGGGCCGGTAGGCGACGCCGCGCAGCGCGAGCGGGATCAGCGCCACGATCACCAGCGCGTTGAACACGACCGCGGAGACGATCGCCGACTCCGGGCTGCTGAGCCGCATCACGTTGAGCACGTCGAGGTCGGGGAAGGCGACCACGAACATCGCCGGCAGGATCGCGAAGTACTTGGCGACGTCGTTGGCCACCGAGAACGTCGTGAGCGCGCCGCGGGTGATCAGCAGCTGCTTGCCGATCTCGACGACGTCGAGCAGCTTGGTCGGGTCGGAGTCGAGGTCGACCATGTTGCCGGCCTCCTTGGCGGCGGTGGTGCCGGTGTTCATCGCGACGCCAACGTCGGCCTGGGCCAGCGCCGGGGCGTCGTTGGTGCCGTCGCCGCACATCGCGACCATCCGGCCGCCCTGCTGCTCGCGGCGGATCAGGGCGAGCTTGTCCTCGGGCGTGGCCTCGGCGAGGACGTCGTCGACGCCGGCCTCCCGCGCGATCGCGGCGGCCGTGACGGCGTTGTCGCCGGTGATCATGACGGTGCGGATGCCCATCGCGCGCAGCTCCTCGAAGCGCTCGCGGATGCCGTCCTTGACGACGTCCTTGAGGTGGATCACGCCGAGCAGCCGGGCCGGTGCCGACCCGACCTGCTCGGCCACCACCAGCGGGGTGCCGCCGCTCTCGCTGACGTGCTGCACGTGCGCCTCGATCGCGGCGACCGAGGGGTGCGCGGCCGGTGATCCGGTGCTGTGGACCCACTGCGCGACGGCGGATCCGGCGCCCTTGCGCAGCGTCCGGCCGGGCAGGTCGAGGCCGCTCATCCGGGTCGCGGCGGAGAACGGGACGAACGTCGCACCCGGCGGCGTCGCGACGGCGCCGCCGACGAGGGTCACGATGCTGCGACCCTCGGGCGTCTCGTCGGCCAGCGACGACAGCAGCGCCGCCTCGGCGAGCTCGGCGGACGTGACGCCCGGGACCGCCAGCAGCTCGGCCGCCTGCCGGTTGCCGTGGGTGATCGTGCCGGTCTTGTCGAGCAGCAGGACGTCGACGTCGCCGGCGGCCTCGACGGCGCGCCCCGACATCGCGAGCACGTTGCGGCGGACGAGGCGGTCCATGCCGGCGATGCCGATGGCGGAGAGCAGGGCGCCGATCGTCGTCGGGATCAGGCAGACCAGGAGCGCGGTGAGCACGAGTGGGGACTGGTGGGCGCCGCTGTGGTCGGCGAGGAAGTACAGCGAGCCGCAGACCACGACGAACACGACGGTCAGCGAGCTGAGGAGCACGTTGAGCGCGATCTCGTTCGGGGTGCGCTGGCGCTCGGAGCCCTCGACGAGCGCGATCATCCGGTCGACGAAGGACTGGCCGGGCTCGGAGGTGATCTTGACGACGATCCGGTCGGAGAGCACGACCGTGCCGCCGGTGACCGCGCTGCGGTCGCCACCCGACTCGCGGATGACGGGCGCGGACTCCCCGGTCACCGCCGACTCGTCGACCGACGCGACGCCCGCCACGACGTCGCCGTCGCCGGGGATCCGCTCGCCGGCCTCGACCACGACGACGTCGCCGGCGTGCAGCGACGTGCTCGGGACCTCGTCGGTGGGCAGGTCGGTGGGCAGGTCGGCGAGGGTGTCGGTGTGGGGCAGCGCGCCGGCCGCGCCGCGCACCCGCCGGGCGGGCGTCTCGGTCTGCAGCTCGCGCAGGCTGGCCGCCTGGGCCTTGCCGCGGCCCTCGGCGACCGACTCGGCGAGGGTCCCGAAGACCACGGTGAGCCACAGCCACAGGGTGACCAGCCAGCCGAGGGTGCTCGGGTCGAGGACCGACATGACGGTCGTCGCGACGGCGCCGACCTCGACGACGAGCATCACCGGCGTGGCGAGCAGCTCGCGCGGGTCGAGCTTGCGGAGCGCGCCCGGCAGGGCCGCCGCCAGCTGCGCGACGGTCAGGACGCTGGAGCCCCGGGCGGTGGGGGTGGTGGCGGTGGGGGTGGTGCTGGCGGGGGTGCTCATGACAGGGACTCCACGATCGGACCGAGGGCGAGCACCGGCACGTAGGTCAGCCCGACCACGACCAGCGCCACGCCCGCGAGCAGGACGACGAACAGGGGACGGTGGGTCGGCAGGGTGCCGGCTCCCGCGGGCAGGCGGGGCTGGGTGGCGAACCGTCCGGCCAGGGCCAGCACCACGACCATCGGCAGGAACCGGCCGAGCAGCATGCACAGCCCGAGCAGGGTGTTCCAGAACGGCGTGCCGGAGGTGAGACCTCCGAAGGCCGAGCCGTTGTTGTTCGAGGCCGACGTGACGGCGTACACGGCCTCGGTCAGCCCGTGCGGACCGCTCTCCTGGAGGCCGGCGAGGCCGTCGGACGCGGTCAGCGCGACGGCGCTGCCGACGAGGACGAGCACGGGTGTGGTCAGCACGTACGCCGCGACCAGCACGATCTCGCGCTGGCCGATCTTCTTGCCGAGGTACTCCGGGGTGCGGCCGACCATGAGGCCGCAGAGGAAGACGGTGACGACGGCCAGCACCAACATGCCGTAGAGCCCCGAGCCGACGCCGCCGGGCGCGATCTCGCCGAGCATCATGTTGAACAGCGCGACGCCGCCGCCGGGGGCGGTGAGGGAGTCGTGCATCGTGTTGACCGCGCCGGTCGACGTGCCGGTGGTGGCCGCGGCGAACAGCGCGGAGCCGGCCGTGCCGAACCGCTGCTCCTTGCCCTCCAGGGCGCCCTGGGCGAGCTGGGGCGCGGTGCCGGGACCGGCCATCTCGGCCCAGGTGAGGAGCGCGACCGAGACGGCGAGCAGGAGGCCCATCACGGTGAGGACGGCGACGCCCTGGCGGCGGTCGCCGACGATCAGCCCGAACGCCCAGGCCATCGCGAACGGGACGAGCAGGATCAGGAAGATCTCGAACAGGTTCGACAGCGGCGTCGGGTTCTCGAAGGGGTGCGCGGAGTTGGCGTTGTAGAAGCCGCCGCCGTTCGTGCCGAGCTCCTTGATCGCCTCCTGGCTGGCGACCGGTCCGCCGGTGATGGCCTGGTGGCCGCCGGTGAGGGTGTCGACGAGGTGCGGGCCGGCGAGGTTCTGGACGACGCCCGTCGCGACGAGCAGGACGGCGGCGACCAGGGCGATCGGCAGCAGCACCCGCAGGACGGTGCGCACCAGGTCGGCCCAGAAGTTGCCGACCCGTCCCGCCCCGCCGCGCCGCGCGAGACCGCGGGCGAAGGCCGCCGCGACCGCCATCCCGACGCCGGCGGAGAGGAAGTTCTGCACGGTGAGGCCCGACATCTGCATCAGGTGGCCGAGCGCGGCCTCGCCGGAGTACCACTGCCAGTTGGTGTTGGTGACGAAGGAGACGGCGGTGTTCCAGGCGCCGTCGGGCGGCAGCGCCGCGAACCCCAGCGACAGCGGCAGGTGCTGCTGGAGCCGGCCGAACGCGAACAGCACCAGGACGCCGACCAGCGAGAAGCCGAGCACGGACATCGCGTAGGTGCGCCAGTGCTGGTCGGCGTCGGGGTCGACGCGCAGCACCCGGTAGGTCACCCGCTCGACCGCGAGGTGTCGCGGGGAGGTGTAGGCGTGCGCGAGCAGGCGGCCGAGCGGCGGCACGGTGAGCGCCAGCGCCGCGACCAGCACCGCGACCTGCAGCAGGGTCGGGACGATCTCGCTCACGCCGCGCCGCCCTGGGCGGGTCCGGTCGGGGTGGTCTCGGCGGTCGGGTCGGCCGGGTCCGCGGGGTCGACCCGGTCGGCGGGATCGTCGAGGTAGCGGGCGAGCGCACCCACCAGCAGCGCCAGGAGCGCGAAGGCGGCGAGGGTGAGCAGGAGGTAGGGGACGTCGTTCACGTCCTCATCGAACGCCCGTGCCGGCCCCTCCGACGCCGTCCTTGATGCTTCCTTGACGCCCCGGTGCCCGCCCTTGACGGGTCGCTAGCGCCCCTGGCGGGGACCCCGGCGTCAGGCGCGGCTCAGCTCGGCCCCCATCGCGGCGATGACCGCCTCGAGGCCCTGGGCGGGCCTGATCATCACCGTGAACGACGTCAGCCGGCCGTCGGCGCCCCACCGGAGCATGTCGACGCCGTGGACGCTCCGGCCGCCGACCTCGCACCCGAACTCGAGCACCGCCGAGCCGCCGCCGTCCTCGGCGACGGCGTACCACTCGTCGAGGTAGCGCAGCGTGGGTCCGAGCACCGCCATCGCGGCGAGCAGGTAGGCGGTGGTGACCGGCTTGCCCTCCTGCGGCGTGTGCACCGCGGGGGAGCGGAAGACGCACTCCTCGGCGAGGAGGGCGTCGAGGTCGGCGAGGGAGGCCTCGTCGCGCGCGGCGGCGATACGGTGCCAGGCCTGCACGGGTGCGGGGGTCGTCATGGGATCAGTCAACAACGAGGAGCAACCTGGAGGGCGATGAGACGTCTCACCAGCATGACCACCACCTCGGACCTCGCGGCCGGGTCACGACGGCCGTTGGCCGCCGGCGACCTGGCCCAGCTGTACGCCGCGCACCGGCTCTCGCTCGTGCGCCTGGCGATCCTGCTCGTCGACGACCGGGCCTCCGCCGAGGACGTCGTCCAGGACGCCTTCGCCTCCCTCGCCGGCCGGCTCCACCGCCTCCGTGACCCCGACGCCGCGCTCGGCTACCTGCGGACCTCGGTCGTCAACGGCTCCCGCTCCGCGCTGCGGCGCCGGCGCACGGCGCGCGCCTACGTGCCGCCGGCCGAGGCCGAGCCACCCGGCCCCGACGACCGGGCCGTGCTCGCCGAGGAGCACCGCGAGGTGCTCGCCGGCGTCGACCGGCTGGCGCCGCGCCAGCGCGAGGTGCTCGTCCTGCGCTACTGGTCCGGCCTGTCGGAGGCCGAGATCGCCGAGGCGTGCGGGATCTCCCGCGGCGCCGTCAAGTCCACCGCCAGCCGCGCGCTCGACGCGTTGGAGCAGATCCTGAAGGGAGAGGGCCGATGAACACCCTCGAGTCACGTCTCGCCGAGGCCCTGGAGGCCCGCGCCGAGCAGGTGCAGGCCGCCGACCTCGGTCCCGGCCGGGTGCCGGCCACCGTGTCCCCGCTGCGCCGCCGGGTCCAGGTGGGCGGTGCGGTCGCCGCCGCCGCGGCCGTCGCGGCCGCGGCCGTGGTCGCCGTGTCGGTGATGAACGACGACGGCGGCACCTCTCCGTCACCCGCGCCGCGACCGACGGTCAGCGACACCGCCAACCCCACCACGCCGCCGGCACCCGGGCCCACCTCCTCGACCAACGCGCCGGAGGACCGGCTGAGCGACCTCCTGCCCTTCGACACCACCCAGTACGTCGAGCCGGACACGACCGTCCGGTTCGGCGACGGCGAGACGGCCACCATCACCGGCGGCGAGCTCGTGGTCTCCGGCAGCGGGTCGGTGCTTCGCGGTCCCCTGGAGGGTGTCGACCCGCGGGAGGCCACCTCCATCACCCGGGTCGCCCTCGGGCAGGTGGGCAACGGCTACCTCCTCGGGCAGACGCTCGGCGGCGACTCACTGGTCCAGGAGCTGTACGTGGCCGGTGACGGGGGCGGCCTGGTCCTGGCCCGGGCTCCCGAGGACGTGCCGTTCGGCTTCGGGTACGCCGAGGGCTTCCCGGACGGGTTCCTCACCTGGACGACCGGGGACGGCAGCGGTCTGTTCACCCGGGTGCAGCTCGGCGACCCCGCCGGCAACCGCTGGCAGGTCTACCGCTGGGAGGTGACCGGCCCCGGTGAGGGCGGCGGTCCCGAGTCCCTGGCCCGCGACCTGGTGCCGACGGACCTCGGCGTGGCCTGCTTCGGCCCCGGCAACCCGCCGCAGAGCGTCACCCCCTGCTGAGCCCGGCCGGGGCGGTCAGCGCGTCAGCGCGGGACCCGCACCAGGAGCCGGCCGTGGATGCACTCCATGTGCAGCTCGCGGCCGGGCCCGATCGAGTCGCCGTCGAGCTGGCGGGGGGTGTCGGCGCCGGCGCGGATCGACACGGTGCGCCCGGTCATCCGGTTGATGGTGTCGTCGGTGCGGGAGCGCTTGGCGAGCACCCGCACGGCGAGCGGGATCCACGACAGGAAGCGCCTCGGGTAGAGCAGCACCACGTCGAGCTGGCCGTCGTCGATGGAGGCGTCGGGCAGCAGCGGCATCCCGGCCTGCAGGTAGCCGACGTTGCCGACGACGATCGTGCGGGCCCGGTGCTTGGTGAACTCGCCGCCGTCGACGGAGATCTCCACGCGGGTCGGCGGGAACATCAGCGACTTCAGCGCCGACAGCACGTAGGCCAGCCAGCCGACCTTCTTCTTGATGTCCTCGTTGACGCCCTCCATGATCGCGGCGTCGAAGCCCATCCCGGCCATCACCATGAAGTAGCTCTCGAAGCCGCCCGGGTGCTCGGCGTCCGGCTCGCCGTGCGGATCGCCGCCGTCGCCGCGGACGGCGACCATGTCGATCGCCCGGTCCTGGCCGGTGAGCGCGATGTCGATCGCGGCGCGGATGTAGAGCGGGATGTCGAGGTTGCGGGCCAGCAGGTTGCCGGTGCCGGCCGGCACGATCCCGACCGGGATGCCGGTGCCGGCGAGCTCGGCGCAGACCTCGCGCACGGTGCCGTCGCCGCCGCACACGATCACCAGGTCGGCGCCCTGGACCGAGGCCAGCTCGGCCTGACCGGTGCCGGAGTCCTCGGGGGTGGTCAGGTGCCACCGGGGGTCCTGCCAGCCGGCCGCCCGCGCCATGGCGGTGACCGTGCTCTTGAACGCCGCGACGTCCTCGACCTTGATCGGGTTCAGCACGACGGCGAGGCGCTTGGCCGAGGGCAGCGCCTCGGGCAGCGGCTCGATCTTCAGCGCGTGGCTGCGCGGGAGCGGGCTGAACACGACGAGTCCGAGGAGCACGACCGTCGCCCCGAGCAGGACGCCGCCGACGACGTCGCTGGGGTAGTGCCGCCCCAGCATCAGCCGGTCGGCGCAGACGAGGACGACGGCCAGCGCGACGAACACCAGGACGAGGCGCCGCACGACCGCCTTGCGCACCAGCATCACCGAGAGCACGATCGCGACGCCGCCGAACGCCGCGATGCCCGAGGCGTGGCCGGACGGGAAGGCGCCGTTGTCGAGCACGTGCTCGGGGTGCTGCCAGTCGGGTCGGACCCGGCCGACCAGCGACTTCAGGCCGCTGGTGGCGAGCGCCGTCACCAGCATCACGCCGCCGGCGTACTCGGCGGCGCGACGGTGACCCTTGTAGTAGATGACCACGCAGAGCACGACCGTGTAGCCGGTCATCGCGATGGTGCCGAAGACGTCCTCGACCACGTGCAGGAACGGCAGCAGGCCGGCGTCGTCGACCGCCCACGTGCGGGCGGAGCGGCCGCGGTCGTCGACGTCGACGAGCCAGGCCCAGTCCTGGCCGACGGCGAGGGTGAGCACCCCCATCAGGAGCAGGCAGCCCGCGGCCCAGCCCAGCTGGACGGTGCGTGGTCGGTCGAGCAACACGGTTCCTTCGGCGGGGTACGGACAGAAGAGCCAAGTATGACCAACGACCGGCGTGCCGGCCCCTTCGGCGACGGGCACTAGCCTCGGCCCCATGACGCAGCCGGACGCGACCTGGGTTCCCCGACTGGTCGCCCTCGACATCGACGGCACCCTCCTGAAGTGGGTCCAGGGCGAGGGCACCACCCACGAGGAGGTCGCGCCCCGGGTGCACGACGCCATCCACCGCGCGCTCGACGCCGGGGCGCACGTCGTCCTGGCCTCGGGGCGCTCGCCGCACGACATGACCACCATCGCCGACCTCCTCGACCTCCACGGCCACGAGCAGGAGCGGCTCTGGGTCGTGGCCAGCAACGGCGCGGTGATCTTCCGCTACCTCCCCGGCGGCGAGGCCGAGATCGTCCACGAGGACCTCTTCGACGCCGCGCCGGCCGTGCGCGCGATCCTCGAGCTGCGCCCGGGCGCCCGGGTCGCCGTCGAGGACCGCGGCCGCGGCTACCGGGTGACCTCGCCGTTCCCCGACGGCGAGCTGGCCGGGGAGATGGTCACCGCCGACGTCGAGGAGCTCGTGGCCAACCCGGTCAGCCGCGTCATCATCCGCGACCCCGACGCCACCGCCGAGGACTTCGTCGCCCTGGCCGCCGACCTCGGGCTGCACGGCACCGACTACGTCGTCGGCTGGACCGCCTGGCTCGACCTCACGCCCGTCGGCGTCTCCAAGGCCTCCGGGTTGCAGCACGTGTGCGACGAGCTCGGCCTCGGCGCCGAGGACGCCCTCGCCATCGGCGACGGCCGCAACGACCTCGAGATGCTCGCGTGGGCGCGCCGTGGCGTCGCCATGGGCCAGGCCGTCGAGGAGGTCCGCGCGGCCGCCGACGCCGTCACCGGGACCGTCTACGAGGACGGCGTCGCCGTCGAGCTCGACCGCTGGTTCCCGTGACCGCGATCCCGGTCCAGGTCACGACCGAGCGGCTCCGGCTGATCCTGGTCACGCCCGAGGACGCCGCCGACATGCTCGCCGGGCGACGCCAGGAGCGCTGGCACCCCGACTACCCGCGCCAGGACGACCTCGACGCCGTGTCGATGGTCGGCCCGGCCGTCGGCGGCAGCCCCTGGGGTCCGCGCCACGTCGTCCACGAGCTCCGTGCCGTCGGCACCATCGGCTTCTACGGCCCGCCGGACGAGCACGACGAGGTCGAGATCGGCTACGGACTCGTGCAGGACGTCTGGCGCCGGGGCATCGCCACCGAGGCGATCGCCGCGCTGCTGACCGAGACCGACCGGGTCGGCGTCCGGGTGCGCGCCTCGGTGCTGCCCTGGAACGTGATGAGCCTGCGCGTGCTCGCCAAGTCCGGCTTCACCGAGCTGCGCGGCGCAGACGAGGAGGGCCAGCTCGTGATGGCCCGCCCGCTGCCCCGCCACCTGCGTGGGTCGGCGGGCGGGTCGGCCTGATGCTCGTCGCCACCGACCTCGACGGCACCCTGCTGCGCTCCGACGGCACCGTCTCGGACGCGACCCGCCGGGTGCTCGCCGCCGTCGACGCCGCCGGCGTGCCGGTGGTGTTCGTGACGGCCCGGCCGCTGCGGTGGATGGACGACCTCTGGTCGATGGTCGGGGCCCACGGCGTCGCGATCGTGAGCAACGGCGCGATCGTCTACGACGTCGCGGCGCGCGAGGTGCGCCGCCTCCGCGGCCTCGAGCCGGCCGCCGGGCTGGCCGTGGTGGACGCCGTGCGCGCCGCCGTGCCGCTGGCCCAGCTGGCCATCGAGACCGTCGGCGGCATCCGGCGCGACCCGTCCTACGACGACCGGCAGGACGACGTCCCGGCGCCGGCCGGCAGCCCGGTCGGCCCGCTGGCCGAGCTGTGGGACGTGCCGGCCGTCAAGCTCCTCGTGCGGCACGCCGGCACCGACCACGACGCGTTCCGCGCCGCCGTCGAGGCCGCCGTCGGGGACGCCGCGATCGCGACCTGGACGGTGCCCGGCCTGGTCGAGATCAGTGCCCCCGGCGTCACCAAGGCCGCCGCCCTCGCCGAGGTGTGCGCCGACCTCGGCGTCGCGCCCGCCGACGTCGTCGCCTTCGGCGACATGCCCAACGACGTCGCCATGCTCAGCTGGGCCGGTACGTCGTACGCCGTCGCCGGCGCGCACCCCTCGGTGCTCGCCGCCGCCGACCACGTGGCCCCCGCCAACGACGACGACGGCGTGGCCCGGGTGCTGGCCCGTCTGGTCCCCGCAGCCGCTCATCTGTTGTGATGGTCCGCGTGATCCCCCGCGCCCGCACCGTCCCGGCCGCCGTGCTGGCTGCCCTCGTGGCGGTGCTCGTCGTGTCCTGGGCGCCGGCGCAGGCCGCCCCGGCGACCCCGGCGGCCCGCGGCGCGGTGGCGCCCGCCGAGTCCGACCAGGCCACCTTCACCGGCATCTTCGTGGGCCGCCCGGTGGTCGAGGGCGACGTCGGCGCCCGGGTGCGGATCTACCAGGTCGAGGTCTCCGAGGTCTTCGGTCCGCTCGACATCGCCACCGAGCGGGTCACGGTCCGCTCGCGCGCCCAGCTCGAGACGTGCAGCGACCCCTCGTCCCGTCCGGGCGGCGGTGGCCGCCAGGGCCGCGAGGAGCAGCAGAGCGAGAGCCCCACCCCCAGCGACCCGGCCTCGCCCACGACGCCGGCCAGCCCGATCGACCGCCAGCTGCGGCTCTTCGAGACGACCGTGCAGGGCGGTGACTACGTCGTCGCGACCTGCGACGAGGTGGTCCTCGCCTCCGAGACCGTGATCGCCCAGGTCACCCGCCAGCTCGGCGCCGGGCGTCCCCCGGGCCTGCCGACGCCGGCGCCCGACCCGCTCGACGACGTCGGGTTCCTGTGCCCCGAGACCGACGACGTCCTCGACGTCGACGACGCCTCGTCGTGCCCGACTCTCGACGAGGGCCAGCCCTTCGACCGCGCCGCGGCCCCGGGCCTGGCGCTGGTCATCGTGGGCCTGCTCGGCCTGGTCGTCGCCCGCCGGCTGGGCCGCTCGCGCGGCTGACCCCCGGCCTCACGGCGTCGGGTCACGAGGGCCGGTGGGCCCCCCTCAGAGGTACATGCCACCCGTGCCGGGACGCCCGTCGTCGGGCTCCTGGGGGCCGCCCGGCTGCGGGGCACCCAGCGGCGACTGGGCGCCGGGCACGCCGCCGGGGAGCGCCCGGCGGATCTGCTCGAACTGGGCGCGGGCGGCCATCTGCTGGGCGTAGATCGCGGTCTGGATGCCGTGGAAGAGGCCCTCGAGCCACCCGACGAGCTGGGCCTGCGCGATCCGCAGCTCGCCCTCGGACGGCGTGGTGCCCTCGGCGAAGGGCAGCGAGAGCCGCTCCAGCTCCTCGACGAGCTCGGGGGCCAGGCCCTGTTCGAGCTCCTTGATGGAGGAGGCGTGGATCTCCTTGAGGCGGACCCGGCTGGCCTCGTCGAGCGGCGCGGCCTTCACCTCCTCGAGCAGCTGACGGATCATGCTGCCGATCCGCATCACCTTCGCGGGCTGCTCGACCAGGTCGGTGAGGTTGCGCTCGCCGTCACCCTCGCCGTCGTCGGTGCCGCCGCCCACGGCGTCCGCGAGGGCGGACGCCGGCACGGTGCCGACGGGCTTGCCGTCGGGTCCGACGATGACGACCTGCTGGTCCTGCTCGGGCTGCCCGCTCTGCTCCTGCGTCATGCGCCCCACGGTACTGACCGGGCCCGACGCCCGGCGCCGGCCCTCGCCGGTCCGGTGGGCACCCGCGCGGGTCCGCGGGTCAGAGGGTGAGGACGATCTTGCCGGTGTGGCCGCCCTCGTCCATCCGCCGGTGCGCGGCGGCGACCTCCTCGAGCGGCAGGGTGCGGTCCACGACGGGCCGGATCGTGCCGTCGGCCACCAGGGGCCACACGTGCTCGACGACGGCGGCGCAGATCGCGGCCTTGTCGGGCAGCGGCCGGCCGCGCAGCGACGTCGCGATGACGGCCCCGCGCTTGGCGAGCAGCTTGCCCAGCGGCAGCTCGCCCTTCGCGCCGCCCTGCAGGCCGATCACGACGAGCCGGCCCTCGGTGGCCAGCGCGTCGACGTTGCGGCCCAGGTAGCTGCCGCCCATGTTGTCGAGGATGACGTCGACCCCGGCGCCGTCGGTGACCTCGCGGACCACCTCCACGAAGTCCTGGTCGCGGTAGCTGATCGTCACGTCGGCGCCCAGGTCGGCGCAGAACGCGAGCTTCTCGGCGCTGCCGCCGGTGGTCAGCACGCGCGCGCCGAGCGCCTTCGCGAGCTGGATCGCGAAGGTGCCGATCCCACCCGCCCCGCCGTGCACCAGGAAGGTCTCGTCGGGCTTCAGCCCGGCGACCATGAACACGTTGGAGAACACCGTGCACGCCACCTCGGGCAGCGCCGCGGCGGTGACCAGGTCGACGCCCTCGGGCACGGGCATCAGCTGGCCGACGGGGACGACGGCCTGGGAGGCGTAGCCGCCCCCGGCCAGCAGCGCGCAGACCTCGTCGCCGACCCGGGGGCCCTCGACGCCCTCACCGAGGGCGGCCACGGTGCCGCTGCACTCCAGCCCGATCGTCGCGCTCGCCCCGGGCGGGGGCGGGTAGTGCCCCTGGCGCTGCAGGGCGTCGGCCCGGTTGACCGCCGTGGCGACCACCTCGACGAGGACCTCCCCGGGCCCGGGCGTGAGGTCGGCGACCTCCTGGACCGAGAGGATCTCGGGACCGCCGGCGCCGTCGGCGACGACCGCCCTCACCGGGCCTCCTCGAGGTCCTGGTCGCCGAGGTCGGCGTCCGCGAGGTCGGGGGTGTGGTCGATCGCCCCGTCGTCGGGGATGTCGAGGTCGGGGACGTCGTCGGGGTCGGGCGCGTCGCGCGGGCGGTCCCAGCCCTCGGCGAGCGCCTGCGCCCGGGCGGCGAGCTTCTCGACGGTGGCGGGCGACGCCGAGGCGGCGCCGGCGGCGTAGCCGAGCAGGTAGGTGGTCACGGGCCCGGCGTAGTGCTCGACGCCGTGGTCGACCCGGGCATGGGCCAGCTCGGCCAGGTCGTTCAGCAGGCCCTCGTCCACCTCGGTCTCGAGGTCGAGGACGTCGCACAGCTCGTCGATCCAGTCGTGGAGGTTCACGCGACAAGCGTCCTCAACGCGGCGCGCGTGCGCAACCCCGCCCGCCGCCCGATCGGGGCTCAGGGGACGTCCAGGTCCCGCACGTCGGTCCAGGTGTCGACGTCGCGGTGCTCCTGCCCGGTGGCCGCGACCTCGGCCAGGTCGAGCGGCTCCAGCAGCCGCCAGACGGCGGTGCCGTTCCGGTCCTCCGGGCCGGGGGCGACCGCGGCGAGCCGGACCCGGTCCACCACGAGCGCGAGCTGGCGGCGTCCGTCGGGGCCGACGAGCACGGCGCCGTCGCGTCCGCGCGCCGCCGCGTGCAGCCGCCGCACGGTCGCCGCGGTCAGGCGTGGCATGTCGACCGCGACCACCGCGACCCTCGGCGCCTGCGCCGGCGTCCGCACCAGCGCGTCGCAGCCCGTGAGCAGCCCGGCTGCCGGGCCGCCGTGGCGCGGCTCCTCGACGACGAAGGTCACCGGCCGGCCCGGCGGGGCCGTGCGCGCCTCCTCGCCGACCACGACGACCTCGGCGGCCTCGCGGACGGCGTCCAGCGCGTGCGCGAGGAGGGTGCGCCCGTCGACCTCGACGGCGGCCTTGTCGACGCCGCCCAGCCGGCTGCCCCGCCCGCCTGCCAGGACGACGGCGCAGAAGCTCTCGGGGTCCACGGGCCCATCGTCGCACCGCGCGGTGGCACGCTGGACCCGTGCCGTTCCCCGACGTGTCCGCCCCCGTGCCCGCCGACGTTCCTTCGGACGTGCCCTTCGACGTGCTCCGGCTCGCCCTGGTCCAGGAGGCCTCGGGCCTCGACCCGGCCGCCAACCGGGCGCGGCTCGCCGAGCTGACGCCGCCCGACGCCGACCTCGTCGTCTGGCCGGAGGCCTGGGCCCGCGACTTCGGGGAGTCCGGCTCCGACGTCAGCCCGTACGCCGAGCAGGTCACCGGCCCCTTCGGCACCGAGCTGGCCCGGGTCGCCGCGGAGCGCGACGCCACCGTGGTGGCGGGGATGTTCGAGACCAGCCACGACGCCGCGCGACCGTTCAACACGCTGCTGGTGCGGGGCGCCGAGACGGCGTCGTACCGCAAGGTGCACCTCTACGACTCCTTCGGCTACCGCGAGTCCGACCGGCTCCTCGCCGGGGCGCCCGCGCCCGTCGTCGTCACCGTCGGCGGGTGGGCGGTGGGCCTGATGACCTGTTACGACCTGCGCTTCCCGGAGATGACGCGGCTGCTGGTCGACGCCGGCGCCGAGGTCGTCGTCGTGCCGGCGGCGTGGGTGGCCGGGCCGCGCAAGGTCGACCACTGGCGGACCCTCGTGCGGGCCCGGGCGATCGAGAACACCGTCTTCGTCGCGGCCGTGGGGCAGCCCGCGCCGCGCTACACCGGCCACTCGCTGCTCGTCGACCCGATGGGCGACGTGCTCGCCGAGGCCGGCGACGGCGCCGAGGTGCTCCGGGGCGAGGTGACCCGGGCCACGCTCGAGGAGGCCCGCCGCACCAACCCGTCGCTGGCGAACCGGCGTCTGTAACCTCAAGGGCTGTGTCCCGAGCCTCCCGCCGCCGCGCCTCCACCGAGGACGACGACGCCGGCACCCCCGCCGGCACCTCCACCGGCACCTCCACCGGGGACGGTGGACGGCGTCCGCGGGCCAAGGTCCAGAAGTCGTCCGGCCCGCGCTGGGACGACCGGGTCGCCGCCCTCGGCGCCTCCCGGGTGCCGGTCGTGGCCTGGTTCGTCCTGGTCGCCGCCGGCCTCGCCGCGCTCGTCTGCGCGATGGTCCCGGTCGGCCCCGGCTGGCTCGGTGACGCCGGCTCGGTCGTCGTCGCCTCGGCCTACTCGTGGGCGCTCGCGGCGCGCACCGGGGGCCGGCCCGTCGTGTTCGGCACCCTCGCCGCGGTGCTCGGTGTCGTCGTCGTCCTGACCGACCAGGACGCCCTGCGCACCGGCGCGGCCGTGCTGACGTGTGCGGTCGCCGCCGTGCTCGGCGTGATGACGACGGTGCCGGCCGTGACGTTCCTGCGGGCCGCGCGGGAGTGCGTCATCGCCGTGCTGGTCGCCGCCGTCGGCGCGCTGGCCACCATCGGCTTCGAGCCGACGATCACCGTGACCCGCTTCGAGTACGCCACCTTCGGCCTGGCCCTGGTCGGCGCGTTCGCCGTCGTGCACCGCCTCGGTGCCGGCCTGCACGGGCTCGGACGCCGGGGCCTGCTGATCGTCGTCGTCGGCGGCGTCCTGCTCGCCGTGACGCTGCTCTACGCCGAGCTGCTGCGCCGCTACGGCACCACCGAGCTGGTCACCTCGCTCCTGGACGCCGTCCGCTGGAGCCGCGACAACCTCGGCGCCTTCCCGCGCCCGATCGAGTCGGTGCTCGGCATCCCGGCCCTGGCCTACGGCTGCCACATGCGGGCCCGCCGCCGCCAGGGCTGGTGGGTGTGCGCGTTCGGGGCCGCCGCCACCTCGGCCGTCGCGAACTCGCTCGCCAACCCCGCGATCGCGCGCACCGAGAGCGTGCTCTCGGTCTGCTACGGCCTGGTCGTGGGCCTGGTGCTCGGGTTCGTCCTGATCCGGCTCGACCTGTTCCTCACCGGCGGCTCCTCCCGCCGGGGCCGCAACGCCCCCGCCGCCGGCGGACGCCGCAGCCGGGTCGCCGAGGAGGCCACCGCCCTGCGCCCGGAGCCCGCCCGCGGCAAGCCGCTGCTCTGACCGCGCCGGGCGCGCTCGTTCGCCGGTACCCGGCGGTAAGGGATAGCGTCGCCCGCATGGCCCGCGACCACTCCACCGAGATCCTGGCCGAGATGGTCGCCAACGTGCTCGAGGTCCTCGTGGAGCAGGGCGCCACCGTGGCGGTCGGCGACGAGGTCGTGCTGCTGGAGTCGATGAAGATGGAGATCCCGGTGATCGCCGAGACCGGCGGCACGGTGCTCGCCATCCGGGTGGCCCCCGGCGACGTCGTCCAGGAGGGCGACCCGCTGCTCGTGCTCTCCTGAGGCCGCCGGGTCGGGCCACGGCCTAGACTCGTCCGGTCCGCGCCCGGCGCGGGCACGGAGGGGTGCCGGAGTGGCCGATCGGAACCGCCTTGAAAGCGGTCGCTGGCAGAGATGTCAGCCGCGGGTTCGAATCCCGCCCCCTCTGCGAGTGAGCCCCGGCGCCTGCCGGGCCGCCTACTCCGACCCGCCGAGCTCCATCTCGACGCGGTCGTGGGCCAGGTCGTGCACCCGCTGCACGTGGTGACCCACGTCGGCGACCAGGCGGGCGACCTCGGCCCGGACGGCGCCCACGTCGGCGTCCTCGATCACCCGGCTGCCGAGCTCGCCGAGCCGCATGAGCAGCGCGTTGCGCTCGGCGAAGGCAGCGCCTCCTCGGGCGGCCAGCCACCCGTCGTCGGCGACGTCGGAACGGCCCGGCTCCGCGCACAGCGCGTCGCGGACGGCGGCCACCCGCTGGCGCATCGTCCAGCGCCAGGTGGCCAGGCCGGGACCGGCGCCGCGGGGTGCCTCGTTCGCGATCGCGAGCGCCCGCAGCGCGGTCGCGACCACGGAGCCCGGGGAGCCCGGTGGACCTGCTGTGCTCACCGCACCTCCTCGTTCGACGCTGTCGCTGTGACCCTCGTCACGAGCATGACCGGGCGTTCCGGGGAGGGCAAGGGCACCGCCCGACGGGGTCGGGGAGGATGGGGTCGTGAGCAACACCGGAGACGTCCACTTCTACCGCATGGCGCCGAGCTTCGCGGCCCGTCTCGTGGGACTCGGGTTCCTCGCCGTCGCCGCGGTGACCTTCCTCTACGCGATCGCCGCCTTCGCCTGGTCGTGGCCGGCCGACGTGCTCGTCGTCCTCGTCGGGCTCGGCCTGGCCGCAGTCTTCGGCGGGGCGGCCTGGCTGCGCAGCCGGGCCTACGTCGTCCGGGTCGACGACCTCGGCTACGACGTCCGCCTGGTCCGCGGGGTCGGGGTCGCGACCGGCCGGTGGGAGGACGTCGAGGAGGCCGTGGCGGCCCACCCCCGGGGCGTCCCGTGCGTGGTGCTGCAGCGTCGCGACGGCACCGCCACGTCGATCCCGGTCGAGATGCTCGCCGTCGGCAGCGACCGGTTCGCCGACGACGTCCGGGAGCGGCTCGACCGCGCGGCCGGGCGACGTCGCTGATCCGATTGGCCCAGGATCGTGTGGGCCTTGTAGCCTGAGCCCCGTTGTCCTGCGTTCGGGCAGCATGGAGGCGTCGCCTAGTCCGGTCTATGGCGCCCGCCTGCTAAGCGGGTTGAGGGTTACAACCCTCTCGCGAGTTCAAATCTCGCCGCCTCCGCACCGTGTCCGCCGCCAGCCCCGCTGGCGGCGGCACCAGTGCGCCGTGGCGGCCCCGAGGTGCACGTCCCGGAATTTTCCGGTGTTGACCAGGTTTGCCATCCCCGATGATGGGTACCTGGAGCGCGGACGCGATGCGGATCCCGGGGCTGCATCACGCTGCACTGCAGGAAGATGGACGGCGTTCGACCCCACGTCGAGGGCCGGTACGACACAGAATCGGTGGATGGGCCGTTCGTGGGTCCGAGACGAGAAGGTGTTCATCACATGAGGTTCGCGCGCAAGCTCTGCCTGACCGCCGCGGCAGCCGTGCTGGGGCTCTCCCTGGCCGGCGTCACCGCACCCGCTGCCCACGCCAGCGACTCGAGCTGGGGGTGTGGCGGCCTGTGCCGCCCGGGACGCTGAGTCCCACCAGCTCACCCTCCTCGAGGCCTGGGGCGCCGACGGCGCCTCAGGTCTCGTCGTGCTCCGGGACGGCCTCGTGCCCGGACACGCCGGCACGCCCCATGGCGTAGCCGAGCTGGAAGCGGGTCTCCGACTCGTACTCGCCCTTGAGGTCCGCGACGTAACCGGCGTAGGTGCGGGGGCTGACGCCCAACCGCTTGGCGCTGACCGGGTCGGAGTGACCCTCGATCAGCATCCGGATCGTCATCGCCCGCTGCTCGGCCGCGATGTCCTTGAGCGTCGTGGTCTCGCGGTTGGTGAAGGGCCTCGCCCGCTCCCAGGTGCGCTCGAAGATGTCGACGAGGTAGGCCACGACCGACGGCTCGCGGACCGCGATCGCGCTCTGCAGGTCGTCGCTGGCCGGGATCACGGCGACCCGGCGGTCGACGACGATCATCCGGTTGAAGAACTCGTCGAGGGTGCGCACCTCGGCGCCGCGGTCGGTGACCGCGGCGACGTACTTGGCCGTGAACGAGCTGCGGCGGGCGCTGTGCTGGTAGAGCGTGCGCATCTTCGTGCCGCGCTCGAGCATCGCGGTGTCCCGCAGCGCGGCCGCCGCGAGCGAGGCCGCGTCGCGCCCGGTCTGCGGCTGGGCGGTGAGCATCTCCTCCTCGGCCTCGGACACCAGGCCGGCCAGGAACGGGCCGATCGCGTCCAGGTGCAGGTAGGTGAAGGGGCCGCGCGCCGTCGACAGCGGTGAGCGTCGCCACGACTGGCTCAGCGCCCCGAAGGCCCGCGCCCACTCCGAGGACTCCGTCAGCAGCGTCGAGGCCTGCTGGCTGAGCGGGGAGACCACGCGGGACTGCACGGTGGCGGGGTCCTCGGGGTTCCAGCGCTCGCTGTCCTGGTCGAGCTGCACGAGCCCGAGCTCGACCAGCAGGTCGAAGGCCGGCCGCTTCGGGCCGGTGGCGCTGATCCGGGGGTCGCCCTCGTCGATGCCGCCGGAGGAGACGATCGCCTCGTAGAGGGTGGCGGCGCCGTCCTGGAACAGCGCGCGCTCGTCGGGACCGTACGTCATGGTGCTGCCCTCACCTCCGTGTCGCTGGTCCCGAGCGTGGGGTGATCCTACTGAGACGACGACGCCCCGCCCTCGCGATCGGGGGCGGGGCGTCGTCGGTGGCGCGTCGTCGGTGGCGTCGGGGCTCAGCCGTCGAGGCGGGCCCTGAGGCCGTCGAGCTCGGTCCAGAGGACGGCCGGGAGGTCCTCGCCGAACTTCTCGAACCACTCCTGGATCTGCGGGACCTCGGCGCGCCACTCGTCGACGTCGACGGCGAGGGCCGCCTCGAGCGCCTCGTCGGTGAGGTCGAGACCCTCGACGTCGAGGGAGCCCGGTGCCGGCACGTGGCCGATCGGCGTTTCCACCGCGGCGGCCTGGCCGTCGATGCGCTCCACGACCCACTTCAGCACCCGGCTGTTCTCGCCGAACCCGGGCCACAGGAAGCCGCCCTCGTCGTCGCGGCGGAACCAGTTGACGTAGAAGATCCGCGGCAGCTTGGCGGCGTCGTTGTTCTTGCCGACGTTGATCCAGTGGCTGAAGTAGTCGCCGGCGTTGTATCCGATGAAGGGCAGCATCGCCATCGGGTCGCGGCGCACCACGCCGACCGCGCCGACGGCGGCCGCGGTGGTCTCCGACGACAGGGTCGCCCCGAGGAAGGTGCCGTGGGTCCAGTCGCGGGCCTCGAAGACGAGCGGGACGGTCGTCTTGCGCCGGCCGCCGAAGAGGATGGCGTCGATCGGGACGCCGCGCGGGTCGTCGTACTCGGCGGCGAGGATGTCGCACTGCTTGATCGGGGTGCAGTAGCGGCTGTTGGGGTGGCTGGACAGCTCCTCGGACTCGGGCGTCCAGGGCTCGCCCTTCCAGGACGTCGCGCGGGCCGGCGGGTTCTCGAGGCCCTCCCACCAGACGTCGCCGTCCTCGGTGAGCGCGACGTTGGTGAAGACCGAGTTGCCCTTGTTGATGGTCGACATCGCGTTCGGGTTGGTGTGCTCGTTGGTGCCGGGCGCGACGCCGAAGAAGCCGTACTCGGGGTTGACCGCCCACAGCCGGCCGTCCTCCCCGATCCGCATCCACGCGATGTCGTCGCCGAGGGTCTCGACCTTCCAGCCGGGGATCGTCGGCTCGAGCATGGCCAGGTTGGTCTTGCCGCAGGCGCTGGGGAACGCCGCCGCGACGTACTTGCGCACGCCCTGCGGGCTGGTGAGCTTGAGGATGAGCATGTGCTCGGCCAGCCAGCCCTCGTCGCGCGCCATCACGCTGGCGATGCGCAGCGCGTAGCACTTCTTGCCGAGCAGGGCGTTGCCGCCGTAGCCGGAGCCGTAGGACCAGATCGTGCGCTCCTCGGGGAACTGCACGATGTACTTGGTGTCGTTGCACGGCCAGCGCACGTCGGCCTCGCCGTTGGCGAGGGGGTGCCCGACCGAGTGCACGGCCTGCACGAACGGCGCGTCGAGCTCGGTCATCCGCTCGAGGACGTTGCTGCCCATCCGGGCCATCACGCGCATCGAGGCGGTGACGTAGGCGGAGTCGGTGAGCTCGACGCCGAACATCGGCTTCTCGGCCTCGAGGTGACCCATCACGAAGGGGATGACGTACATGGTGCGGCCCTTCATGCAGCCGGCGTACAGCCCGCGCATGAGGTCCTTCATCTCCCGGGGGTCCATCCAGTTGTTGGTGGGCCCGCAGTCCTTCTCCTCGACCGAGCAGATGTAGGTGCGGTCCTCGACCCGCGCGACGTCGATCGGGTCGGAGGCGGCGTAGAACGAGTTCGGCTTGATCGCCGGGTCGAGCTGGGTGAAGGTGCCGGTCGACATGAGCGCCGCGGTGAGCTCGGTCCACTCCTCGTCGGAGCCGGTGCACCAGTGGATCGCGTCGGGCTGGGTCATCGCGGCCACCTCGGCGACGAAGTCGACGACGCCCTGGTGGGTGGTGGGGAAGGTGCTCGGGTCGGGGCTGGTGGTGCGGTCCTGCGTGGCGGTCATGAGAGTCCTCTGGAGGCCGTCGAGCGGGTACTGGTCGCTGGCACCGTTGCTGGCGAGTGCGGCGAAGGTATCCCGCTCCGGAGGGCGGTCATATTGGATCGTTCAACGCCTCGTGGCCCGCGTCACACCGCGCTCTTTTGCCTTCTGACCAGGCAAAACGTGTTGGATCGATCCAAGCTGACCGGGTGCCCGAGACCCGTCCGGGCTGGGTAGCGTGACGCGCCAGACGGGCCCCGGACGGGGCCGGGAAGGGGCGACGAGATGGCCGATGTCGAGCGGGTCCTGGACCAGGCGGGGTTGCAGAACCCCCACGTCCGCGAGTACGTCAGGTTCTGGGCCGGGGTCACCGAGCCCGACCGGATCGAGGTCGTCGACGCGGCCGACGACGACCGGCTGGTCGCCGAGGCGCTGGAGGCCGGCGAGCTCCGGCCGGCGGGGGAGGGGCTGTACTACTCGCGCAGCTACGTGAAGGACACCGCGCGCTCGGAGGAGCGCACGATCGTCGCCACCAGCGACCCGGCCGACCGCGGCGTCTACAACAACTGGCACGACGGCGACGAGCTCGGCGCGGCCCAGCTCGAGCGGATGCGCGGGCAGTCCCGCGGCCGGACGATGTACGTCGTCCCCTACCTGATGGCGCCGCCCGGCTCCCCGCTCGAGGCCTACGCCGCCGGCGTCGAGCTCACCGACAACCGGCCGGTCGTGCTGCACATGATCCGGATGGCTCGGGTCGGCATCGCCCACCTCGACTCGCTCGAGGACCCCGCGAGCTTCGTGCGCGCCGTCCACGTGACCGGCGACCTGCCGAACCTCGGGCAGGGCACGCCCGAGGACCAGCGCTACTTCGTGACCGTCGCCGACAGGCGGACGATCCTGCACTTCGGCTCGTCGTACGGCGGCAACGCGCTGCTCGGCAAGATCGCCCACGGCCTGCGCCAGGCCTGCTACGACGGCCGCGCGTCGGGCCGGTTCCTCGCCGAGCAGTTCATGCTCCTCGGGATCACCGACCACGAGACCGGCCGGCGCTACCACGTCTGCGGCGGTTTCCCGAGCGCGTCGGGTAAGACCAACCTGGCGATGACCCTGGCGCCCGAGGCGCTCGGTGAGCGGTACACGGTCGACTTCTACGGCGACGACATCGCCTGGCTGTGGGTCGGCGACGACGGCCGGATCCGCGCGATGAACCCCGAGAACGGCGTCTTCGGCGTCGCCAAGGACACCAACGAGCACACCAACCCGACCGCGCTCCGCTCGATCGAGCCCGGCACCGGCGCGATCTTCACCAACGTCGCCTACAACCCCGTGACGCAGGAGGTGTGGTGGGAGGGGAAGGGACCCCGGCCGACCGACGACGGCTGGGAGGACTGGAAGGGCGAGCGGATCGCCGACCGCGAGGACGGTGACACCGCCCCGTGGGCGCACCCCAACAGCCGGTTCACCACCACGCTGGCCAACGTGCCGAACGTCGCCGCCGACTTCGAGGAACCGGCCGGCGTCCCGGTCGACGCGATCATCTTCGGCGGCCGGACCAGTGACCGCGAGCCGCTCGTGCGCGCGATCACCGACCTCGCCGAGGGCGTGTACGACGGGCTCACCCTGGGCGCGGAGGCGACCTTCGCCGCCGACGGGCTCGACGGCCAGCTGCGCTACGACCCGATGTCGATGCGCCCCTTCCTCGCCTACGCCGAGGCCGACTACGCCGCGCACTGGCTCAAGATCATCGGCGCGGCCACCCAGCAGCCGATCTTCGCCCACGTCAACTGGTTCCAGAAGGACCTCGGCGACGACGGGGACGGCCACTTCCTGTGGCCCGGCTACCGCGAGAACCTCCGCCCGCTGCTCTGGCTGGTCCGCCACCAGGCCGGCGAGGTCGCCGGCCGCCGGACGCCGGTCGGCGTCATCCCGACGGCCGAGGAGCTGGAGCTGGTGGGGCTCGACCTGCCCGCCGCCGACCTCGACCGCCTCCTGACGATCGACGTCGAGCGCTGGCGGCAGGAGATGGGGTTCCGCGAGGAGCACCTGCGCCAGTTCGAGGGCCTCCCCGAGGAGATCTGGGAGGCGCACCGTCGCGTCGCCGCCGCCCTCGACGCGGAGGCCGGCGCGACGTCGTCCGGCCACTGATTAGGAGCAGCCCGCAGCGGTCTAGTAACCTCGCGGGGTCGCTGCACGACGAGCGACGGGCGCCTGTAGCTCAACGGATAGAGCATCTGACTACGGATCAGAAGGTTTGGGGTTCGAATCCCTACAGGCGCGCAGAGCAAGGCGGCCCTGACCTGCGAAAATGCAGGTCGGGGCCGTCTTGCGTCAGTTGCGGCCGGTGGGCCCGTTTCTGAGCCGGGGGACGATGTGCCGGCAGCTGGAGCCTCTGACCTGCAGAGATGCCGCAAGCATCTGATGCTGGTGAGCCTGCAACCCGAGCTTTCGCGACGAAGTGGACCGAGCGGGTGACTCCGGGAGCCTGGCCGAGCTGCGACCGTGGGCGCCGTTGGGCGAGAGCGGCTGTGGTCGATCTACGGGCAGGCGTCGGGATGGCCGCCGGAGCAGATGACGGCCGAGCAGGACCGGGAGGACCTGCAGCACCACTGGGACGAGGCGCAGACGCATGCGTCGTTCAACCATGCGCTGTTCGACGTCGAGGCGAGCGAGCTCCTCGGGCGCGTCTACATCGATCCGACCGACAAGTCGGGCGCGGACGACGACATCTCGTGGTGGGTGCGTGACGAGCACGTGGGCTCCGAGGTCGCGGCGGCGCTCGACGCGTTCGTCCCGGAGCGGGTCGCCGAGTCCTGGCCGCTCAAGGCACCGCGGTGCGTCGGTCGCGACCTGAGCTGGCAGGACCGGCTCGCCATCCCACGCCAGCGATGACGCCCGTGGCAAGCCGCCGTTCACGGTTCTTCCGGCGGTCGGTCCCCACCGGTCGGTGACGGCGGTGGCCTGGACAAGCGGCCGGCAACGAGCCCGCCGCCGCGTCCTGTAGCCGTGTGCGGCATCGACGGCGAAGTTGGCCACCCACCGCAGTGCCGGCGGTGCGGCTCCTCGGGAGACGCGCTGACCGGGAGTCACCCACATGTCTCCGCTCATCTGAGTGCGGCGCAGGTCATGGTCGCCTCTACCGCTCTGCGCCTCGACGTCGGCGTCGGTGCGCGCATCCTCCGAGCGTTGCCCACTGTCGTGAGGAGCTTGTTGTCGTTAGTCTCGAGACAGCACGACCAACACCGTCACCCGGACTCCGTGGCGCAGCCCATGCCTGCAAGCGCCCGGTTCGAGAACTCTGCTCCGTCTCCGCGACGGACGGTTCGCTCGACCCACTGTCCCCGGGAGGA
This sequence comes from Nocardioides sp. S-1144, assembly GCF_005954645.2. Classification (NCBI taxonomy): domain Bacteria; kingdom Bacillati; phylum Actinomycetota; class Actinomycetes; order Propionibacteriales; family Nocardioidaceae; genus Nocardioides; species Nocardioides dongxiaopingii. Next base: position 119,324 of record NZ_CP040695.2, read on the forward strand.
CTCATGTCTGACGAACCGCTCTGGAACGCTCGACGCGTGGAAGTGGGAGTCGACCCAGCCGCGGCATCCTCAGATGCCCGCCTTGTTGGCCCTGGTGACGGACCGCCCCCCTCCGGCGCCTGGGGATCTGAAGCCAGGCTGGCGGTCGCAGACTTCGTCGTGGTGACTGCTGCCTCCATCCACCAGCGTCTCGGCGATGTGGCCGGGGTCGTCGTCAGTGCTGCGGACCGTGCGGGACGGGTCACCTCTGGCTCGAGCACAGCCCTGGCTGCCCGCCTGAGCCGGGTGCAGGTGACGACAGGTCCGGGACCACGGCTGGCCGCCCTTGAGCGGGGCGAAACGGTGTACGTGCCAGACCTCGCCTCGGACGACAGGTGGGGTGCGTACGGACCGAAGGTGGCGGCCCTCGGCGCTGCCTCATCCATCTCCGTTCCGGTGGTCGCCCACGACGGTGCAACGGCAGTGTTCGAGGTCTACGCGGGCCGGACCGATGGGTTCGACGAAGATCAACGCCGAGCGGCGGCAGTCGTCGCTCACGAGTTGGTCAGCAGCTACACGCTCGCGCTCGACGTCGGTCGACAGGCCGTCGACCTCGACGACTTGCACGCGGCGATCGAGCGCCGAAGGCACCTGGATCTCGCCCTCGGCATCCTGATGCAACGCGCGCAGGTCTCCGAGGCCACCGCAACGGCACTCCTGCGGACGCAGTCCCAGCAACGCGACGTCCCGCTACTGACCGCTGCCGCGCAGGTGATCGCCTCCATCCCAGGAACGACAGGGCAGGACACCACGGCTCGGTTCCGCTCCAGGGCCCCGCTTCCACCGCCCCGGCGTGCTCAGCCAGCCGATGTGGACGATCGGTTGCGCTCGGAGGGGCCGTGACCAGCGGCCGATCTCGTCAACGTGGGGTGCGGTCAGTGGAGCCGAACTGCGGTCGACCTACGACAGTCGTGCGCGAGCGTGCTCCAGGACCGTTGTGCTGCGCAGGTCACGGCTGACGACTTCTGCGGCGACGTCGGTGAGCTTTCGGCCATGGTCGCGCGCGTAGTGCCGGAGCAGGACGAAGGCGTCGCGGACGTTCACCTCGCCTGCGTTGGCGACGATGCCCTTGGCCTGCTCCAACACGACGCGGCTGTCCAAGGCGCGCTGGAGCTGGGTGTTGACGGTCTCGAGGTCGGCTGCGGACTTCTCGTTGATGATGGCCACGCTGGCCACGTGCACCAGCGCTTGAGCCAGCTCCAGGTCCTCGTCATCGAGGCGACCGACGCCGTCGCCGAAGAGGCCGAGCGCTCCAAGGACGCGGGTCCGGATCCTCATCGGGACAGCGTGGACCGACTGGAAGCCTGCCGAGCGTGCGGCATGAGTGAAGCTTGGCCACTGATCCTCGGCGGCAGCCAACTCAGGGACAACGATCGGTTTGCCTCCCCGGAAGCAGTCCAGGCACGGTCCTTCGTCGCGCTGGAGCTGGAACAGCTCGAGGTCGTGGGCCCGTTCGGAGGAGGAGGCAGCCAGGTGGAGGACACCCGAGCTGTCGGCCAGCAACAGACCTGCCGATGCGACGTTGAGCAACTCGGCGCAGTTCGCCGTCAACTTGGTCAGCATGTCAACGATGTCGTAATCGTCGACGAGCTCGTGCGACAGATCGACGAACGCGCGGATGAGGTCGCGTTCCCGCCGAGTGTCTCCGCCGTTCGCGCGATCGGTCATGAGCGACCCCCTCCGGGTCCGTCGTGGTCATCTCGTTCAAGCACCAGGGTGCGGTTCAAGATGGCCCACGCCACCTGGCTCGCGGTCAGTCCGTTGGCGATGGCGTAGGCACGAAGCCGGATCAGAGCCTCGTCGGCGTCCACGTCAAGCTGCGAGATGAGCATCCCGGTCGCTTGGTAGACCTCGATCCGGTCCATCTCGGCCAGCCGCCCCCAAGCGCTCTCGCCGTCCGTCATCAATCTGGTTTCGAGGTCGACCTGTCGGCCATCCGGGCCGACGTCATCCCCGACGAGGCTGATCAGCGTCAGCGACGCCACCTCGGCTGCCACGACCGCTCCGGCCAGCTGTTCCGGTCCCAGGGGACCCGGTGCGGCGCGGAACAGGTCCAGTGCGCCCACGCACGCTGAGGTGATCTTGATCGGCACTGCGAAGACACCGTGGATGCCGTCGTTGAGAACCGCCTCGGAGAAGATCGGCCACCGTCGCTCATGTGACGCACTCAGGTCTGGTGCCGACACAAGTTCCTGCTTGGCCACCGCGTCCAGGCAGGGGCCCTCGCCGTAGGTGAACTGGTACTCATCGATGCGGCGGCTGATCTCGTTGCTGGCCCCGAAGGTGCCTCGGGAGGCCCCTTCGTGAATCATCGACACCGAGGCGCCGTCGACGCCGAGAAACTCCACGCACGCCAGGCACAGCTCGGTTGCCGCGGACTGTCCCTGGGCTACCCCAGTCACCACAGCAGTCAACTGCGCCTTGAGGGCGGTCAGCGACGTCATGCGAACCCTCCGATCGTGGACGTTGGTGCCGAGGATGACCCAGCGTTCTGGGTGAACTGCTTCCCGCCTGCCTGTCTTGCGGGTCGGACGCACCCACCTCGCCTCGGTTCCCGTCGCGCACAGGCTGAACTCACCTGCGCCACCCCGACCCGTCCCAACACGTTCGCGTGTCGGCTGGCGCGAGGTGGGTCGGACGCGACCACCTGACCATAGCCCCTGCGAGGGATACCCGTTGCGCCTGACGCGGGGGGGGGTGGGAGGGGGGTGGATGCGTGAGGGGCCGAGACATGTCGGCGACGTCGCGAAGCGCGCACGTCTGAGCGTCCGCGATGCGCTCCTCCATGAGGACCGATCCCTGTCCCCATGTCGCCCATCGCCGGGCCCGTTCACGTCGAGGTGTTCTGACGTGACCTCGGGGGACCACGTTCGCCGCCCGGGGGACGCCGCCGTGGCGCGGGGTCGGCACAGCACGTCCGGTCGAACGACCGGGAGTGGTTCGTACGGACGACCCTGGAACTCCCTCCCAGTCGTCGGCCCAGCAGCGCCTGGCACCTCAACCCGCGGAGCGGTGTCGGTCTGCGTCTGCAACCCGACCGGAGCCCCGATCACCCCATCGAGTGAAAGTCAGATCCTCTCCGGGATATCAGAACGGCAGCCGTTGCTCTCGGGGTCGCCCGCGGCCTAGGTTGAGAGCGTCATATCCATGACGCCATCCCGGACCCGGTGGTGCGCAACTCGCGCAACCTCGCGTCTGACCTATCGCCACTCCTGGCCGCGCGCGCCGGAGTGATCGGTCAGCTCGCCTAGCCGGAGGGTTTCGATGTTGGTCGGAAGTGCTGAGTTCCTGGAGTCGCCCCGCCAGAGCCACGTGGAGGAGCGGGAGTCCGCGTCGGTGCGTGTGGTCAGCGCCGACGACGGCGTCCCGTTGCGCCTCCTGACTGCGCCGGAGGCCCGTTCACAGGCGCCTGCCGGTGGCAGCCGAGACTCCGTGCACGTGCAGGTGCCCGCCGCCGCGCAACCGGCCTGCGCCGGGGCACCTGTCTCGTCTGCCCTGCTGGACCGAGAACGCGAGGTCCTGGACCTGGTGGTGCTCGGACTCGCCAACCACGAGATGGCCGAGTGTCTCGGGATCTCGCAAGCCATGATCAAGAAGCACCTCAGCCGGGCCTACCGCAAGCTCGGCGTGCGCACGCGCGCGCACGCCGTCGTCACGTGGGGCCATCCGCGCCACGCGGCACCCGACCCGTCGCCTGGCTCGTCACTTCACCCCGCGCTCGAGGCACAACCTCCGCGCCCTCACCGCGGCGGCGTCCCGGACGACGGCCTGACGGCGGGCGCAGACGAGTCGAGGCCTGCCGGGTGGGTCGCGCCGTTCCAGACACCGAGGCCGCCGGCTCCCTCGACCCGGGCGGCACGGCAAACATCACCGATCCCGCCGTCGCTCACCGCGGCCGCCCTCGCCAAGGCCATCGGGCAGGACCTCGAACCCCGGACCTGGGCGAACCCCCGCGACGCGCAGCTCACCGAAGCGCCCTGGCCGGTTCGGGAGGATCCGATGGTCCTGTTCCTGGTCTACCAGGCCGTGGCCGCTGTCGAGGCGGGGGCGAGCCTGACCGACTCGATCCGGCGACTCGCCGTGCGTGCATGGTTCGAGGGTGGCGTCGAGGGCTACGACCTGGGGCAGCGCGACGCCCGGCGTCCGAGGTCGACATGACCGCCGAGCGACCGACTCCTCGCGTCGCCGATTTGACCTCCGCCGGATCGATCTACGCCGGGTCCCGCTGGCCCGCCGCCGTCCTGTCGGCCGCGAGTCGCCCCGAGATCTCGTCGGCCGAACCCCCGCCCAACCCGGGTGCAGATGACCTTGACGATTCGCTCCCGGACAATCCTCCCGGCAGCCCGACCGGGTGGGCGGCCCCGGCCTGGATCCCCGGCCCCTGCCGCTACCCGTACCTCGGGCACCTGCCACGCCGTGGCACGTGTTGTGCGGTGAAGCCGTGACGCCCCGTCCGGTCTCGCTGCTCGTCGTCAGTCCCCGCGCCATCGTCAGCGCCGGGGTGACGGCCATGCTGCGAGACTCGCCGGGCATCGACGTGCACGTCGGGGGGCCCGGCGATCTGCGACACCGACCACGGGTCGCGCTGATCCACCTCGGTGCCACCGGTTTCGGCGCGCTGGACCTCGAGATCCTGACACCACCGACGACCTCGGTGATCGGCCTCACGGACTCGCAGCACCCGATGACGGACGTCGTGGACGGAGTCGCGAGCTACGTCGACCTCGGCTGCGCCACCGAAGACCTGCGCGCTGCCGTGCTCGCCGCTGCTGAGCTGGCTGCCGCGGCCCGTGCCCCTCGCGGCCAGCACGCGCTGATCTCCGCGTTGTCGCCCCGGGAGTTCGAGATCCTGCTGGCGATCACCCGGGGGCTCAGCAACCACGACATCGCGAACGAGCTCTACCTCGGGGTGAACACGGTCAAGACCTACATCCGATCCGCGTACCGCCGCATCGGCGCCCGCAACCGCAGCCACGCCATCTTGTGGTGCGTACGCAACGGACTCCTCGCTCACGCAGAATCCGTCGTGCCCAGCCTCGGACTCGCGCCGTCGCACCGACACCTCGTCACTCCCCGTGAACCCGGGCGGAGGAGCGGCGCACGACCCGGCGTCCCAGCGAGTGGCTGTCCCGACGTCGATCGGCAACGAGCCGGCCCAGCCGACGAGCTCGTGGGCCGAGCGGTGCTCCCGTTGCTCGCGGGTCGACGGTGACGAGCCCAGGTCCCGGCACGAGGACCGCTGTCGGCGCCGCAAACCCGACGGCGCAGCCCGTGCCGCACTTCATGGACTCGATCGTTCTGCTCGACGTCCACGGTCGCGACCTCCTGGACATGGCGCGGTTGATGGGCGGCGACGTCGAGCTGTCTCGCGCCGTCGTCGCCCAGGTTCTTCTCGACTCCTGCGACGACAGCGGTCGCAGGCTCTGCGAGCAGACCGGCGCCCGGTTCAACGAGCGGACAACGCTGGTGCTGAGAGTCTTCACAGCGTGCCGGGCAGCGATAGCCACGCGTGACCAGGACACAGGGTCAACTCGTCAACCAGTATCCAGTCTTGCTCGCCGGCGGGCACAGCAACGATCGGTGCTCGCTCTGCACTACTACGGTGGGCTGCCGCCCAGGCGAGTGGCCGAGCTGGTGGGCGTGCCCGTCCTGAGGGTAGGTGCGCTCCTGCTCACCGCTACCAGCGACCTCGTCCGCGCCAGGCTCGCCGAGGTCGAGGCGACGCCCGCAGACCCGAGAGACCCTGATCGAGCACGCCCGCGTCCTGGCGTCGGTGGGCGCCTGCTCCGGCCCGCTCCAGGGCCGGACTGACGTGTTCGACGGCGTGGTGCCTCCTGGACGCGACCCGGCGGTACGAGCACCGCTACGAGCAGCAACCGCGGGCGTTCGTCTGACCTTGAAGCCCCGGTTCCGTGGCTGGTCGCACGCCGGATTCAGTCCGGTGGTGCTGGTCGCAGGTGTCGTCCTGGTCTGCCTGGCGCCGACGGCGCCCTCGCGCTGGGCTGCCGCGGCCTACTCCGTCGCCGGGGTGACCATGTTCGCGGTCAGCGCGATCTTCAACGTCGGCACGTGGGGTGCGCGTGGCCAGGCGATCCTGCGCCGGATGGACCACGGCTCCATCTACCTGATCATCGCCGGCACCTACACCCCGATCGCCACCCTGGCCCTCGACGGTGTCAGGGAACAGGCCTTCCTGGTCGGCGCCTGGGTTGCCGCAGCGCTGGGCGTCGTCTTTCGCACGCTCTGGCTCAACGCTCCACGTGCTCTCTACACGAGCCTGTACGTCGCGCTCGGCTGGTCCATCGCACCCTTCGTCGGCGACCTGTTCGCCACCAGCGCCGCCGCGGGGGCGCTCACCCTGCTTGGTGGCGTTCTCTACACCATCGGCGGCGTGGTCTACGGGACTCGACGCCCGGATCCCAGTCCGACGCACTTCGGGTTCCACGAGGTGTTCCACGCCTTCACGGTCGGGGCCTGGATCTGCCAGTACATCGCCATCTCGATTCTCACCTACCAGGCCTGACCGGACGCGCGGCGTGTTCGGGCGACCGGTAGTGCCGCACTGACGGACTGCGGTCCCCGCACGAGCCTTGCCCAACTGCGGGTGAAGGCGGGTGCGAGGACCCGTCAGCGTGGACGAATCCGCCCGAGGTGGCGCGGGACCATCCAGTGACCTCCTCCGGTGCCCCCTGATGGAGTCGGCATGCAGACGGTTGTGCGCACAACACCCGGCGTCCGCCTCGCTCCCCCGCACAGGCGTGTCCGCACCGCGCCTCGCCAGGCATCGGTCGTCGACCGCTCACATCGACGGGACGCACGTCCACCGCGGGCCAGCCCTGGTGGGGACACGATCAAGGAGACACCACCTCGAACCCCAATGTCATCAACCACGACTACCCCCGCCGCATCAGCCGCGAAGTCAAGACATCCTCCTTCAAGACCACCGAGCTCATCGCCTTCGTTCTTGCCGTCCTGGGAGTCCTCGTCGCCTCGGCATCACGACGGCGCTCCTGACTTCGGCCCGAAGGAGGCCTGGCTCCTCATGACGATGCTGATCATCGGCTACGCGATCAGCCGCGGGGCTGGCCAATTCAGGAAGCCGTGACTTCTTCGACGACGGCAACGACGCCAGCCGCCACTGACCCCTTCCCGGGCCGACGCGCCGGAGCGAGCTGCCCCATCCGCCTCCCAGCGGTTGGGGCAGTTCTGCGTCCGAGAGCAAGGGCGCGACCAGTGTGCCGACGGAGTCACATGGCGGCCGAGGTCGAGCCGTCGACGCTCGCGGCGCTGACCGGTGCCACCCGCTGGCCTGTCAACCGGTGGGGCATCCCGTCGAGGTCGAGTCCGGACCGGCGCGAACCCGGTGGCTGGTGGAACATTGCTAGGGATGCCGCTACCCGGCTCAGACTGTGCTCTTCTGAGGGACCCCCACGGAGATGGATCTCTATGACCAGCTCAACTGTGACCAGTGCGTTCGCGTTCACGGACCCAGACGACAAGCTCGGCGCCAAGAACCGGTTGATGAGTCTGCGAAAGACGGGGTTGCTCGACGCACGACGCAGACTGGCGCTCGACGCCATCACCCGCCTCGCGGCTCAAACCACTGCAGCCTCGAGTGCGGCCGTCTCGTTGGTCACCTCGGACCGCCAGATCCATCCCAGCACCTACAGGGCAGACGGGTTGCCGACAGAGTCGGATGAGCGCCCGATCTCGCACTCACTGTGTCAGTTCGTCGTCATCAACGATGCCCCCCTCGTCGTCGAGGATGCTCGGGCGCACCCGGTGCTGTCCCAGCATCCCGCGGTGTTGGAGGACGGCGTGGTGTCCTATGCGGGCCTGCCCCTCCATGATCCAGACGGCGAGGTCCTCGGCGCGCTGTGCGTGGTCGACGTCGTGCCGCGCCAGTGGACCGAGGACCAGCTTGTGGGGCTCGGCGACCTCGTGACCGCCGTGGAGACCAAGATCGCCCTGGGCCTGAGCAGGCGAGAAGTGCACCTCGATCACCAGCGACTCCTGAGTGTCCTCGACGGGGCAGCGCACACCATGATCGTCCTTGCGGACAGCGAGGGGGTGGTGACGATGATGAACCGCGCGGCCGCCCTCGCGTTGAACCACGACACCACGGCCATCGTTGGGGCGTGGACGCTCAGCGACCTGACACGAATCGCTCGACCCGAGGTCGCCAGCCCCAGCGCCAGCCTCGGGGGAGGCACGGCCAAGGACTGGACCCTCGAGGCCGCCGACGGCTCCCATCGGGTCATCTCGGTTCAGGTCAACATCGTCCGAGACGTCATCGGGGAGGTCGAGGCGTACGTGGTCGTGGGAGACGATGTCAGCGCCCGCCGCCGCGCCGAACACCTGCTTCGGGACACGGTCGAACAGCAAGGGTTCATCGTCAAGCACCTGGAGGCACTCGACGCTGCCCGCAGCGGATTCATCGCCACCGCAAGCCACGAGCTTCGCACCCCGGTGACCAGCATCCTGGGTTACACCGAGCTCCTTGCCGACGGTGCCGCCGGAGAACTGTCCACCGCCCAGTCCGGGATGATTGATCGCGTCGACCGCAACAGCCGGCGCCTGCTCGACCTCATCGAGGACCTGCTGAACTTGGCGCGCATCGATGCCACTGCCAGTCACCGCGTTCGACCCTTGGTCGACGTCGTGGCCCTGGCCAGCCAGGCCTGGGAAGGTCTTCGGCCGGAACTGGTGGGGCGTGATCTCGTCACGTCCGTCAGTGTCTCCCGCAGCAGCATCGTGGTCTCGGCCGATCCCTTGCAGCTGGAACGAGCACTACTCAACCTGCTGAGCAATGCCGTGAAGTTCACCCCCGACGGTGGATCCGTCGGACTCGATGTGCGTTCACACGACGTCAACGTCATCTTCGAAGTCACCGATACCGGTCTCGGCATCGCCGCGGACGAGCACGATGCTGTCTTCGATCCGTTCTACCGAAGTCAGAGCTCCCACGCACGAGCAACACCAGGTTCTGGCATCGGTCTCTCCCTGGTTCGCCGCATCGCCGAGGACCACGGAGGAACCGTTCAACTCGAGTCCGTTCTCGGTCAGGGCACAACCGTGACCCTGACAATCCCGTCCGGAGGGTGCGTGTCTGCCTAGATCCGTCCTCCTACGACAGTCGTGCGCGAGCGTGCTCGAGCACCGTCGTGCTGCGCAGGTCACGGCTGACGACTTCTGCAGCGACGTCGGTGAGCTTTCGGCCATGATCGCGTGCGAAAGCGGGGGAGTCGGCTGCTGAGGTGGTCGACGCGCCGCTTGACGTAACCCTACGGGGGATGCACGCCTGACTTCTGCACGTGCTTTGACCTCGCTCACCACGGAGATCGTCCTTGAGCAGAGATCCGCGGTACACACTGCCCGGCCCGTGACCCGAGGTGCTGGCCCTTCACCCTGTAGGCGGGACCACCGGCGTTCGAGAGAATTCCGCGGCGACGCTGTAGCCCACGCTCGCCGTTCGGGGGTGTCGCCCATGTGTCTACACCAACCCGACGGGTCGAACCGACAAGGCCGCTCCGTCGGCCAACCCTGAAGCTCGGTTGCTCGCCGGCTCGGGCGCCCTGGCGTCGCCACCGCTGGTGGAACGCAGATGGGGGTTGATGCGCTGTGCAGCCTGACCGGAGTCCGATCACCCGGTCCGGGAGAAACAAGCCGCTCCGGAACCACGAGCGGCAACCATTGCCCTGGGGTTGCCCCGGGCCTAGTGTGAGGGCGTCATCCTGATGACGCCATCCCGGACCCGATGGTGCGCAATCCGCGCAACCTCGCGTCTGACCTTTCACTCCTCTGGTTGCGCGCCGGGGTGATCGGTCAGCTCGCCTATCCGGAGGGTTCCGATGCTGGTCGGAAGTGCTGAGTTTCTCGAACTGCCCCGCCAAGGTCGTGTGGAGGAGCGGGAGCCCGTGGTGGTGCGCATGGTGAGCGCCGACGACGAGGACCTACTCCGCCCGTTCCTGGAGCGAGAACGCGAGGCCCTGGATCTGGTCGTGAGCGGGCTCGCCAACCACGAGATCGCCGAGCGGCTCGAAGTTCCGCAGGCCATGATCAAGGAGCTCCTCAACCGGGCCTACCGCAAGCTCGGCGTCCGCACGCGCGCACACGCGATCGTCACGTGGGGCCGTCGACGCCGCGTGGCACCTGACCGATCACCGCGCCCGGTGCTTGAGGTGCACCCCGTGCACCCACGTCGCGCCGCCGTCCCGGACGACGGACCGGTGGCGGGCGCGGGGGAGCGGAGGTCTGCCGGCTGGGCCGCGCAGGTCCACGTCGTAGCGCCGTCGAGACCTACAGCTCGTGCGCCGAGCCAGATGTCCCCGATCCCGCCCATGCTTGCCACTGCAGCCCTCGCCAAGGTCATCGGGCAGGACCTCGACCAGCGGACCTGGGCAAATCCTCGCGAAGCTCAGCTCACCGAGAACCCGTGGCCGGCCCCGGGGGATCCGATGGTCCTGTTCCTGGTGCACCAGGCCGCTGCTGCCATCGAGGCAGGCGCGGATCTGTGTGACACGGTTCGTGGTCTTGCCGTGCGGGCATGGTTCGAAGGCGGCGTCGAGTCCTACGACCAGGGGCAGCGCGACGCCCGACGCCCGAGGTCGTCATGACCACCGAGCGGTTCACCCCTCGCGCCGAGCTGCCCGCCGTCGGGTTGGACGACGCGGCCCGTTGGTTGCCCGCGTCCAGCGTCTCGGCCACGAGTCGCCCCGAAGCCCCGCCGGCCGAAGCGCCGCCCAACCCGGGTGCGGATGATCCTGACGATCCGCCTCCGGACAATCCCTCCGGCAACTCGACCGCGTGGGCGGCCTCTGCCCGAATCCAGGGATCCTGTCGCCTTCATGCGAGACCTGTTCGTCACTGATGGGTCGCACCACCTCCGGTGTCGCGGGCACGGGTAGGGATGAATCGAATGGGGCCGAGTAGTGGGCGGGAACAGACCGCGACAGGTACGGGCGCGCTCGGGCATGCGGCGTCTGACCGCTGACGTGGCAAGGTCACGTGGTGACGCGCGGTCGCGGACCCGGCGGTGGTACGCGCGGCACTGTGGCCACGCCGACCTGTTGCGGCAGTGCATCGACGGCAGCACCGCACACTGACGCAGGCCCGTCGCTCGCTCGAGCACGTGCTTCTTCACGATCCGATGCTGCCTGGGGTGCGGGTCATCGACACCGGCGGGCGGCGTCCGGCTTGCTCCTGGGGTGGCGGTGGACCAGAGCCGGCGGGTGGGAGGGCTGGGTCGTTGCCAGTCGTCCGGTGAACGACGAGACCGAGGTCCCGCAGAACTGGGGTGCGGGCCGCGATCAGGCGGATTGGGCCCGCGACCGGGCAACCCCCCAGCCAGGCCCGAGCGCGAGCCCACCATGCGTTCGGAGTACAGCGCTGTGCGGATTGGTCGGCAACCAGTCAGGTCCGGCCCTCGTGCCGGATCGCCGGCTGTAGGACCCTCGACCGGTCTGGGTCCCGGGGTTCGACCTCGTGCCGGGGCCGGGACCGGGGCCACCGCGCAGCAACGCTCCCGGCGGGGCGGCGAAGAGCAAGACCGGCTCGTCAGGCGAGGAGTTGGCGTGCACGTCCTGGCGTCCGCCGCCGCCGACGCTGCGGACCCTGAACTCGCAGAGCCGCACCGGCAGTCGAGCTACGTCGACCGTGTCTCTGTCGGGCGTTCGCGGACGAGCTCGCGCTGGGCTTGTCCATCCGACCAGAGATCGGCGTGCGCCACTCGGTCGGGCAGGACCCGCAGTTCGGCCGCCGCGAACCTCACGCACTCCCGGAGCGGGACCCGGGTCCTGATCGAGGTCTCAAGGTCGAGGAGTTCCGTGCATGCGTGACTGGCCGTTGCGGGCTGAAGTCGAACGCTGCGGCGCGGCTCAGCCCAGGGTGACGGCGAGCAGCGCGATGTCGTCGTCGCGGGTGCCGTGGCTCATGACGTCGAGGAGGTGGTCGCACAACTCCTCGACCGCGTGGGGTGCTGTCCCGACGGCTTCGGCGAGTCGTCCTAGGGAGTGGTCTAGGGGTTCGCCGCGGCGTTCGACCAGGCCGTCGGTGTAACCAACGACGGTGGTGCCGGGCCGTAGCGCGATCTCATGGGTGGTGCGTCGACCGGTCTGGAGCCCGAGGAGGGTGTCGTTGAGCTCGACGGGCAGGACCTCGACCGCACCGTCGGGGTGGCGGAGGACCAACGGCGGGTGGCCGGCCCCGCTCCACGTGAGTGTCCAGCCGTCGTCGTCCCTGGCCACGTGAGCGTAGACGGCGGTGGCGATGGTGGGCATGCCGAGCCCCAGGATGAGCCGGTCCACCTTCTCCAGCACGGCGGCGGGTGCGGCGAAGTCCTCGAAGGCGGCGGCGCGCAGCAGTCCCTTGAGGTGCCCCATCGCGGCGGCGGCGAGGATGTCGTGCCCGTTGACGTCACCGATTGCGATGCCAAGCCCGTCTTGGTGGAAGTCGAGGAGCTCGTAGAAGTCGCCACCGATCTCAGCGCTGCTCTCGTTGGCGAGGTAGCGTGCGGCGGACTCGATGCCGGCGACGGGGGTCAGTGCCGGCAGCAGGCTGCGTTGGAGCACCTCGGCTATTCGTGCTTGCGTCTGGTACAGGCTCGCGTTCTCCAGGATCATCCCGGCTCGGCGCCCGAGGTCGAGCGCCATGTCGACGTCGGGCTCGTTGAACGGTTGCCGGCCCGGAGACCTGACCAGCACCAGGATGTCGTGGATATGCGAGCGACCACTGAGTGCCATGATCAGGGCCTGGCTTCCTCCCAGGGTTCGGAGGTGTTCTGCCACACCCGGTGCCTGCGAATCAGTGGCCCCGCCCAGGAGGTCGGCGGGGTCGGCGCAGTCGAGGAGCTGGACCCGGCGGTGACCTGAGAACAGGTCGGAGGCCACTTGCGTGGCGAAACCAGTCGGCAGGTCGGTGGCGAGGTCCTCGACCTGTCTCTGCCGCGCGGCGTGGCGGTGACGACTGGTCGGCTGCGTCTGGTCGTAGCGGTCGCTGGGCAGCAACAGGGCCCAGTCGGCCAGGTACGGGACCACCAACGACAGCAACCGGGCAGTTGACTCCTCGACGTCGAGGGTGGCGGTCAGTTGGTTCATCGCCTCGATGAGGAACGACACCCGGCTGCGGGCGGACTCGGCCTCGGCGCGAGCCTCCCGTTCGGCTTCCAGGGCGCGTCGACCTTCGATCTCGGCTTCGACGCGCTGCGTGACGTCGGTCTGGATCCCGATGTAGTGCGATGCGGTCCTCGGGGTCACGCACGGGACTGAGGTCGACCTGGTTCCAGAACTCGGTGCCGTCCTTGCGGTAGTTGAGCAACGTGACGCTCACTGAGATGCCCTGCTCGACGGCCTCCCGCAACCGGCGACGTCCAGCAGCATCGGTCTCGGGTCCCTGGAGGAACCGACAGTTGCGGCCCACGGCTTCCTCGGCGGTGTATCCCGTCGTGGCAGTGAAGGCCGGGTTGACCCACACGAGTGCCTGTTCGGCGTCCAGGGCATTGGCCACGGTCACGGCCAGCGCGGTCGAGTTCAAGGCCCGGTCCCGCAGCTCGTGACCGAAGACCAGCTCACTGACCTCGGCGGTCACCGCCTCGCGGTCGATCGGGGCCTCGGCCTCCAGCAGCGCAGCCACCCGCGAGTGACGCAGCGGGATGAGGACGACCAAGGCATGGCCATCGAGCATAGGCGCGTCCGTCATCGACATCGCAACCATCCAAAGCGGCTCCCGACGGGCACCCATCGCGCTGCGGCGCGCAGCGGACACGGCCTGACCGGCCACGGACTCCGAGCGCGCCACCCGTGACAGCGGGTGATCGGTCTCGGACAGCTCGGCGCCCTCAGGGTCGCGCAGCTCGGCTGCGTCCGACCACGCGTCCAACCCCAACGGCAGGCGCAGACCCGGGGCAAGTTGTTTGGCGATGTCGTTGGCGTGCACCACCCGCCGCGTGCCGAGGTCGACCACAAGCACCGCAGCCGGAGAATCCTCCAGAACTACGCCGAGATCATCGGTGGCACCCACGTCTACGTCCGTTCGTCGGGTAGGCCGATGCCCACTTCGGACATCATGGCCCACCTGGGCCGAGGCGCCCGTCGCCGCCAGAGGGTCGTCTACCGGCGCGCGTCCGGCAGACCCGCTCTGAGCGGCCAGCTCCCCACAGGGTTGCGCTGGCCGGCCGGCGCCTCGCGCTCCAGGTTCCCCGCCGCACAGACCCCGCAACTGCGGCGACCGCCATCCTGCTTCTGACCACTTTCGACATGGACGACAACGTTCTCGTCGCGCTCCAAGCCGGCGCCAACGGCTCCCTCGGTAAGTCGGCTGAGCGCCACGAACCGGTGGGGGCCGTGAGAGCAGTGGCATCGGGCGGAGCCTCGCTGTCGGCAACTGCAACAAGCGCCGTCGTCTGGCACCTAGCCCGCACGGCGGAGCAGGTTACTGCCCCATCGAGTTGACCGTCGACGAAACGCGCAGCCTCAACGAGCTCACTGAGCGCGAGCGGGAGATCGTGGCCCGGTTGGTTCACGGACAGACAAACGATCAGGTCGCCGAGCGCTCGTTCATCTCCTCGTTCACGGTCGAGACACACGTCAACCGGGCGATGCGGAAGCTGCAGGTCTCCGACCGCGCCCAGGCTGGTCTTGGCCGCCGCGACGCCGGACGCGCCCCGCAGGTGCTCCGCGACCAGGTCGGCGTCAGTCAGGCCACCGGCGTCCTGACGGGTAGGCACAACATCGACCGCGAAACCGCCCGGAGCGTTGATCGAACAAGCAGCTCGACGGGGTGGGGTCAGCGAGCCTGATCTCGCTCGAGGGATCCTCCAGCTAGAGCAGCACGACTAGCGCGACCCGAGGTTCGATGAAGCGAAGTGCGCAGCGGATGTGTGGCTTCGTTCTCACGAGCTGCGAGAAGCGCAGACACCCAGGGAGATGCCCGCGGCGGATCGCGGCCTACCCTGCCCAGGGCCGTGTCCCTGGCTCACGCTTCGGGCCAGGGACGCGGCGACAACGCAAGGCTCCTCCTGCGGGATGGACGCCCACCCGGGTCTGGAGGCTCGCGGTAACCGAGACAGTGCCCATAGGAGAGATTCCCAGTCAGCTGGGTGAGATGACGCTCCTCCGCCACCCGTCGGGGTGCCGGATGGGTGTAGTACTGGGAATGGCCCCTCGAAGCCCGACGGGTGTCCGCGGCCACGAGGAGGTCGGAGCCGTGAGCACCCCGTTCGAGCTCGCCGGGTGCGACCCGACGGAGCTGTCGGAGCGTGAGCTGCAGGTGCTGCGTCTCATCACCAGCGGCAAGTCCAACGAGGAGATCGGCGCAACCCTCTATCTCGGCATCAACACCGTGAAGACCTACATCCGGACCTCGTACCGCAAGATCGGCGTCGCCACCCGGACACAGGCGGTGCTCTGGGGCGTCCATCACGGCCTGCTCGAGGGCTACACCCTCGTTGCGACCGCCGACCGCACCACGGGCGACGATCTCAGCGAACCGTTCGGCTCGTCCCTCTAGTCAATCTGGACCATCTGCCGGCCCACCGATCGGGCCATGGTCACACCGGTCGAGGAAGCGGACACTTGGCGGCAGATCCACCACGCCAGGTGACTTCTCACCAGCTGGGGTGGCCTGCCAGCTCGGACGGTCGGGACGCGAGTCCCGATCCTCAGACGCAGAGGCCCCGGGGACATCGTCCCCGGGGCCGTCCTGTGTCCCGTCGCGGCTCCCATCCGGTCAGGGCGTCGGTCTGGCCGAAACCTTCGTGGGTGACCAGGCGCCAGCAGCGAGTGACCATGGACAGGGTCGATGGCATCAGGAGGCCGATCGTGTGCGGGGCGCGAGGCGCCGTCCTTCCCCGTGTCCAAGCGTCTCGGGGTGCTGCCGCGTGGTCGGGCGCTCAGCTCGATCAGCTGTCGAGGAACGGGTAGTCCGTGTAGCCCTCGGCGCCGCCGCCGTAGAAGGTGTCGGGGTTCGGCTCGTTGAGCGCGGCGCCGGTCCGCCACCGAGCGGGCAGGTCTGGGTTGGCCAGGAAGGGTCGACCGACGGCGACGGCGTCGGCGAGGTCCTTGTCGAGGATCTCCTGTGCCGATTCGCGGGTGGTGACCTCGCCGAAGCCGTCGTTGGCGAAGACCACGCCGCCGAAGGAGCCGCGTAGTTCCTGGACGAGTTCCTGCTTCGGGTCGGCGAGGATGCTGAGGTAGGCCAGTCCGAGCGGGGCGAGGCTCTCGATCAGGAGCCGGTAGGTCACGGCGACATCGGCCGGGTCCTCCTCGGTGGCGCCCTGGATGTTGTGGGCGGGTGAGATGCGGATGCCGACCCGGTCGGCGCCGATTGCCTCGGCCACCGCACGGGTGACCTCGAGGGCGAAGCGGACACGGTGCTCGGGCGAGCCGCCGTACTCGTCGGTGCGGTGGTTGGAACCAGGCGCCAGAAACTGGTGGATCAGGTATCCGTTGGCGGCGTGGACCTCGACCCCGTCGAGGCCGGCCGCGACGGCGTTGCGTGCGGCCTGCACGTAGCCCTCGACGATCGAGGGGATCTCCTCGACGGTGATCTCGCGCGGGGTCGGGAACGGCTTCATCCCCTCGGCGGTGAACATCTCGTCCGGGGCTGCCAGCGGGCTCGGGGCGATGATCTCCTCGCCGCCGGTGTTGTCGGGGTGGGAGATGCGACCGACGTGCATCAGCTGCGCGACGATACGGCCGCCGTTCGCGTGCACCCCCTCGGCCACCCGGCGCCACCCGGCGATCTGCTGCTGGGTGTGGAAGCCGGGGGTGTTCAGGTAGCCCTGGCCCTCGGCGGTGGGCTGACTTCCCTCGGTGATGATGAGGCCGGCCGAGGCGCGCTGGGAGTAGTACTCGACCGCGAGGTCGCCGGGCACGGTGCCCTCGGCACGGTTGCGGGTCAGTGGCGCCATCACCAGTCGGTTCGCCAGCGTCCACGCACCGACGGTCAGGGGGTCGAAGAGATCAGTCATGTCTTGTGCAGCGCCCACGCCTCCGGGTCTGTTCCGGGCCGCGCCGGTGAGGAGTCTCACCGTTGCCGTCCCCGCGTGCGGCCGAACCCGCGGATCTCAGGACTGGTGGGTGCGGTGCGTCGATCGGGTCGTCGCGCACCGCTCGGCCCGACGTGGTCGAGATCGTGCGGGCCCGAGGTGTGGTCACCCGGCCGGCGATCCTCCCCGCCCCAGGCACCGGCCTGTCAAACCAGCGGCGATGCCTGCGGTCGACCCTCAACGCCCCTGACGGGAACGTCCAGGGTCACGTGGCGGCGTACTCGTCGTCAGTGACGGGTTGCTGCCAGTGGACGACGTCGTGGGTGTCGTCGGCCTCGTTGATGGCGAGGTGGACCATGAGGCGGTCGGGTGCAGCGCCGTGCCAGTGCTCCTCGTCGGCCTCGAACAGGACGCGGTCGCCGGGACGGATGGTCTCGACGGGGCCGCCGCGGCGTTGGCAGAGCCCGACGCCCTCGGTGACGAACACCGTCTGGCCGAGGGGGTGGCGGTGCCAGTGGGTGCGGGCGCCCGGCATGAAGTGGACCAGGTTGGCGCTGACCCGCGACGGTGAGGGGGCGGCGGCGACGGCGTCGATGTAGACGTCGCCGGTGAACCAGTCGGCGGGTCCCTTGGCGGTGGCGGTGCTGCTTCGGGTGATGTGCACGATGTGTGCTCCTACGGTGTTGTGGTCGAGGTCGTTGCGGTGGGGTTCGAGGCGGCCCAGGACGCGAGGAGCCGTAGTCGGTCGTGGGACGGTGAGCCGGGTTCGGCGGTGTAGATGTACAGCGCGAGGCCGGGTTCGGCGGTGATGGCGAGCTCTTCGTAGGCGAGGGTCAGCTCGCCGACGACGGGGTGGTGGAAGCGCTTGGTGCCGGCGCCGTGGGTGCGCACGTCGTGTGCGGCCCAGAGCCGGCGGAAGGTGTCGCTGCGGGTCGATAGCTCACCGACGAGGTCTTGCAGGCCGCGGTCGTGGGGGTCGCGGCCGGCTTCGGTGCGCATGTTGGCGACACACATCTCGGCGAAGGTGTCCCAGTCGGGGTAGAAGTCGCGCGAGGCGGGGTCGAGGAACTGGAACCGGGCGAGGTTGGGCGGGCGCCCTGGGCTCTGTTCGCGGGGCTGCTGGGGGTCGCCGGTGACGGGGGTGTAGAAGGCGCGGCCGAGGGTGTTCGTGGCGAGCAGGTTCTGGTGGGGGTCGCGGACGAAGGCGACGGCGTCGGTGATCGCCTCGAGGGTCCAGTGGAGGCTGGGCCGCGAGGTGGCCCTGCTCGGCGGGCGCCTGCGGGCTCGGGCGGAGGTGGGGATGCCGTCGGCGGCGCGGGCCAGGTCGAGGAGGTGGGCGTGCTCGGTCTCGTCGAGCTGGAGCGCGCGGGCGAGGCCGTCGAGGACGCCGGCGGAGGCGCCGGCGATCTGGCCGCGCTCGAGGCGGGCGTAGTACTCCACGCTCAACCCGGCGAGGGTGGCGACCTCGCTGCGTCGTAGCCCGGGTACGCGGCGGGAGCCGCTGGTGGGCAGACCGGCCTGGTCGGGGGTGATCCGGGCGCGGCGGGTGGTGAGGAACTCACGCACCTCCTGACGGTTGTCCATGCCGTCAAGCCTAGGCACGACGGGCTGGGTCGCGCAGGGTCGAAGGGTGCCCTGTGAGTACACCCATCACCAGTGACTCCCGCGCAGCCGCGGACGCGGGTTGACTTGGGGTCACGAGGTTGAGGACCGCCTGGTCCACCCTCGTTCGTCCTCGTCCTGGAAGGTCTCCTCGTGTCCACCTCCCCGTCTGCGCCCGCGCGATCCGGCAGCGCGCCCACGCCGTCGGCCGGGCCCCACCGCAGCGCCGGTCCCGCGCAGGCCCGGCTGCCGTTCGTCGTCTACGTCCTCGGCGCCGGGACCTTCTTGATGGGCACCACCGAGTTCATCGTCGCCGGTCTGCTGCCCGAGCTTGCGGCCGACTTCGGCACGACGGAGGCCCGCGCGGGCCTGGCGATCACCACCTTCGCGGTCGGGATGATCCTGGGGGCGCCGGTGCTGCCGATGCTGACGCTGCGGCTGTCGCGGCGCGTCCTGCTGACCTCCGCGCTGGCCGTGTACGCCGCCGCGCACGTCGTCTCCGCAGCGACGGAGAGCTTCGGGTTGCTGCTCGCCAGCCGGTTCGTCGCCGCCGTGGCCACCGGCACCTTCTGGGCCGTCGCCGCGGTCGTGGCCGCCCGCATCGCTGGCCCCGGACGGGCCTCGACCGCGCTGGGCATCGTGCTGGGTGGCGGGATGCTCTCCACGGTGGTCGGCGTCCCGTTGGGCGCGGTCGCGGGGCAGGCGATCGGGTGGCGCGGACCTTTCTGGGCCCTCGCGGCCCTCGCGGTCCTCGCCGCCGTCGTCGTGGCTCGTCAGGTCCCGGCCGACCCGACCGGTGCGGACGCACGGCCTCGGCCGTCGGTGCGCGCCGAGGTTGCCTCGCTCCGGTCCGCGAGGCTCTGGTTGGTGCTGCTCACCTGCGCGGCGATCAACGCCGGCGTCATGTCGGTCTACAGCTTCGTCTCCCCGCTCCTCGGCGGCCGGGCTGGTCTCGGCGTCTCGCTCGTCCCGCTGGCGCTGGTGCTGTTCGGCCTCGGGACCTTCGTGGGCAACCTCGCCGGCGGTCGCCTCGGGGAGAGCCGTCCGTTCGCAGTCCTGGCCACGGCCGCGGGCGTCACCCTCGTCACCGTCGCGCTCCTGACGGTCGCCACCTCGACGGTGCCCGCCGTGCTGCTGTTCGGGCTCCTCGGCCTCGTCGGCCTCTCGGCCAACCCCGTGCTGGTCGCCCTCGCTGTCCGGTTCGGCGGTGACGGAGCAACCCTGCCGAGCGCGATGGCCACCTCGATGTTCAACGCCGGCACCGCGGTCGGAACTGCAGTGACCGGGGCGCTGCTGACCACCTCGTTGGGCGACGCGAGCCCTGCGCTGGTCGGGGTGGTCGCCGCCGCACTGGTCCTGGTCCCGGTCATCCTCCTGGGGCGCCACGGACGGCTCGCACGAGGCGGCGCCCACCGGCGATCGCCGGCGCCCTCCGCCTCGCTGTGACGGCACTCGCGGGCGTGCCCCCGGGCCGCCGCCGGGCGGCGTCACAGAACCCGTGCTGATGGTGCTCGGAGCCCGCCCCGACACGCCCACCCGCTAGACCCGTCCCCACACCCGAGGAGAACCACCACCATGCGAGCAACGCTCATGTACGCCGCCGGCGACGTCCGGGTCGAGACCGTCCCGGACTCGATCATCGAGCAGCCCACCGACGTCCTGGTCCGCGTCACCGCGAGCTGCATCTGCGGCAGCGACCTGCACCCCTACCACTCCCTGCCCGCCAAGGCCGGGCCCGCCCGGATGGGCCACGAGTTCATCGGCGTGGTCGAGGAGGTCGGCGCGGACGTCACCACCCTGACCAAGGGCGACCTGGTCGTCGCCCCCTTCGCCTACTCCGACGGCACCTGCCAGTTCTGCCGCGCGGGCCTGCACACCTCCTGCGAGAAGGGCGGCTTCTGGGACACGTTGCCCCAGGAGGGGGGCCAGGCCGAGCTCGTCCGCGTCCCCCTCGCCGACGGCACCCTCGTCAAGCTCCCCGTCGCGCCCGACTCCGAGCTCGTCCCCTCGCTGCTGACCCTCTCCGACGTCTACGGAACCGGCTACCACGCCGCCGTCCGTGGCGGTGTCAGCGCCGGCAAGAGCGTCACCGTCATCGGCGACGGCGCCGTCGGCCTGCTCGCCGTGCTCTCGGCCCAGCAGCTCGGCGCCGAGCAGATCATCCTCATGGGACGCCACCAGTCCCGCACCGACCTCGGTCGCGAGTTCGGTGCCACCGACGTCGTCGCCGAGCGCGGCGAGGAAGGCGTCGCGAAGGTCCGCGACCTCACGGGCGGTCACGGCACCCACGTGGTCCTCGAGGCCGTCGGACACATGCCCGCCTACGAGCAGGCCTGCGGCGTCGTCCGACCCGGCGGCACGATCAGCCGGGTCGGGGTGCCGCAGTACGAAGAGGCCCCCGTCGGGTTCACCTCGCTGTTCGGCGGCAACATCACCCTCACCGGCGGCCCGGCACCCACCCGCGCCTACATCGAGCAGCTCCTGCCCGCGGTCCTCGACGGCACCGTGCAGCCCGGCAGGGTGTTCGACCGCACCATCAACCTCGACGACGTCCCCGACGGCTACCGCGCCATGGACGACCGCGAGGCCCTCAAGATCCTCGTCAAGCCTTGACCCCGACCGCCGGCAGAGAGCCGGACCCGACCATGAGCAAGGGCGTCCGCTCCGTCGTCCTCACCTGCCTCGCGTCGCTCGCGCTGACGGCGCTGGCCGCGTGCGGCGGCACCAGCACGCCAGAGACACCTGGTGCCCCCAGCGGCAGCACCCCGACATCCGGGCGGGGGGCTGGCGAGGCGACCGCGACGCCCAGGTCCTCACCGGCGACGCCGCCGCCCCCAGGAGCTGATGCCGACAGCAGCCAGCGACCCGAGACCGGCAACCGCCGGCTCCGGCTGGTCGTCAGCGGCCAGCAGGTCGAGGTCGAGCTCGACGACAGCGCCGCCGCACGAGACCTGCTCGCGCAGCTGCCCCTGACCGTGAACATGACCGACCACGGCGGCGTCGAGAAGACCGGCCCCCTCCCCACACCGCTCTCGCTGGAGGGTCAACCCGACGGTGCAGACCCGGAGATCGGAGACCTCGGCTACTACGCGCCCGGCAACGACCTCGTCCTCTACCACGGCGACCAGTCCTACTTCCCCGGCATCGTCGTGCTCGGCCGGATGACGGGCGACGCGGCCGACCGTCTCGCCACGATCGCTGGACCGGTCACCGTGGCCGTCAGCGTCGTGGGGTAGCACCCGCGCACGGCCGGGCGGCGTCTGACGGCAGTCACCGGTCGCTACGTCGCGGACACGATCTCGTTGGTGAACCAGTCGGCGAGCCGGCCGCCGTGGTCGCGGCTGCTGACCACGATGCCGATCTCGAGGTCGAGCGCCACCTCGACGTGATCTGGCACCTCACCGGGGCGCGCCCGCCATGAGTCGCCGCGCTCGAGACGCTCGGAGACCTCGGAGAAGACCAAGGGGCAGCAGGCGCAGATCGGGTCGTAGCCCTCCTCGGCGCGAGCCGTGAAAGCAACCGTGGGGCGCCCGGACAGCTCGCCGGGGCGGACGTCACTGATGGTCACCCCGCTGCTCAGCTCGTAGGGGTCGAGCATCGCCGACCACTGGTAGTTGGTCGGGTACGGCTCGACGTCGCGCAGCTGGAAGCTCGACGGAGGTGCGCCGCGCTCGCGGATTCGCTCGCCCCGGGGCAGTCGGACCGCGTCGAGCTCGCCGTGCCGGAGCCAGGCGTGGAGCTCCTCGTCTGGGGACCGGTGGACGATCTCGAGGGTCGTCCAACGTGCGTGTGCCTCGCGAGCCAGCTCGCGGACGTCGTCGGGAGACACGGGTCGAGCCTAGGAGACGGATGCTTGTTGCCCAGTACGCATGGAACTCGCTGGGCGGCAGGCTTTGCACGACCGACTTCCAGTTGACCCTCACCAGTCCTGCTCGGGTCCTCGACCCTCGCCAGGATCGCGTACTGCCGTCACCGTGCGGCGACCGAGCCGGAACTCAGCTCAGGTTGATGATGTCGTTCATCGAGCTGGAGATGCTCGAGTCGCCGTTGCCGGAGCGCCGTTTCGTGCCCCGCTTCCGGTCCCGCCTCGCGAGGATGACGAGGGGGAGGAACACGACGACGAGCACCGCCACCAGGAAGGCCACGGCGGCAGCGATGGCCAAGGCATCGGAACCCACGGTGGTTCTCCTCTCCGGCGGCCCTGGTGACCTGCGGTGCGAGCCTAGACCCGGCCACCGACATCTCGAAGCAGAACCGGTGCGTCGCGACCCAGGACGCGGTCACGGCGACGGGTGCCTCGGACCGGCGGTGGTGCCGAGGGTGGGGGCTCGCTGGTGATCGCGCCACAGCGCGATCAGGTCGGTCAGGCCGTCACCAAGCGCGTCGGGCTCGCGCCAGAAAGGGATCCGCAGGTACTCGCGACACCCCTCGACGGCCGAGAACACGGGACCGGGGCTGACGAGGATCCCGTGACGTCGCGCGTGCTGCCCGAACGCCGAGGCGTCCAGGCCGGGGACGCGCACCCAGAGCCCGCTGCCGCCGCCGGGCCGCGTGAAGGACCACTCCGGTGCGTCGGCGTTCAGGATCGCGGCGGCCGCCGCGTAGCCGGTCTCCAGCTGGCGCCGGCGCGCGGCGCGAGCCTCGTCGACCACGGACAAGCAGGACGCGGCCACCAGCTGCGTGAGTGGCGAGCTCCCGAGGTCGGCGACGGCCTTGGCGCGGACCAGCGGATCCAGGAACGAGGATCGGGCACGGATCCACCCGATCCGCAGCCCGCCCCAGAAGAGCTTCGACACCGAGCCGAGGGCGACCCACTGCTCCGGCGGCAGTCCGTGACCGACCGGCGTCGGTGGGCGGTCCGCGTCGAGCATGAGGTCGGCGGGGGACCCGTCCTCGAGCAGGATGGTCCGCGACCCCGAGAGGATCTGGGTCAGGCCGGCGGCCCTGGCGGGAGTGATTACCGAGCCGGTCGGGTTGTGGGCGATCGGCAGCGAGTAGAACAGGCGCGGCTTGAGCTGGCGGACCAGCCGCTCGAGCACCTCGAGGTCCGGGCCGGAGTGGTCGACCGGGACCGGCACCAGCCGGGCACCCTGCGCGCGGAACGCGTCCAGCGCGCCCCGGTAGGACGGGTCCTCGACCAGGACGACGTCGCCGGGCCGGACCAGGGCAGCCGCGACCATCGCCAGGCCCTGCTGGGATCCCGAGGTGACCAGGACCTCCTCCGCCGACGTCGCGACCCCGAGGTCGGCGTAGTAGCCGGCGAGCGCCTCACGCAGCTCGAGCAGGCCGGCCGGCTCGTAGCCGTCGTCCGCGACCAGGTCGGCGAGCCGCGCCTGCCGCAGCACCCGGTCGCTGTGCTCGACCACGAGGTCGAGGCCCCCCGGCGCGCCGCTGGAGAGGTCGTGGCGTCGCGGCACCGGGTGGCTGCCGAAGCTGGTGAGCCGCGCGTCGCCCCGAGGACCGCCCCCACCGCGACCACCGACCGACGTGACGAACGTCCCGCTGCCGACCCGGCTCTCGACCACCTGGGCGTCCCGCAGCAGGTTGTAGGCCTCCGTCACCGTCCCGCGACTGATCATGAGTGCGGCGCCGAGCGAGCGCTCGGACGGCATCGTGTCGCCGTCGCGGAGGTCGCCCTGGTCGACGAGGTCGGTGACCGCGGCGGCCAGGCGCTGCGCGAGGGGGCCGCTCCCGGACTCCCACCCCGCCAGCAGGCGCGTGATGCGGCCCGTGGTGTTCGTGGCGCACCTCCACCTTTGGACCATTGCCGGTCGCATTGGCCCTTGCCGGGCCAATTCCTGGGCCACAGTGTTGGTGCTCGGACACGGCGCGGGCAAGTCGCGCCGTCGGCAGGAGGACATCGACCGTGGCAGTGCTCGTCGTAGGAACCCTCGACACCAAGGGTGCCGAGGTCGCGTTCGTCCGCGACCGTCTGCAGCGTGACGGGTCCGACGTCCTGGTGATGGACGTCGGCGTGCTCGGCGGCAGCGAGGTCGAGCCCGACCTCGACGCCTCCACCGTCGCGGCCGCCGCGGGTCACCAGCTCGCTGACCTGCGGTCCGCGGGCGACCGCGGTGCCGCCCTGCGCGCCATGGCCCAGGGTGCCGCAGCCCTCACCACGGGCCTCGTGGGGCGCGGTGAGGTCGAGGGCGTCCTCGGGCTGGGCGGCAGCGGAGGGTCGTCGGTCGTCGCCGAGGTCGCGCGCGTGCTGCCGGTCGGCATGCCGAAGCTGCTCGTGTCGACGATGGCCAGCGGCGACGTCTCGGCCTACGTCGGGGAGACCGACCTGACCCTGATGCACAGCGTGGTCGACCTCGCCGGCCTCAACGTGATCTCGCGCGAGATCCTGCGCAACGCGGCGGTGGCGACCGGCGCGATGGCCCGCGCCTACGCCGCGGCACGGTCCGAGCCCGCGGACGCCGTCGACCGCCCGCTCGTCGCCGCGACCATGTTCGGGGTCACCACGCCGGCCGTCGAGACCGCCAAGGTCGAGCTCGAGGCCTCGGGCTACGACGTCATCGTCTTCCACGCGACTGGCTCGGGCGGTCGGGCGATGGAGTCGTTGGTCCGCAGCGGCTACTTCGCCGGCGTCCTCGACCTGACGACGACCGAGATCGCCGACGAGGTCGTGGGCGGTGTGCTCTCGGCCGGTCCCGGCCGGCTCACCGCCGCCGCCGAGCTCGGGCTGCCCCAGGTGGTCAGCCTGGGTGCCGTCGACATGGTGAACTTCGGGCCGCGCGCCTCGGTGCCGGACCAGTTCGACGAGCGCACCCTGCTGGTGCACAACGACACCGTGACCCTGATGCGGACCACGGCCGACGAGGCACGCTCCATCGGCCGCACCATCGGAGAACGACTGGCGCGCAGCACCGGCCCCACCGTCGTCTTCGTCCCGGTGGGCGGCACGTCGGCGATCGACGCCGTCGACGGGCCCTTCTGGGACCAGGAGGCCGACCAGGCCGCCGTCACGGCGCTCCGGGAGGCACTCGCCGGGACCGGCATCGAGGTCGTGGTCCGCGAGGAGAACATCAACGATCCCCAGTTCGCAGTCGCCATGGCGCAGCGGCTGCACACGCTCGTCGAAGGAGAGAACGCATGAACCGCACCGAGGCGCTCCAGGCCCTCCGGAGCCAGGTCGCGCAGGACCTGCCCGTCGTGGGGGCCGGTGCCGGGACCGGTCTGTCCGCCAAGTCCGCCGAGATGGGCGGCGCGGACCTGATCATCATCTACAACTCCGGGCGGTTCCGGATGGCCGGGCGCGGCTCGCTGGCCGGGATGATGCCGTACGGCGACGCCAACAAGATCGTGATGGAGATGGCCGCCGAGGTGCTGCCGGTCATCGAGCGCACGCCGGTCCTCGCCGGCGTCTGCGGGACCGACCCGTTCCGCCTCATGCCGCAGTTCCTGGACGAGATCGCCCGGACGGGGTTCACCGGCGTCCAGAACTTCCCGACGGTGGGTCTCATCGACGGGGTGTTCCGGGCCAACCTGGAGGAGACCGGGATGGGCTTCGACCTGGAGGTCGAGATGATCCGGCTGGCCGCCGAGCGGGACCTGCTGACGGCGCCCTACGTCTTCGACGTCGAGCAGGCCAGGGCGATGACCGAGGCCGGCGCGGACGTCCTGGTGCCCCACATGGGTCTGACCACCAAGGGCTCGATCGGCGCGGCCACGGCGATCTCCCTCGACGAGGCCATCGACCGGGTGCAGGCGATGAGCGACGCCGCCCACGCCGTTGACCCGGAGGTCATCGTGCTGTGCCACGGAGGTCCGATCGCCGAGCCGGACGACGTGCGCACCGTCCTCGAGCGCACCAGCGGCGTGGTCGGGTTCTTCGGCGCCTCGTCGATGGAGCGCCTGCCCAACGAGCGCGCGATCGCCGACCAGCTGCGGCTGTTCAAGAGTCTTCCGGTCTGACGCACCACCCACCGTCTGCGAAGGAGAGCATCGTGCACAGGAAGCCACGGGACCTGACGACCATGGTCCTCGACTGGGGATCCATCAAGTGGTTCGTCTCCCCGGACACCGTGCCGGGGGCCACCTCGTCGTTCGGCGAGGTCGTCATCAACCCCACCCAGGGTCACGACCGCCACGAGCACCCGGGGGCCGACGAGGTCCTCTACGTGATCGAGGGGACCGGTCGCCAGACGGTGGGGGACGGGCCGGAGTTCGAGATCGTCGCCGGCGACACGATCTGGGTGCCCAGGGGCACGCCGCACTCGACGTTCAACACCGGCTGGAAGGCGCTGCGCCTGATCGCGACCTACACACCCGGCGGCGAGGAGCAGGCGCTCCGGGGGCTGCCCGACTTCGTCGAGCTGCCCGCAGGTGACACCCCGGTGTGGAAGCCGGCCGACTCGGCCCGATGAGCTCGGACGTCGACGCCGATGGTCGACGCCGGCGGCGGGACGAGGGTCCACCGCGCGGGTGGAGCGCCATGACCAGGCACGCCCCTACCGTCACCGTCATG
Source organism: Nocardioides sp. S-1144 (assembly GCF_005954645.2). Lineage (NCBI taxonomy): Bacteria > Bacillati > Actinomycetota > Actinomycetes > Propionibacteriales > Nocardioidaceae > Nocardioides > Nocardioides dongxiaopingii. The sequence continues at coordinate 146,419 of NZ_CP040695.2, forward strand.
ACCACTTCTCCCGTGGATCCAGGGGTCGTCGAGCCCGAGGCCGCACCTGGCGAGGACCCGGGCGTCCCCGAGCCCCCGGCTCCGGCCGCTGACCCGGACGAGACCGAACCCGCCCAGAACCCGTCGTGATGAGCAGGGCATGAGCAGCACGCCTGAGCCCGAGCTGACCGACGCTGCCGACTCCTCCGTACCCGAGACGGAGACCGAGCGCGCGCTGGACGACGTCGAGCAGGTGCGCGAGTAGTCGCTGTCCGCCCCGACGGGAGCGGCACTGAACGGGCAGGAGGAGCGCGGGCCTGCGAACTGGGTTCTCGCCCGGTCTCATCAGCCCTGTTCGACGCTGGCCGGGGACCTGGCCACCAGCGCGTAGGTCGAGCAGCGACAATGGCGTGGTGGACGACTGGGTGGAGCTGCGCACCGGCGTCCGGCCCACCCCACCACCCGCCGTGCGCCGCAGCACGCGCAGCGTGCTCGACCCGGAGACCCGCCCGAGCGGTGCCGAGCCCGACCCGTCGGTGACCTTCGGCCCGCGTGGCCGGGCGGTCGCCAACCACCTGCTCGAGGTGCACGGACACCACCGGGCCGAGATCGACCACGTGCGCGACGTCGTGGGCCAGGTGCGGGCCGGCGTCGCCGCGATCGGCGCGGCACGATCGGCCGTCAACGACATGGCCGTCCGCGCCAACAGCTGGACCCTGGGCGGCATCTGCCAGGCCCAGTGCCTCGCCCTCACCCAGCACCACACGATGGAGACCGGCCAGGTCTTCCCGCACCTCGTGGCCGAGCAGCCCGACCTCGCACCCGTCGTCGAACGACTCGACGCCGAGCACCACCTGATCCACGGCGTCCTCGAGGAGCTCGACGCGGCCCTGGTCCACCTCGTCCAGCACCCCTCGGACCTCGACCCGCTCGAGGCCGCTCTCGACCTGCTCGAGGACACGCTGCTGTCGCACTTCGCCTACGAGGAGCGCGAGCTCGTCGCACCCCTGGCCCGGCACGGGTTCTTCCTCGACCAGGTGTGAGGCGACGGCCCCTCCGCCTCCTCAGCCCGGCCGTGTGCCCGGGCGAGCGGGGCGAGCGCGGGGTCAGGAGCGGTCGACGGCGTACGGACGACCGGCGCGGGCGGTGGGACGGACCGCGGGGCCGACGCCGGTGCCGGTCAGCTCGCTGGTCGCGGTGAGCTCGCCGCCTCCGAACGTCGCGGTCGTGGCCAGCGGCCCGGTCGCCGTCGGCGCGAACGCCACGCTGAAGGTGCAGAAGCCGTGCGCCGGGATCACGTTCTGGAGGCAGGTGTTCTCACCCTCGACGTAGTCGAAGAGGAAGTTGCCGTAGTCGCTGAGATCCCCCCGGGTGAGCGGCAGGTCGGTGTCGCCGCCGTTGACGAGCCTGAACGTGCGGGTGGCCGTCTGACCGATGGTGACGGAGCCGTAGTCCCACGCGGCCGGGCTGATGGAGAGGCCGGTCGGTGCCGCCGTGGCCTCGAGCGGGACGGTGGTGGCGCCGCGGCCGCCGCCGGCGACGACCAGGGACGCCGTCCGGGTGCGGGTCGGGTCGCCCCCGGGCGCGAGGCCCACCTGGGCCGTGCAGGAGGCGCCGGGCACCAGCCAGGGCCCGCACGTGCCTTCTGAGGTCGTGAAGGCCGCGGCGTCGGGACCGCCGAGGGCGAGCGTGACGCGGTTCGTGCGCGACTGTCCGACGTTGGTGATCCGCACGTCCTGGAGCGGCGGGGCCGTGCCGGTGAACGTCAGGGCCCGGGGCTCGGCGGCGAGGGCGGCGGGGCCGACCTGCACGACCGCGGTCCTGCTCACCGCACACCGGCCGCCGGGGCTGGGCGGGAGGCAGACGCGCACGTGGTAGCTGCCCGCCACCGCCGTCGGCGGGACGGTGCCGAACGCACGCACGGTCCGGCGCGCGCCCGCCGGCAGGGCCGGGGTGCGGGTGGCCCCGACCCGGTAGCGCCGCTGCGACCCGACCGGACGGTCGGTGGCGACGATGAAGACCGTCGCCCTCCGCGGCGCCTGGCGCACGTCGGTCCGGTTGGCCAGCGTGAACGTCGCCCGTACCTCGGTGCCCTCGTCGGTCACCCTGTCCGACCCGGTCACGGCCGTGACGCGCACGGTGGGGCGGGCCTCCGTCGCGGCCGACGACGAGCCGGCAGGGGCGAGGGTCGCCGTGGCGGCCAGGACGACGAGAGAGGCACAGAGACGGCGGGGGCTGATCAGCACGGGGACAGATCACCACGTCGCCAGGCTCCCGTCAGGCGAACCGGGGAACACGCTGCCCGGTTGTCCTCGGGTCGGGACCGACCGGCGCGGACCAGGGTGGTCGACGCTTGACTGGTGCCGACCGTCGCGTCGCTGGGGCGGTGGGGCTCGCGGAGGCACTGGCTGCCCGACCGTCAGGGTGCCCAGGGTCTCGGCGCGCTGCTCGATCCAGCCCTTCGCGCGGATGCCGGAACCGAGCGGGGGGTCACCCCCGCGGAGGTGCACCCTGGGGCAGGGAGTCAGCATCCTGGGGCCTGACGTCACGTCGGCCAGCCAGGACGGGGTCGGCTTGGTGTCCAACCGCGGAAGGGACTCCCGCCATGCACGCGCACCGAGACACCCGCGGCGGCCACGACGGCCACGACGCGTTCCGGTCGGTCTGAGGTCACCGGCATGGAGCCGATCGCCGCGACCGGGGAGGTGTTCGAGGAGTTCAGGTCCCTCGGGATCGACACCGACCTGCGTGACTACCTCCTCGAACGGGCCGAGGAGGTTCGCAAGGTGGTGCCCAGCTGCGTCGGGTTGAGCCTGGCCTCGATGAAGCACGGGGTGACCTTCACCCTGGAGGCGACCTCGAGGGAGTTTGCGGCACTCGACAGCGTCCAGTACCTGGATGGCGGACCGTGCGACAGCGGTGCCCACGAGGGGGAGATGCTGGAGTACAACGCCGACGACCCCACCGACGAGCGCCGCTGGGAGCTCTTCGCCGCGAGCACCGCCGCCCACAACGTGGCCAGCACGTTGACACTGCCGCTCGTCGTTGCGCACCAGGTTGCCGGGACGGTCAATCTGTACGCCTCACGGACCGACGCCTTCAAGGGCCACCACGACGAGGTCGCGGCGATTTTCGGCGCCCGCGCACACGAGGCGGTCACCAACGCCGACCTGGGCTTCCGGACCCGCCGCGACGCCGAGCGCGCTCCGCGCGTACTTCGCGACCAGAATGACGTCACTCGAGCGGCCGGCGTCCTCATGACCAGGCACGGCATCGACCGCGAGACCGCGCGGGACCTGATCGAGCAGTCAGCTCGACGGGGAGGTGTCAGCGACGGTGACCTGGCTCGCGAGATCCTTCGGCCCGGCGGGCGCGAGTGACGTTGCGCCCTGGCCCGGGCCCGGGCCAGGGGTTCGGCCCGTCACCGGTCGCGGGCTGGTGCGGTTACCTTGGACGCCGCCCCCACCTCTCCCGGGAGGCGTCCGGTGGCGGCCTCGTTCGTCCACGACTTCGCGGCCCGAGCGACAACCCGGGGGGGCAGGATCGCCGGCACGACGACACCGGAGTGGGTCGAGGATGGATGGCGGCCGCCTGGTCGGGCGGCTCGGCTGAGCGACGCAATCCCGACCGTCTGCGGGTCGATGGGTCCCAGCCTCGCCAGTAGTCCGAGGTCCCGTCGCTGTTCTCGACCGGCATCGTGCGGTACGTTCGATTGCGTTCGACGAACTCTCGTCACCCGGACTCCGTGGCGCCCATCTGCAAGCGCCCGGCTCGTGTGGCCCAGTTCCGTCCAGGACGGACCAACCTCCCCGAGTCGGGGAAACCGTCCGGGAGGACCCAGTGGCAACCTGCCAAGACCTCGGCACACGAAACGACGATCGACCCTCCGGCTCCGGCGAGCGCCCTGGGCAACAGGTCGCCGCCGTGAACACCTACCTCGGGCCGCGGAACCTGTATGGGGATCCCGCCAGGTTGGCCGGCCTCGAGACCCTCTCAGGGCGCGAGCGGGAGGTGCTCCACCTGATCACGAACGCCTGGAGCAACCACGAGATCGCCGCTGAGCTGCACCTCGGCATCACCACCGTCAAGACCTACATCAGGTTGGCCTACCGCAAGATGGGGGTCGACTCGCGCTCGCAGGCAGTCCTGTGGGGCGTGCACCGCGGGCTACTTGACGGTGACGAGGTCGTCCGGCGCGACTGACCTGGGGTCGCACTCTCCTGCCTCCACGCGGAGCTCGGCGACAACCAGGTCGTCATCCCCAGGGGTGTTTGCGCCCGTGCGGGTCGCCTCGGCGGCGTCCCTGCCCTAGGGTCGGAGTGCTCGTTCGTCCCGGTCCCCGACGAATCGATCATTCGATCGTTTGGAGACGCCGGTTGACGTCGATGTCAACGCACGCAGACATGCCTCCCACCTACGGGTCGTGTCGCTGCGTTCTCGTGGCCTCCATCGCGCTTGCCACCCATACTCGAACCAAGGATGAGACTTCATGACTACCCACGATTCTGCCCATCACGACGCCCGCGCCACCGGCCGGCGGATCAGCACCGAGACCAAGGCCTCGACCAAGAGCACCGAGCTCTACGCCTACGTCGCCGCGGTCATCGCCGTCGTCATCACCGCGGTGGTCATCGGAGACAACGGCGACGCACCGGGCGGCGACTCGTTCGGTGGCTCCGAGGCGATGCGCTACATCACGTACCTGACCATCGGCTACATGATCGCGCGCGGACTGGCCAAGGCCGGCAGCCGCGACTTCTACGACGCCGAGGTCAGGGACCACGCGGCACGCTGACCCTTCGCGCTCGGTCACGACGAGCGACGGCCCCATCCAGGCATCGTCTGGGTGGGGCTGTTGCCTTCGGAGCAGCCGAGCCGGCGTGCGCCTCAGGCCAGGTCAGCGGGGCGCATCCTCGCCGGGCCGTGATCCCATCGGCGGCAGGTTCGCGCTGAGTGTCTGAACCAGTAGGCGCTCGCAGGACCACGGCGCCACCCTCGAGGCCACCGGCACCGGTCTCGCATCGCCGCGAGCGAGCACGGCGCTGTCCCTGATCCTTCTGCTGAGATCTGTCCTCCTACGACAGTCGTGCGCGAGCGTGCTCCAGGACCGTTGTGCTGCGCAGGTCACGGCTGACGACTTCTGCGGCGACGTCGGTGAGCTTTCGGCCATGGTCGCGCGCGTAGTGCCGGAGCAGGACGAAGGCGTCGCGGACGTTCACCTCGCCTGCGTTGGCGACGATGCCCTTGGCCTGCTCCAACACGACGCGGCTGTCCAAGGCGCGCTGGAGCTGGGTGTTGACGGTCTCGAGGTCGGCTGCGGACTTCTCGTTGATGATGGCCACGCTGGCCACGTGCACCAGCGCTTGAGCCAGCTCCAGGTCCTCGTCATCGAGGCGACCGACGCCGTCGCCGAAGAGGCCGAGCGCTCCACGGACGCGCGTCCGGATCCTCATCGGGTCCCGAGATGCCGGCCGCCCATCGTTCTGCCTCTGCCATGGAGTTGCCCGGCTCACCGTCCTCAACCAGGTGCGGACAGATCGAGAAGTCGACGAGGCCGAGCGCGCGGTCGTCACCGTTCGGCGGCCGCCACTGGATGAAGTCCTCCCCGACCTCGGGAGTCATCGCCATGCTCCCAGCGCTCAGGCCGACCCAGGTCGTCCTGGTGAGCGAGGGGAGCAGGTCAGCCAGTCCGGACTCCCGCATCCAGTGACACAGGTAGAGGACGTCGCCGCCCGCCGCCAGCAACACGTCTGTCTCCCTGACCAGGGGCACCCAGCTCGCTTGGTCGATGCTGGGCAGCGCGGTCAGCTCCAGCACACCGACGGACTGCCAGCCCAGGTCGACCATGGGGTTGTCGGCGTTGCCGCTGATGAACTGCCAGGTTCGGACGCCGGGGCCGACCGCAGGGTGCCCGTACTGCGCCGTGGGGATGCAGAGGGCAGAGGAGTCGGCGATCGGCTTGCCCAAGAGATCGACCAGCGCCTCGCGGATGCTCGCGTTCGTGACGCCGCCGGACGTGAGAAGGAGCTTCACGGTTCCTCCTGTGGTGTGCGCGATGCGGATGTGGCGTACCGACCCTGGCTCGACGCCACACTCATCGTCGTCGAACGCAACCGACATCGACTGTCGGGTGAGTCGATCGGTTGCGCTCCGCCGATCGCGGTGCAAGGACGCAGGTGGTCTCGGCGTGGGCCGACCCTGGAACGGCGCGCTGGCGGTGCGGACCTGTCCGGCGCCACCTCGGCCCGGTTCGTGCTCGCGGCGGTCCGGTCGATCCCCCCGTCGGCCGGTGCCGCCGTCGCCGGGCCGGCCCGTCGGTGGTCAGCGGTCGGTGGTCAGCGGTCGGGGCGTCCGGACGCGATCCGGCGGGAGACCTGCAGCACGGCCCTGGCGGCCTCGACGTCCGAGGGCCGGGGCACCCAGCCCCGAGCGATCTCGTCGCGCAGCAGGTCCATCACCGCCGCCCACTCGGACGGGGTGAGGTCCTGGGGGAGCCGCTCGTGCTCCGAGGCCTCGGGTGGGCCGGCCAAGGGCGAGGTGCGCGCCGGCGGGCGCCGTCGGCGGCGGGCGACGAGGGTTCTCATGCCCTGTGAACGCTCGGACGACGACTTCGTTACGACGCCTCGCGCGACGACGTCCTCGAGGTCGCGCGCGGCCTCACCGGGGCGGGCGGGGTACGGCGAGCAGGTGCTGCTCGGACTCCGGGGACCCGGTCGTCGTGTGCTGCAGCGCCGCGGCGACGAGGTCGTGGTCGGAGTCGGTCCAGCGCTGGCCGTGCTGGCGCTCGAACTCGGCCCACGACGGCACCGTGAACTGCTCGACGCGCAGGTCCGGGTCGACGCCGTCGCGGTAGAGACCCCACGAGTGCCCGCCGGTGCGACGTCGGGCGCGGCCCACCGCGACCATGGCGCGGTCGAAGTCGGACGCCGCCTCGGGCGCGACGCGGTAGGTGCGCATGACGACGACGGGTCCGTCGTCGGGCTCGGGCCCGAACACCACGGTCGGGGTGGGCCACGCCGTCGAGACGCCGCGCGGCAGGGTGCCGGTCGCCGGGTGCAGGGGGAGCGCGGCGGTGCTGAGGCCGGCGGCCAGCACCAGCGTCGCGGCGACGAGGAACGCCGTCCGCACGCTGGTGTGCGAGGCCAGGGCTCCCCACGCGAACGAGCCGAGGGCCTGCGAGCCCATGAAGACCAGCAGGTAGACCGACATGCCGCGGGCGCGCACCCACCCGGCCAGCGACAGCTGCAGCGAGGCGTTGAGGGTGGTGAGCGTGCCGATCCAGGCCGCGCCGGCGACGACGAGCATCGGCAGGACCGCCCAGATCGGGAGCAGTGCGAGGGCGAGGACGCCGAGCGCGTAGGCGACCGCGGACGCCGCGAGGACGCCGTTGGGTGGCAGGTGCCGGCGCAGGGCCGGGTAGAGGGCCACGCCGCCGACCGCGCCGGCGCCGAGGAGGCCGAGGACGCCGCCGTACCCGGTGGCGCCGAGGTGCAGCTCCTGCGACGACGCCAGGGGGAGCAGCGCCCACAGCGCCGAGGCGGGGAAGGCGAAGAGGACCGAGCGGAGCATGATCCGGCGCACGATCGGCGCCGACCGCACGTAGTGCACCCCGGTCACCACGGAGCGGCCCAGGCGCTCGCGGTCCACGCCGACCTCGGCGACCGGACGTCGCCAGGCGACCAGGGCGCCGATGATGACGAGGAAGGTCAGGGTGTTGAGCGCGAACACCGCCGCCGGTCCGGCCAGGGCCACGACCACGCCGCCGACCGCGGGACCCACGGCGCGGGCGCCGTTCACCGTGACGCTGCCGAGGGCGGAGGCGGCCGGGATCTGCTCCTTCGGCACCAGCTCGGGCTGGATGGCCTGCCACGCCGGGGCCGAGAGCGAGGAGCCGCAGCCCAGCAGGAACGTCATCAGCAGCAGGGTCTGCGGGGTCAGCACGTCGGTCCAGGCCAGCAGCGTCGTCACCGCTGCCGCGACCGCGGTGCCGGTGCTGACCACGATGAGCAGCCGCCGCCGGTCGAGGAGGTCGGCCAGCCCGCCGGCCAGCAGCGCGAGAAAGAGCGTGGGCAGCAGGCTGGCCGTCTGCACCAGGGCGATGACCGTCGCGCTGCTGTGCCGCTCGACCAGGAACCACTGGGCGCCCACAGTCTGCATCCAGAGCCCGACGTTCGAGACCAGCTGGGCGATGAACAGGATCCGGAACACCCGGATCCGCAGCGGCGCCCAGGCACCCGGGGGCGCCGCTGCGGGAGGGGTGGACGTGGGTGCGGTGGTCACGACGCGACCTGCCGCACGCAGAACAGGTTGCCGAACGGGTCGAGGAGCTGGCAGAGCCGCTCGCCGGTGAACACCGTCCTCGGTCCGCGGTGGGCCACCGCGCCGTGGGCGACCCAGTCGGCGACGAGGGCGTCGACGTCGGGCACGGTCCAGTACGCCGCGACCCCGGCGGGCCCGCCGGCGTTGAGCTCGTCCACCTCGTGGAGCGTCAGGCGGGTGCCCCCGATCTCGAACGCGACCAGCGCACCGCCGCGCTGCACGGGCTCGCGGCCCAGCCGCCCGGCGTACCAGTCGACCGCCGCCTCGAGCCGGTCGACGAAGTAGTAGACGTTGCCGACGGCGCCGAGCTCCGGCTCGCTGCTGGGGGTGCTGCTCATGGCGGTGCTCCGGATCCGTTGCGGTGGGGGACTACTGGGCGATGAACGCGAGGATGTCGGCGTCCAGGGCCGTCTGGTAGTCGCCGAAGATGCCGTGCGGGGCGCCGGGGTAGACCTTGAGCGTCCCGTGCGCGACGAGGTCGATGGAGCGCTCGGCGGCGGCCGCGATCGGCACGATCTGGTCGTCGTCGCCCTGGGCGATGAGGATCGGGACGTCCAGTGCCTTCAGGTCCTCGGTGAAGTCGGTCTCGGAGAACGCCTTCACGCAGTCGTACGCCGCGGCCAGGTTCACCAGCATCCCCTGGCGCCAGAAGTCGTCCTTGGCCCCCTGCGAGACCTCGGCGCCCTCGCGGTTCGCACCGAAGAACGGCACGGCCAGGTCCTGGTAGAACTGCGACCGGTCGTGGAGCACGCCGTCGCGGATGGCGTCGAGCGCCTCGATCGGGGTGCCGTCGGGGTTGGCCTCGGACTGGAGCATGATCGGCGGGACGGCGCCCGCGGTGATCACCTTGGTGACCCGGCCGGCGCCGTGCTGCGCGGCGTACCGCACGACCTCGCCGCCACCGGTGGAGTGGCCGACGACCACGAGGTCGCGCAGGTCGAGGTGCTCGACGAGCTCGGCCAGGTCGCGGGCGTAGGTGTCCATGTCGTTGCCGGTGTAGGTCTTCGCGGAGCGGCCGTGGCCGCGCCGGTCGTGGGCGATGGCGCGGTAGCCGTGGTCGGCGAGCAGCTTGAGCTCGACCTGCCAGGCGTCGGAGGACAGCGGCCATCCGTGGCTGAGGAGCACGGGCTGACCGGAGCCCTGCTCGGTGTAGTACAGCTCGGTCCCGTCGGTGGTGGTGAAGTACGGCATGTCGGCTCCTCGGTGCGGTGGGTGGGGTGCAGCTCGTGGCCCCTACGCTCGTCCTCCGGGGCGGCGGTGTCGTCGCGGCCAGCACCCAACCCGGGGCGTGGCCAGCCGGGAGGCGGACTACCGGTCAGCAGGGTGGACGCCGGTCAGGCAGATGTGCTGACCGGCACCCGCGCGGTCAGCGTGGTGCCGGCGCCGACGGGGCTGACGACGTGCAGCGTGCCGCCCACGGCCTCCACGCGGTCCTGCAGCCCGAGCAGTCCCGAGCCGCCGCCCGCGCGGGCACCGCCGACGCCGTCGTCGGCCACGACGAGCTCGAGTCCCCGCTCGTCGACGACGGCCGAGACCCGCACCTCGGAGGCCCCGGCGTACTTGGCGGCGTTGGTGAGCGTCTCGGCGACGACGTAGTACGCCGCGACCTCGATCGACTCGGGCAGCCGGGCGGGGATGTCGACGCCGAGCGAGACCGGCACGGGGGAGCGGCGGGCCAGCGTCTTGAGGGCGGCACCCAGGCCGCCCCGCGAGAGGATCGCGGGGTGGATCCCACGGGAGAGCTCCTGCAGGGCGGTGTGGATCTGGGCCAGCGCATCGACGTGCCGGTCCAGGCGGGGCTGCACCTGGGTCGGCTCGGCGTCGACGGCGGCCTGGGTGGCGCGCAGGTCCATCCCGAGCGAGACGATGCGCTGCTGGACGCCGTCGTGCAGGTCGCGCTCGATGAGCCGGCGCGCCTGGTCGGCCGCGGCGACGACCCGCGCGCGTGAGGCGGTGAGCTGGCGGCGCGCGTCGCTGTCGTGCACGGCGGTGGCCACCAGGTCGGCGAAGTCCGCCAGCCGGGCCTCGACGTCCGGCGCGGGCGCGCGGTCGGTCGCGGCGATGATCAGCGCCCCCCAGCAGCGGCCCTCCACGGTCACCGGGACACCGGTGCCGCTGAGCAGCCCGCGCCCGCGCAGCCGCTCGGCGATCGGACCGCTCGCGCCCGTGTAGTCCATCGAGGCGGCGCGTCCGGTCGCGTGCACCGCGCTGCTGACGTTGTGCCCGCCGAGCTCCACGCGCTCGCCGGCCGCCAGGGGCGTCCGCGCGCCGTCGTCACGGGCGGCCAGGACGGTCATCGACCCCTCGTCGTGGAAGCGGACCAGCGAGACGTGCTCGGCCCCGAACCCGTCGGCGATCTCGCGGACCACCGCGTCGTGGACGTCCTCCAGGTCGCCGCGGAGCGCCACCAGCGTCGCGGTCCGGCGCAGCGCGGCCTGCTGGTGGGCCAGGCTGACGGCCTGGCGGTGCAGGACCTCGCGGTCGAGCGCGGCGGCGAACAGCGCCTCGAGCGCCGGCACGGTGCGCCGGACCCGGCGCAGGTCGGCCGCACCCAGCTCGGCGGGCACCAGCAGCGAGCCGGTGACGGCCTCGCCGTCGCGCAGCTCGACGAGGCGCTGACCCGGGCCGACGCGTGCCCCGGGCAGCCCGAGCACGGCGTACGGCGGCGGCAGGGCCAGCACGGCGCTGAGCCGTTCGCCGGCGATCGCCAGCACGTCGGTCGGGTCCTCGGTGCGCAGCACGGTGCGGGCCAGCTCGGCGAGCAGGTCCGCCTCGCAGCGGCGCTGCTCGGACTCCTCGGCCCGCAGCCGCGCCTGACCGACCAGGACGTTGGTCAGCAGGGCGAGCAGGGAGAACACGACGACGGCCGGGACCAGGCTGGCGCTGCTCTCGCTCACGTGGACGTAGGCGTAGGCGACGGCGCTGACCACCGATGTCGCGAGGGCGAGCCGGAAGCGCCACCCGGCCGAGACCACCAGCACCCCGAACAGGAACAGCGCGCCGAACGCGCTGTCGGGTGCGACCCGCTCGAGGAGGCGGACGACGAGCAGCTCGGCGGCGACGAGCGTCGCGGCGACGGCGACGCCCCAGGCCACCGGGGGTGTGGTCGGGCGCAGCACCAGCTGGATCACGCGGTCGCGCCAGGTCAGCCCCCCGCGGCCCGGGAGCCCGGCATCGGCGACCACGCCCGCAGGCTACCGGGGGTGGCGGGGTTGCACCCGGGAGTGGCGGCTAGCAGGAATGCCATCCGCGCCCAGCCGTGGCACTGTCGGGAGGGTGAGCCCCGCCGACCACCGCTGCCTGATCGTGGACGACAGTCCGACGTTCTGCGCCGCGGCCCGCCGCCTGCTCGAGGGCGCCGGGATGGTCGTGGTGGGCACCGTGCCGACGCTCGAGGCGGCCCTCGCCACGGCGCTGACCACGGCGCCCAGCGTGATCCTGGTCGACGTCGACCTCGGCGGGGAGAGCGGCTTCGACGTCGTCGAGTCGCTGGCCGCGGCGCTGCGCCCGGGCCCGCCGATGGTGATGGTCTCGACCCACGACCCCGACGACTTCGCCGACCTGGTCGAGGCGAGCCCAGCGGTCGGGTTCCTGCAGAAGTTCGAGCTGTCCGCGGAGCGGGTCGCCGAGCTGCTCAGCTGATCGCGTCGAGGTAGAGCAGCACCGCGCGCACCCGGCGGTGGTCGTCGGCGGTGTCGGCCAGGTCGAGCTTGGCCAGGATGCTGCGCACGTGCTTCTCCACGGTGCCCTCGGTGATCCACAGCCGGCGCGCGATCCCGGCGTTCGACAGCCCCTCGGTCATCTGCACCAGCACGTCGCGCTCGCGAACGCTCAGCACGGCGAGCGGGTCGTCGCGGCGCCGGGCGGAGACCAGCTCCTGCACCAGCGCGGGGTCGACCACCGACGCGCCGTGCGCGACGCGGCCGAGGGTGTCGACGAAGTCGGCGACGTCGGTCACCCGGCTCTTGAGCAGGTAGCCGATGCCGCGTCCGCCGCTGAGCAGCTCCAGGGCGTGCTCGACCTCGACGTGCGCGGAGAGCAGCAGCATCGCGACGTCGGGGAACTCCGCGCGGATGCGCACCGCGGCGTCGAGGCCCTCGGCGGTGTGCGTCGGGGGCATCCGGATGTCGATGATCGCCAGCTGTGGCGGCCGCGCGCTGATCAGCGCGAGCAGCTCCTCGGCGTCCCCGGCCTGCCCGAGCACCTCGAGACCCGAGGCGGTCAGCAGGCTGGCCAGCCCCTCGCGCAGCAGCACGTCGTCGTCGGCCACCACGACCTGCAGTGCGCTCACGTCCTGGCTCCTCCGTCGTCGTCGCGCCACAGCCTAGGGCGATCCACGGGCGACGGCACGAGGTCCCAGCCCCGGTGGAGCTCCCCACGACGGGGACCGTCGTCCTCGGCGTCGCCGTCAGCCCAGCACCTCGAGGAGCCGGGCGGCGAACTGGGCCGGCTTCCCGGGGTACGGGCCCTCGCCGGTGAAGCCTGCGTGATGGCTCGGGAAGACGTCGGGCTCGCGGCCGATCCGCCTCGCCAGGCCGAGCCCGCCACGGGCGGCGACCTCGTGGCCGGACTCCTCGCCCACCGCCACGCGGACGCGGTCGCCCCAGGAGGCGAGCGCGTCGTAGGCAGGCACGTAGGCGTTGACCGCGGGCATGTTCCGCATCAGTGGGCTCGTGCGGCTGCCGTCGTCCTCGGCGCTCATCCCGAGCTCGACCGGGTCGGGCGCCGGCTGGTCGAGGTAGTCCTCGGCGAGCGGCCCGGTGGTCATGACGAGCCGGATGAACTTGGCCATCGCGGCTCCCTCGCCGGCTCGGTCGTAGGTGTCGCGGATGTCCTGGCACGCGGCGAGGACGACGTCGCCGTCGGCGATGGTGTCGACCAGCGGGGGTTCGTGGACGACGGCTCGGCGGACGTCGTCAGGGTGGGTGGCGAGCAGGGCCAGCAGGCACACGGCGCCGCCGCTGGACCCAAAGGCGTCGACGGCGCCGACACCGAGCGCCTCGACCACCCGGTGCAGGTCCTCGGCGTGCTGCTCCGCGGTCAACGGACTCTCGCCGGCCGGGTTGCGGCCCGCACCGCGCGGGTCGAGGGTGATGACCGGCCGATCGGTGATCTCGGCGGCGAGCGCGGTGAACGCGGCCGCCTCCATCGGGTTGGCGAAGGTCATCAGGGCGGGGCGTCCGGCCGTGGCGGTGGCGAGGTCGCCGTGGACGTCGTAGTGGAGGAGGTCGTCGCCCTCGCCCAGGACGTGGGTGGTGACGGGGCGCTCGTCGCGGTTCATGTCCCTCCGACCGACTCGTCGGCCCGAAGTCATCGCCCCGACCAGACACGTCTCGGGAGCGATGAGTGCGGTCGAGACTGGAGGTCTGCCGACTGACCGGTTCACCTCGACCAAGGAGCGCACGATGAGCGGATTCCAGACGTACCTCGACAACGCCGAGCGCAAGGCCGGTCTCACGCCGCAGCAGTTCCTCGACCTCGCGGCCGAGAAGGGCCTCACCGACGGCAGGGCGGGCGAGGTCATCGCGTGGCTCAAGACCGAGCACGGGCTCGGACACGGCCACGCCGCCAACCTCGCCCAGCTGGTCGTGAAGGGACGCGAGGCGATCGAGGCCAAGCACGGCGAGCTCCACCTCGACGGTCTGGCGGCGCGTCAGGACCGGTAGAGGGACCCATCTGGACCCGCGATGCCGACGAATGACTCGCTGGAGGCGATCGTCGCCGCCGTGGATGCAGGGAGATTCGCCGTGTTGAGCTCAGGACCGACCCCGCTGCAGGACTCGCTGACCCCGCTCGAGCAGGAGATGCTCGAGATGATCGTGAACGGCCTCAGCAACAAGGACATCGTCGCGGTGACCGGACTGTCGGTGAACTCCGTGAAGTCCCGGATCCGCTCCACGTACCGGAAGGTCGGGGCCGAGACGCGGGGTGACGCGATCGAGTGGGCCTCGAGCCGCGGCTACGGATCCGAGCAGCGCCGGCGCTCGGCTGGCTGAGTCGCGCGGAGGCTCGGCGACCGTCCCACGTCTCCAGCCGCTCAGCGGATTGGTCTGGACGCCGTGTTCCTCGTCTCGCGTGAAGGACCGATCCGTACTCGTTGGTCGCCGCGAACCACTGGTGATCCGGCGCCAGATCGGCGCCGCTCCCACCAGAAGGACGTGTTCTCCATGCGCACCAATGCCTTGAACATCAAGCGCAGCATCGCCGGGATCGCCGGCATCGCGCTCCTGGCCATCCCGCTCACCGCGTGCGGTTCCGAGGACGACACCACCTCGAGCTCGTCGAGCTCCTCCAGCTCCTCGGAGTCCAGCGCCAAGCCGCAGGCCGTGGCCGCCATCGACGCCCTCGAGGGCCAGGACACCCGGATCGCCCTCGACAAGGGCTTCACCGACGCCCTCACCGCCCTCGAGCTGACCCCCGGGGTCGTGGGTGACGCCAAGCTCGAGGGTGGCTCGCTCATCTTCCCGATCACCGGCGGCAACGTCTCTGTCTTCGAGCCCGACGAGGTCGACCCCTACGTCATCGGCCAGATCCAGCACGAGGGCTCCGGCCTCTCGCTGACCGCCGGCGACACCACGGTCGAGCTCACCAACTTCAACGTCGACCCCGGCGTCTCGCGTGTCTACGGCGACGTCACCGTCAACGGCAAGGTCGCCGTCACCAGCGCCTTCCTGTTCCAGCTCGACGGACGCACGCTCGAGCCGCTGCAGACCGAGGGCAGCACCGCGATCCTCGAGGGCACCCAGGTCAAGATCTCCCCGGTCGCCGCGCCGCTGCTCAACGAGACCTTCGGTACCGACAAGGTGACCCTCGACCTCCTGGTCGGCATCGCCAAGATCACCGTCGACGTCCCGGCCTGACCCTCTCGCACGATTCGCTCGGGACCAGTGACCTCGCACCACCGCCGCCCCACCCGGCTGGGCTCCTCCAGCCGGGTGCTGGGCGCGCCAGGACGGGTGCGGGTCCCGCCTGGTGCGCAGGGGCCCGCACCCCGCGGCCGCACGGCTCGTGGATCGTGCGTCGTCAGCGCGTCCACCCCCACGGATGGGATCCGACCGGATCGGCCTCGGCCGGTGTCGGCGGGAGTACCGTCCGGCACGTGCCCCCCACCCACCTCGCGGGGCTGCTCCAACGAGCAGCCCGGCACGACTGCGACGCCTTCGCGACGTTCTACGACCGCACCATCGACAACGCCTACCACCTGGCTCGGATCGTGTCGGCCCACCCGGACGACGTCGACCAGATCGTCGGCGCCGCCTACCTCAACGCATGGCTCGACAGCGCCTCGCACGGGGGCACCGGATACAGCCCCCGCGCGTGGCTGATGGTCCTGGTCGAGCTGAACGCGGCGGACCCGGCCCGTCGAGGCAGCTAGTCCACACGGTGCATCGACCTGCGCCCGGGTGTCATGACTGACCGGACGGCGAGGAGTCCCGGGCCCGAGCCGTCCTCAGCTGTCGCGCGGCCCGACGGGGCCGGAGATGTCCAGCAGGAACGGGACCATCGAGACATCCATGTCGATCCACTCGGCCTCGTGGGCCAGCAACAGTTGCCGCTCGTTCATCACTGGAGCAGTACACGCCAGTGATCGGAACGACGCAGCCACGGCTGAGCCACAGCTGGAGAACGACTTGTGACCGGTTCTGGTCGTTGTGGTGGCGTGCGGGACTCGCGGTCGGCCGTTCCCCCCACGGGTACGTCCGAACACGAGTCCCTGGACTCGAGCGTCGCCGTGACATGGGGGCGCCGGCGACGCGAGTCCTGGCTCGACGGTAGGGCCGAACCGTCGCGGACGTGGCATCCGTCACATCGAGGCAGCGCCCTGCCCAAGGTTGCCGAGCGGGACGCCGCGGTCGCGCACCTGTGCCTGGACGTCCCACACGTCCAACGCGATCGGAACGGCCGGGTCCCGGCCCCACCACAGTGCTCGCCCGACGACGGCGTCGGACTCGTCCACGGCGACGACGGACCACTCGGGCCGGATCCGTCCCGCCTCGATCTCCGCCACGATCTCGCCGGCCGGAAGCGAGGTCTCGGCAGCAACGCCCATCGTCGCCGCGGAGGCCAGCTGGGCGGCCGAGGGCTGGACGACGCGCATCATCCGACCCTCCCAGGGGCACCCCGGTCGCGAGCAATCCCGAGGGGTCGGGGTCAGGGTGAGGTCATGGTCGGCACCCGACGTCGTCACAACCGGGCCCGGCCGCGGGTTCCGCGAGCGCGGGGTCGAGCGACGGGCCCGCGGGCTCGGCGCCGAGCCGGGTGATCTCCGCGCCCAGCTGCATGTCCGACAGGTGTCCCAGGGTCTGGCGCCGGAGTCGCCCGGACCGGTCGTACAGCATCACCGTGGGCGTGCCCTGGAGGGAGAGGCGGGCCATCGTCACCGGGACGGCACCGCCGTCGATGGCCGGCGCGTCGACCGCGACCGGGAAGTGGACCCGGTACTCGTGCAGGAACGCCTGGAGCGCCGCGGAGGTCATCGCGTCGTGGTGCTCGAAGACGGTGTGCAGTCCCACGACGGCGACCTGCTCGGCGGGGAAGAGGGCCGCAGCCTTCCTCAGCTGCGGGACGGTGTGCTCGACGCAGGCGGGGCAGAGCATCTGGAACGCCGCCGCCAGGACGACGCGCCCGTCGAGGTCGTGGGTGGAGAAGCCGGTGTGGTCGGTGTTGAACCACCGCGACACGGTCCAGTCGCGGATCGAGGGTGGGCTGGTCTGCATCACGTGCTCCTGTCGTCGGACTGGTCCTCTGGTGCGGGGTGGGTGCCGTCCGCAGCGACGGGAGGTCGCCACGGACGGCAGGGCTCAGCCGGCCGCCGGCAGCAGGGCGACCTTCGGGAAGTCGAGGGGCACCTCGAGGGCGACGTTGACGTAGTTGGTGAACAGGTTGAGGGCGACGTGGGCGAGGAGCTCGACGACGTCCTGGTCGTCGAAGCCGACCGAGCGCAGCGCCTCGACGTCGGCGTCGCTCACCTGGGCGCGCTCGCGCACGAGCTTCTCGACGAAGGCGAGCGCGGCGGCGGTGCGGGCGTCCTCGGAGCGGCCGGCCTGGGCCTCGCTCATCTCGGTGCTCGTCGCCCCGGCCTTGCGACCGAGCGCGGTGTGCGCGGCCAGGCAGTACTCGCAGCTGTTGCGGTCGGCGACCAGGACGGCGACCTGCTCGCCGAGCCTCGCGCCGAGCCGGCCACTCCCGAGGGCGCCGAAGCCGGCCCACATCATCGCCAGCGCGGCCGGAGAGTTCGCGACGGCCCTGAACATCGCGGGCGTGGTGCCGAACGCGGTTCGGACCTCGTCGAGGACGGGCTTGGCGGCTCCGGTGGTGGTGGTGGGGTCGACGAGCTGAACGCGGGTCATGACGTCTCCTGGTGTGGTGAGGGTGCCGGGTCCGGTCGAACCCTTAGGACTACTATCTATTCGCGGCTGGCACGAAGTCAAGGAATCGCTTAGGATTCCTAACTACAGGAGGTGTGGGACGTGGACGGAGACGAGGACACGACCGTGGACGTCGGTGCGGACGGACCCGCGACGGACGACGACGGGCTCCCGCAGGACACCGCGACCGACCAGTCCGGTGCCGACGACCTCGACCAGCGCCTGTCCGGCGCGCTCGAGCGGATCGGTCACGTGACCCGCACCATGCTGTCGCGCCAGGCCTACGCCGAGGGCGTGAGCGCGCTCCAGCTCCAGCTGCTCCTGCGGCTGGGGTCGGTCGCAGCGGGTCCGCGCGTGAGCGACCTCGCGCTCGAGCTCGACGTCTCGCAGGCCACCGTCAGTGATGCGATGAGCACCCTGCGGCGCAAGGGACTGGTCGCGAAGGAGCAGGACCCCGGCGACCGCCGCAACTCTGTCTTCTCCCTGACGCCCGAGGGCGACCTGCTCCGCACCCGACTGGCGCGGTGGGACCGGCCGCTGGCCGACAAGCTGGTCGCGCTGAGCGACGCCGACAAGGGCGAGGTGCTCCGCGTCGTCCTCGGACTGGTCGCCGGCCTGCAGACCGACGGCGTCATCAACGTCGCCCGGACCTGCATGACGTGCCGCTTCTTCGACGACACCAGCCACCCCGACGGCCCCGAGCCGTACCGCTGCAACCTGCTCGAGGTCGCGTTCGCCGACACCCAGCTCCGCGTCGACTGCCAGGAGCACCAGGCGCCCCTCACCGCGTGACGCGGACGCGGGTCCGCTGGGCGACGGCGCCGTCGAACGGGCCTGCACGTCCCGCAGCCAGGCTTCGACCTGGGCCGACTCCATGCCGAGCGGTCGCTGGGTATCGTGCCGGGGGCCGCGTCCCTGGCCCACGCTTCGGGCCAGGGACGCGGCACCGCAGGGCTCCTCCTGCGGGATGGGCGCCCACCCGGGTCTGGAGGCCCGCGGCACCGTTGACTGTGCCCGGAGTGGAGGGAACGCAGACACGCGACGGCAGCGAGCCGGTCGCTGTCACCTCTAGGGGTGGTTGATGGGTGCGGTGCTTGGGTTGGGTCGCTTATGACGTAAGGCTGGCGAAGACCACCAGGAGGCTGCCGCCCGTGAGTACCCCGTTCGAGTTCGCCGAGCCCGATTCAGTGAAGGACCTCTCCGAGCGGGAGCTCCAGGTGCTGCACCTGATCACCAACGGCAGGACCAACCAGGAGATCGTCGAGACCCTGTACCTCGGCATGAACACGGTGAAGACCTACAACCGGACGGCGTACCACAAGATCGGCGTGGAGAGCCGGACACAGGCGGTGTTGTGGGGCGTCCACCACGGCCTGCTCGAGGGCTACACCCTCGTCGCGACCAGCGACACCGCGTCGCTCCCGAGCGAGTACGAGGCCGGCTCCTAGGGCGAGTCCGGAGGGTCAGCTCACGACGGCTGGTTGGCCCGCACCAGGGCGAGCCGGGCGAGAAGGGACTCGAGGGCGTCCTCGAACTCGACGTCCGCGTGGTCGGTGGAGAGCTGGCTGCGCAGCCGCCGGACCATCGGGTAGGCGGCCAGCGCCCCGGGGCCCGCGGGCTCCTCGTCGGGGGTGAGGACGTCGAGCGGGCCCACGTCGGCGTCGTGGGCGGCGACCTCGAGCAGGAGGTGCCCCAGGAGGAAGCTGGTGAAGGACCGGTAGGCCGAGACGGCGGCGTCCTCGGCGAAACCCTCGCTGACCAGGGCCTCGAGGAACACCTCCACCCACTCCAGGCTGCGCAGCGGGGGGCGCAGCCACGGTGCCTCGGGAGGCCGGGAGACCACGAGGGGGAACACGCGCGGGTGCCTCAGGGCGACCCGGCGGATGCCGTGCGCCAGGCGCTGGGCGAAGTCCTGCCAGCCGTGGGTGGGGGTCGACACGACGCCGTCGTCGTCGTGGAGCTCCCCGACGACGTGCTCGACGACCGCGTCGAGGAGCTCCTCGCGACCGGGGACGTAGCGGTAGAGCGCCATGGCCTCGACACCGAGCTGGTCGCCGAGGCGCCGCATGGTCAGCCACGGCAGACCGCGCTGGTCGATGAAGTCGACCGCGGCGGCGACGACCCGGTCCCGGCTCAGCGGGACCCGCTCGGACGGCGGTGCGTCGCCGGCGACCACCGCCTGGTCGGCGTCGGTGCCGTGCTCGTTCCTGTCCGGCATCAACGACTCTCCACCGCCCCCACGCTACGCCGGGCACGCCCGCGTGGTGCGGCGAACCAAGGACCGGGTGGCAGTCCTGCCCGAGAACGACGGTTCACCCCCGGGAGGGGTAGTCGCAGGCCACGGGCCAGGCCTAGGTTTACATCGTAAGTACCGCGGCCCCGAGATGGCCGCCCGTCACCTCGACGCCCGTGCGCGGCACTGTGCCGGCGTGCGCACCCGACCCTGCAGCGATCGCTCCGGAGAGCCCGTCCGACGCGCAGTCCAGCACCTCCACCTACCCCACCGCACCACTGCGGCGACAGGGAGAACGCGATGACCTCGAACAGTGGATCCAGTCGTCTGGATCCGGACGAGCACGACTCGGGCGGCACCGGGCGGGGCACCGCCAGGCACGTCGACCCGCACGACGACATCCGCGACGCCCGGCCCGAGGGACGCAGGTCCGTGGTCGAGCGGGAGAAGGAGGAGCACGGCGGCATCAAGATCGGCTCGGCCTTCTTCGGGTGGCTGACGGCGACCGGCATGGCCGTCCTGCTCACGGCGATCCTGGTCGCGGCCGGCACCGCGATCGGCCTGGCCAGCGTCGAGAACGTCGACGAGACCATCGACCGGGCGACCAACCAGGCCGGGGGCCAGGCCGAGACCATCGGCTGGGTCGGTGCCGTCACCCTCCTGGTGATCGTCTTCGTCGCCTACCTCTGCGGCGGGTACGTCGCCGGACGCATGGCGCGCTTCGACGGCCTCAAGCAGGGCCTCGCGGTGTGGCTGTGGGCCGTCCTGGTGGCCGTCGTGGTGGCCGTCGTCGCTGCGGTCGCTGGCTCGGAGTACGACGTCCTCTCGGAGCTCAACAGCTTCCCCCGGCTCCCGGTCAACGAGGGCGACCTCGACGTCGCCGGCATCGTCGCCGTCGCCGCGGTCGCCGTCGCCAGCCTCGTGGGTGCCCTCCTGGGCGGCCTGGCCGGCATGCGGTTCCACCGCAAGGTCGACAAGACCGGCCTGGGCCGGTAGGAGACCCGGCGAAGCAGGGGGGCGTCGTGGCCGAGTGGTACCGCCACCTGTGGTGGGCGAGCTGGGGGTCGGTGGCCGCGCTTGCCGCCCTGACGGGGATGCTCGTGGGCAACCCGGCGCAGCCGGTGTTCCTGGCCCTGCTCGCTGGTGGCACGGTCACCGCCGCCAGCCTGGCTCCCCGCCCGGACGGCTCGCGGTCCCCGAGACCTGGGGGTGACCTGCGGACGGCGTGCCTGCGCGGGCTCCGGGCCGGGCTGGTCACGGGCACCGTCGTGGCGGCGTCGGGGTTGGCTGGTTGGCTGATCCTTCCCCTCGTCCTGACCGCTGCGCTGACCTCCCCGTGGTTCAACGCCCTCGTCGGTCCCACCCGCAGCGCGGGACGCGCTGACCCCGACCGGCCGGCGCCTCGCGTCCGGTCCCGGCCTGTCGAGGTCACTGCCTCCTCCCTGCGTGCGGTCGTCGAGATCCTCGACGACCACGAGCTGACGCGCGGGTGGCGGCACAGCCACCAGCGCCTGCGTGTCGCGGCCGACGTCGGCAGCCGACTCGCGCTGGTCAACCTCCGGCAGGCCTACCTCGACGAGATGGAGCGGCGTCACCCGGTCGGATTCGCCTCGTGGCTCGCGTCCGGAGCGCGGCCCACGAGTGACCCCGTCCAGCACCTGCCGGCCGACCCGGCCCGCACCCGACCGCCCGACGACCCGGGCCCCGCCCACCTGCGCGGCGAGGACTGAGCAGCCGCTCGCCGCGCCACGGCCGAGGCCCGCCGACCGGGTGTCGGCACCCGTCCGCAACCCCTCCACCACCCAGGAGCAGCCATGGCTCACCCACCCCGTCACGACCCGCCCGGCCGGCCGGCCGCTGCGGCCCACCGCCGCCCGCCGACCGACGGCGACGACCACGACGCCCGCTCGGACGGGGTCGACGGCACGGCGTCCACGCTCGCGCCGCCACCCGACGAGCAGGTGGTCTACCGCGCCGGCGAGGCAGACGTCGGTCGACCCGCTCGCCGCAGGCGGATCGACGTCCCGGCCACCCTCGGCGGTGCAGTGGCCGCGCTGGGCACCTTGCTCCTCCTCTCGAGCCTCGTCACCGCCGCCGTCGGCACCATCGGCTACCAGACCGGGGTCGAGGACCGCGACCTCTCGATCGGTGGCCTCGTCGGCGGCCTGGTCGTGCTCCTCCTCGCCTGCCTCGTCGGCGGGTGGGCCGCCGGACGCATCGCCCGGCACCACGGCGGGCTGCACGGCCTGGTGGCCGTGCTCTGGCTGGTGCTGCTCGCCGGCGTGCTCGCCGCCCTCGCCGCGATCTTCGGCGACGACCTCGACGTCACCGGCGACGTCAGGCTCCCGGACTGGTTCTCCCCGGACGCCTTCACGGCTGCCGCGATCACCACCGGCGTCGTCGCGCTCGCCCTGTCCCTGCTGGGCGGCTGGCTCGGTGGGCGCCTCGCCGACCGGCACCGCCACGAGGAGACCGTCGCGGTCGTCGAGACCCGCCGGAAGGTCCGCGAACGCCCCGGCGGCATCGTCCGACAGGACGGTGCGCGATGAGCGGCGCACCTGACGCCGTCGGTCCCGCTGACGCGTCGACCGTGCGCAGCGAGGAGCGCCTCGAGGTCACGCGTGACGTCGATGAGGCCGGACGGGTGCGGCTGCGCAAGCACGTCGAGACCCTGCCCGTCGAGCAGGGCGTGGAACGCAGCGTCGAGCACGCCGACACCGAGCGCTCCGACGCCGAGGAGGGCGACACCGGCGAGGTCATCACCCTGCCGGACGGGTCGATCTCGGTCCCGGTCTTCGAGGAGGTCCTCGTGGTGACCAAGAAGCTCGTCGTCCGCGAACGGATCGTCGTGCGCAAGCACACCGTCGTCGACGAGCACGTCCTGCAGACCGAGCTGCGGCGCGAGCACGTCACCGTCGAGACCGACGGCGACGTCGAGGTCGACGGCCGCACCACGCACACCCCCGCACCCCCGTCCCGGGAGCCCGACACCGCCGACGGGTGATCCACGCCGCCGCAGCCGGTCGTCCACGGGCACCAGTCGCGGCGGCGAACCGTTCGTCCGATGCACCACCTCAACCGTACGAGAGGAACACCATGCTCAACGACAACGACGTCCAGCACATCTCCGGGGCCACCGCCTACGGCCAGGGCGGGGACAAGCTCGGCAAGGTCGGCCAGGTCTACCTGGACGACAACACCGGACAGCCCGCGTTCGTGACCGTCAGCACCGGCCTGTTCGGCACCAACGAGAGCTTCGTCCCCCTCGAGCAGGCCACCTACGACGGCGACCGCCTGACGCTGCCCTACAGCAAGGACCAGGTCAAGGACGCCCCGAACGTCGACCTCGACGGTGAGCACCTCGACCCGGCCGAGGAGGAGCGGCTCTACCAGCACTACGGCCTGACCTGGGGCGGCACCGGCACCGGCACCGGCACCGGCACCGGCTTCGCCGACACCGACGCCGCGCGCACCGGCAACTCGGCCGGGACGGAGGGCCACGACACCTCCGGGCCCACCACCAACGACGCGATGACCCGCTCCGAGGAGCACCTCGACGTCGGCACCACCGAGCACGAGGCCGGACGGGCCCGGCTGCGCAAGTACGTCACGACCGAGACCGAGACCGCCACCGTCCCGGTCCAGAAGGAACACGCCGTGGTCGAGCGTGAGCCGGTCACCGACGTCAACGCCGGCGACGCGCTCGACGGCCCGGCCATCTCCGAGGAGGAGCACGAGGTCGTCCTGCACGAGGAGCGGGCGGTCGCCGGCACCACCGTCGAGCCGGTCGAGCGGGTCCGGCTCGGCACCGAGACCGTCACCGAGCAGGAGCAGGTCTCCGAGGAGGTCCGCAAGGAGCACATCGAGGTCGAGGGCGACGTCCGCGACCGCACGAGCGACTGAGCACCGGCGGGTACCGGGTCCGGGTCGGCTGGCGCCGACCCGGACCCCTCGTCGGCGCCACCGCGACACCTTGATCGACCGGAGCAGGAGTGCGACCACCATGCCGCTGACCGAGCGCAACATCTACACCGACCAGGCGCTCGCGCACGCGTGGCTGTACCTGACCGACTTCCGCCACACCGCGCGGTGGAACACCGCCACGACCGGGTGCGAGCGGGTCGAGGGCACCGGCGCCCTCGGCACCCGCTACCGGAGCACGCTCCGGTTCGCCGGGCGCGACCAGCAGGTCGACTGGGTGCTCGACGCGGTCGAGGGCCAGCACCGTCTCGTCTTCTCCGGCACAGCCGGACGGGTCAGGCTCAGCGAGACCTACGAGCTGAGCGACCTGGGGGCCGAGGTGCGGATCCGCTGGCTCGTGCGGTGGACGGCGACCGGCCCGGCCGCCGTGCTGTCCCCGCTGCTGGCCCGCCCGCTCCGGCGCACGGCCGAGGAGAGCGCCGACGCGCTGGCCGAGCGGCTGGCGTCCCACTGCTGACGCCGGCACGGCCCCGGCTACTCGTCCGGGGCCGTTCCGTGGTCGTCGACGCCGGTGGGGACCGCACGGCCCGGCGACTCCTCCGCGACGCGGCCGGCGAGGTGACCGGCGTCGTTGAACCGCACCAGGGTCCAGCTCGACCCCCCGCCCGGGACGCGACGGTGCCGCCACTGGGTGATGCTGGTGTTCAGTGGGTCGAAGAGCACGTCGCGGGCTGTGGGCCCCCGCCCGAAGGCGAGGTTGAACGACGCCTCGAGGATCCCGCCGTGGCAGACGGCGACGACCGTCCGACCCTCGTGCGCCCCGACCAGCCCGAGCAGGGCGGTCTCGGCGCGGAGGAGGAACGTCGCCCAGCTCTCCCCACCGGTCGAGAACGGCTGGAAGGGGTTGCGCGGCGGGACCTCGTGCCCGGCCCGCGCCGTCCACTCCTCGACGGTGAGCCCGTCGGCGGCACCCGGGCGAAGCTCGTGCAGGTCGTCGCTCGCCCGCGCCGGCAGCCGCAGCGCGCGGGCGACGTACTCGCCGGTCTCCTGCGCACGGCGCAAGGTGCTGACGTACAGCACGTCGGCGCGCAGGGGCTCGGACCGCAGCCGTCCCTCCAGGAGGGCGCACTGGCGTCGTCCGCGCTCGGTCAGTCCTCGGTCGCTGCGGACGCCGGCGATCACCGGCTCGACGTTGGACACCGCCTCGCCGTGGCGGATGAGGTACAGCTCGGTGGCCACGGCTGCCCTCACGTGCCCTTGCGGCGCGCGAACACCAGCCCGGCGACCTCCGTGGCGCCGGCCTCCCGCAGCGCCCGCGCCATCTCGCGCAGGGTGAAGCCCTCGGAGTAGGCGTCGTCGAGGACGAGGACGCGCCGGCCTTCGACCCGACGCGGGTCCGGTACCCGCAGCGCTGCGCGCAGCTCGCCCTCGGCGATCGCCCGCCGCTCCTCGACGCCGATGCCCAGGAACCGCCCCGTCGGGCGCACCTTGGTGATGACGCCGGTCTCGAACGACCGGTCCGGGTCGATCCGCCCCGCCGCGTTCACGATCACCGCCAGGTAGTCCCACAACCGGTGGGCCTCGGGACCGGTGTAGAGAGCCGTCGTGGTGCGGACCTCGAAACGCTGCAGCTCGGCGGCGTGCTCGCGGAGGAAGGTCACCAGCATCGCGCCCAGGTCGTCGGCGAGGTGCCGCTCCCCGCCGTACTTGAAGCGGAAGACCACGTCCCACGTGGCGTCGGCGTCCTCCGAGACCGTGTAGAGGCGCGAGAAGGAGCGGTCGGGCAGCCGGCACACCGTGTTCGGGCAGACCCGCTCGGCCAGCTCCCCGCCGCAGACGGCGCACCTGTCCTCGACAGGCGCGGGCGTCGGACCTGGTGCCGTCACCCGGGTCACGCTACCCAGCCGCCGACCAGCCGCAAGGGGTTCGCGGGGGTCGCCGGTAGAGGGGCGGACATCCGGGTACCGGACGGCTCCAGCCGCGACCCAGCTCCGGAGGCCAGCGTGACGACGACGTCCCACGACCACGCGCTGCCCGGGACGGCGACGCGCCCCGCCGCGGGGACGACCGGGCTCCGGGTCGGCCCGGGGCGTCGCGCCTCGGGTGGCCGACCACCGTCGGTCCACCTCTACACCCCCTCGGCCGACCCGTCGGGCATGGGCGCCCACATGCGCTGCCTGGCCGAGGAGTACGTGCGCGCCGGGCGTCGGGTGACGCTGATGTACTGGCCCAACGCCCACGCGGAGCGGATGTTCGCGCCGGCCGAGACGATGGGCGTGCGCCTGGCCCGCATCCCGCACCCGCGGGACCCCGGGTTCGCGGCCGGCATCCTCGAGGACCTGCGCCGCCACCCGAGCGACGTCTTCCACGTGCACGTGGGAACCGGGCGCGAGAACTTCGACGGCGCCCGTGCGGCCGCGGCGGCCGGGGTGCCGGCCGTCGTGCAGACGCTGCACCTGCCGTGGCTCATCCGCGACCACCGCAAGCGGGCCCCGGCCCTCGCCGCGCTCGAGCCGGTCGACCGCGTCATCACCGTGTCGCACCGTCAGCGCCTGACCTACGAGAGGATCGGGGTGGCCCCCGAGCGCATGGTCACCGTGCCCAACGGTGTCCAGCCCCGGGCGGTGGCACCGGGGCGGGCCGCGGCGCGCCGCGAGCTGGGGCTCCGGCCCGACCAGCCCGTCGTGATGACGGTCGGCCGGCTCACCGTGATGAAGGGCCACCGCTACCTGGTCGCCGCCGCCCCCCTGGTGCTCGGGCACGTCCCGGACCTGGTCGTCGTCGTGGTCGGTGCGGGGCACCTGCGCCAGGCGCTCACCGACCAGGCCGAGCAGCTGGGTGTGGCGCACGCCGTGCAGTTCGTCGGCCACCGCACCGATGCCCGGGCACTCCTCGACGCGGCCGACCTGTTCGTGCTGCCGTCGCGCCACGAGGGCATGCCCCTCGCGGCCCTCGAGGCGATGGACGCGGGGCTGCCGGTCGTCGGCACCCGGGTCATCGGCACCTCCGAGGCGGTCGAGGACGGCATCACCGGCCTGCTGGTCCCCGCGGCCCGACCGACCCCGCTGGCCGAGGCGCTGACGCAGCTGCTCGGCGACCCGGTCCGGGGTCACGCCATGGCGGCGGCGGGACGCCGGCGCTACGAGCGGCTGTTCACCGCCACCCGCATGGCCACCGCCACGGCCGCCGTCTACGACGACGTCCTCGCCGGGGCGACCGGCCGGCGCCGATGAGCCGGCTCCGGGTGGGGTGCGTCGGCACGGGGTTCATCGCCGGGAAGCACCTGGCGGCGCTGGCCTCCTTCGACGACGTCGACGTGGTGGCGGTGGCCGACACCGACGCGGAGCGCGCCGCCGCGGTGGCCGCGTCGCACGAGGCGCGCGCCTACACCGACGGTCTCGACCTGCTCGGGGCGGAGGACCTGGACGCCGTCTGGCTCTGCGTGCCGCCCTTCGCCCACGGCGCCCTCGAGGAGGCGGCCGTGCGCCGGGCCCTGCCGTTCTTCGTGGAGAAGCCGCTGGCCCACGACCTCGCCACGGCCGAGCGCGTCGCCGGCTCGGTCGAGGCGGCCGGGCTCCGCACCGCGGTCGGCTACCACTGGCGCCACCTCGACGTGGTGCAGCGGGTCCGCCGGCTCGTCGAGGAGCGGCCGCCGCTGCTGTTCAGCGGCTACTGGCTCGACCGCACGCCGCCGGTGCCGTGGTGGGCGCACCGGGGACGCTCGGGTGGACAGCTGGTCGAGCAGACCACCCACGTGTTCGACCTCGCTCGCCTGCTGGTCGGCGAGGTGACCGACGTGTCGACCACCCACGTCCCCGCCTCCGGCCCGCACGAGCAGCCCGACGACGCCGTTCCGCTCGCCTCCAGCGTGGCGCTGCGCTTCGCCTCCGGCGCCGTCGGGAGCGTGTCCTCGGCCCGCGTGCTGCCCGGGCGTCACCGCGTGGGGATCCAGCTGGTGGGCGACGGGTACGCCGTCGAGCTCGACGAGCGGGCGATCGTCGACCACGAGCTACGCCTGACCACCGCCACCGGCGTGGTCTCCGAGCAGAGCCTCCAGGACCCGATCGCCGCCGAGGACCGGGCCTTCCTCGACGCCGTGGCCGGCAACAGCGACGACGTGCGCTGCACCTACGCCGAGGCGCTGCGCACCCACGCCCTGGCCTGGGCGGCCGACCAGTCGTCGGTCCGTGGGGGTTGACGAGGTGCCCGCGCCGACGACGTGCCGGTCCCTCGGTGTCCGTGCTCCGATGGAGCCGGCCTTCTTCGACCTCGACGTGCCCGACCTCGAGGACGGCGCCGTACGGGTCGCGACCCGGTGGAGCGGGGTGTCGGCGGGCACCGAGCTGGCCTACGTGAAGGGGACCGACCCCGGCTTCACCTCCTTCCGCGACCCCGAGCTGGGCGTCTTCGTGCCGGGTCGGACCTCGCGCACCTACCCGGTGCGGAGCATGGGGTACATGGAGGTGGGCGAGGTGGTCGAGAGCCGGCGCGACGACCTCGCCCGAGGGCACGCTCGTCGGTGCCGCCTACGGGCACCGCTCCCAGCACGTGCTGGCGCGGTCGGACGTCGTCGTGCCGGTGCCCGACGACGTCGACCCGGTGCTCGGCATCTACCTGGCCCAGATGGGACCGATCTGCGCCAACGGCCTGCTGCACGCCGCCGCCGAGCTCGCCCCCGGGCGCGACGTCCGCCTCGGTGACGGCGTCGCCGGACGCACGGTGCTGGTCACCGGCGCCGGGGTCGTCGGCCTGCTGTGCGCACTGCTCGCCCAGCTGCACGGCGCCGCCGAGGTCGTCGTCGCCGACCCCGACCCGCACCGCCTCGCGGTGGCCGGGCGGCTGGGCCTCGACCACCTCGACACGTCATCGACCGAGGTGTGGCGCTGGTGCAAGGACCGCTGGCGGCACGGTCCCGGCGACCGGGGCGCCGACGTCGTCCTCCAGTGCCGTGCGCGGAGCGCCGTCCTGCACGAGGCGCTGCGGAGCCTGCGGCCCCAGGGCAGCGTCATCGACCTGGCGTTCTACCAGGGCGGGGCCGACGACCTGCGCCTCGGCGAGGAGTTCCACCACAACGGGCTGACGATCCGGTGCGCCCAGATCGGGCGGGTGCCCCGGGGACTGGCGCCCGACTGGGACCGGCTCCGGCTCGCGCAGGAGACGGCGCGCCTGCTCCGGGCGCGCGGGACCGACCTGCGCGCGCACCTCCTGACCGACGTCGTCCCCGAGCGTGACGCGCCCGGCGCGCTCGCGGCGCTGGCTCGCCGCGAACGCGCCGGCACCCAGGTGGTGATCGAGTACCCGCGCCGCCGATCCGCCGTCCCGGGGGCCGGCTCCGCCGACGGCTAGAAGTCGGCGCTGGTGGAGGCCGCGGCGGTCACCGAGGGGGAGTTGCCGCGCTCGGGCGTGTCGCCGGCCGACGTCCACTCCCAGTCGCGCACCTCGGGCAGGTCGTCGCCGTGGTCGCGCGTCCACTGGCGGGCCCGGCGACGGGTGTCGACCATCTCCTGCCGCAGCGCGGCGGCTCGCACGCCGAGACCGGGCACGCGGTCGATGACGTCGACGACCAGGTGGTAGCGGTCCATGTCGTTCATCATCACCATGTCGAAGGGCGTGGTGGTGGTGCCCTCCTCCTTGTAGCCCCGGACGTGCAGGTGGTTGTTGTTGGTCCGGCGGTAGGTGAGGCGGTGGATCAGCCAGGGGTAGCCGTGGTAGGCGAAGATCACCGGGACGTCGGTGCCGAAGAGGCTGTCGTAGTCGCGGTGCGACATCCCGTGCGGGTGCTCGCCCTCGTCCTGCAGCCGCATGAGGTCGACGACGTTGACGAAGCGGACCCGCAGGTCGGGCAGTCGCTCGCGCAGGATCTTGGTGGCGGCGAGCGCCTCGAGGGTCGGGACGTCGCCGGCGCACCCGATGACGACGTCGGGCTCGCCCTCGTCGTTCGAGGCCCAGTCCCAGATGCCGGCGCCGCGGGCGCAGTGCAGGTCGGCCTCGGCGCCGGTCAGCCAGTCGAACGACGGCTGCTTGCCGGCCACGACGACGTTGACGTAGTGCTGGCTCTCGAGGCAGTGCTGCATCGTCGAGAGCAGGGTGTTGGCGTCCGGCGGCAGGTAGACCCGCACGACCTCGGCGCTCTTGTTGACCACGTGGTCGATGAACCCGGGGTCCTGGTGGGAGAACCCGTTGTGGTCCTGGCGCCACACGTGGGAGCTCAGCAGGTAGTTCAGGCTCGGCACCCGGGGGCGCCAGGGGATCTCACGGGTGGTCTTGAGCCACTTCGCGTGCTGGTTGAACATCGAGTCGACCAGGTGGATGAACGCCTCGTAGCAGGAGAACAGGCCGTGCCGACCGGTCAGCGTGTAGCCCTCGAGGAACCCCTGGCAGGTGTGCTCGGAGAGGATCTCGACCACCCGGCCCGACGGGGCGAGGTGCTCGTCGGTGTCGAGGATCTCGCCGGCGAACACCTTGTCGGTGACCTCGTAGACCGGGTTGAGCCGGTTGGACGCCGTCTCGTCGGGGCCGAAGATCCGGAAGTTGGTGGGGTTGTCGCGCACCACGTCGACGAGGTACTCGCCGAGGACCCGGGTGGGCTCGTGGATGGACGCACCGGGCTCGGTGACCTCGACGGCCCGGCTGCGGAAGTCGGGGAGCACCAGCGGCTTGGTGAGCAGGCCGCCGTTGGCGTGGGGGTTGTCGCTCATCCGTGCCGGGCCGACCGGCGCCAGCGCCTGCAGCTCCGGGCGGAGCACCCCGTCGTCGAAGAGCTCCTCGGCGCGGTAGGAGCGCATCCACTCCTCGAGCTGCGCGCGGTGTTCGGCGTTGTCGCGGGTGCCCGAGAGGGGCACCTGGTGGGCGCGCCAGGTGCCCTCGACCGGCAGCCCGTCGACGACCTTCGGACCGGTCCAGCCCTTGGGGGTCACGAGCAGGATCATCGGCCCGGGCCGGCGCGTCACGTCGCCGTCCTCCCGCGCCGCGCGCCGGGTCTCGGTGATGCGGTCGTGGGCGAGGTCCATCGCGGCCGCCATCTGCTGGTGGACGTCGGCCGGGTCGTCGCCCTCCACGGTCAACACCTCGTGGCCGAACCCCTCGAGCATCTTGACCAGCTCGGTGCGGTGGATGCGGGCCGGGACGGTGGGGTTGGCGATCTTGTAGCCGTTGAGGTGCAGGATCGGCAGCACGGCCCCGTCGGTCACCGGGTCGAGGAACTTGTTGCCGTGCCAGGACGCCGCCAGGGGACCGGTCTCGAACTCGCCGTCGCCGACGACGGCCGCGACCACGAGGTCGGGGTTGTCCATCGCGGCGCCGTAGGCGTGGGACAGGACGTAGCCGAGCTCGCCACCCTCGTGGATGGAACCGGGGGTCTCGGGGGCGACGTGGCTGGGGATGCCGCCGGGGAAGGAGAACTGGCGGAACAGGGCCTGCATGCCGGCCCGGTCCTGGGTGATGCGCGGGAAGCGCTCGGTGTAGGTGCCCTCCAGGTAGGCGTTGGCGACGGCCGCGGGCCCGCCGTGGCCGGGCCCGGCGAGGAAGATCGCGTTCACGCCGCGGGAGCGGATGAGCCGGTTGAGGTGGACGTAGACCAGGTTGAGCCCCGGCGTCGTCCCCCAGTGGCCCAGCAGCCGTGGCTTGACGTCCTCGGGCTCGAGGCCGCGCTCGAGCAGGGCGTTGTCGAGCAAGTAGATCTGGCCGACCGAGAGGTAGTTCGCGGCGCGCCACCAGGCATGGACGCCGTCGAGCTCGGCCTGGTCGAGCACGGGTGTGGTCGTGGTGTCGTTCGTCGTCATGCTGGGGTCCTCCCGGACGGCTCGTGTTCGTGTACTGCCGCGGTACCCCGCGCGCCGATCAGGTCGCGCGGATCGCGTCGAGCACTTCTCCCTCCGTGGAGCGCCGGGCGGGGACGAGGGCCGCGAGCACGCCGACCGCGCGCGCCACCGCAGAGGCGGCGGTGTCGGCGGCTGCGGTCATGCGGTCACTCCAGTGCTGGGGGGAGGACTCGGGAACTCCCCGGGCAGCAGCACCAGCATGTCGGGCGGCGTCCACCTCGACAACCGTCTCGAGGTGAACACGTCTGGTCCACCCGGCGCGGGCGCGGCCCGAGGTTCACCGCGAGTTCGCACGCCGTCCTGCACCGGGAGCGCCGCGTGTCGCTCACCGGCTCGAGGCTCCGGTGCGTCCCCCTCCCCCTGACGAGAGACAGAGCCATGAAGAACTTTCGTACCCGACTCGCCGCCCTCGGCGGCGGCGTCCTCGCCGCCAGCAGCCTCCTGGTCGGCGTCACGACGACCACCGCCCATGCCGGCGGGTGCGTCGGCCCCGCGTGCGGCATGATCCAGAACCTCCCGAACAGCGAGCGTGCCGTCGTCGTCACCAAAAGCTGGCCCGCCAGCAGCATCCGCGGGCTCTCCGTCGGCGGCCTCGCCGGCGGCCTGTTCCGCGAGCCCACGGCCTGGGCGGACGTCGACGGGGTCGAGGTCCCCGCCGGCTGCACCGGCTACCTGACCGGCGCCGCCACCGCGACGTGGGGGCCCGGGTGGCACCAGATCCACAACAACCCGTACTGGCACTACATCCGCATCGACTGCTGAGCCTCGACACCGGTCAACGCCAGGCGGCAACCGAGCCGTGGGTCTCGGCGGCAGTCCCGGCCGAGCACCGGGTCGATCGTTGCACCGTGGTTACCGATTCGACATCTTCTGTTGTTCGTCGGCGGAAGTCCGATCGGTATCGTTTCAGTCGCGGGTCCTGCTGCGGCAGGTCCGCACGCCAGCGCCCTGTGTCCGATCCCCCCCAGTCGGACACGGGGCGCTTGGTACGTCGGCACACTCCTCGGCCCAGGCGCGTCGATCTCGCGGGGACCCCGACCACGCCGCGGGCGCGGAGTGAGCGATCTCGCCGGCGAGCGGGCTACCGGGCCTGGTCGAGCGGGCGGCGGCCCGAGACGACGGCGAGGGTGTCGGCGTCGGCGGCGAGTCGTTCGTCCTTGGCCACGAAGTGGCGAAGGTGGAGCAGGAGCGGGCGGAGGTCGGTGAGCCACGGCGCCCGGATGGTCAGCGTCCGTGCCGGCTCTGCGGCCCCGGCGGGCGTGGTGAGGCGCAGGCGCCAGGAGGGACGCGCGCCGGTGTAGGAGGCGCCGGAGAGCGCGATGGTGGTCGGGTGCTCCAGAGGTGCCTCCCGACGACGGAGACCGGTGGCGCCGGCGCTCTCGAGGACGAGGCAGGTGCGACTGGCAGGGAGGTCGGTCAGCAGCTCGGCCACGGTGGCGTCACGACCGGGGTCGGCCGCGGTGCCGGGGACCCAACCGGTCGGGTAGGACGTCTCGACCCAGACGCGGGTGGTCCACGCCCGGGTCGCGGCGTAGGTGGACGCGCCCAGCAGGGCGAGGTCGAGGACGACCGGAACCGGGTTGCCCACAGGGTCGGCTCGCAGCACCTGTTGCAGCGTGAGGGCCACGAAGACGACGACCGGGACGAGGACCAGGGCGCGGAAGACGATGTCGGGCCGGAGAGCGGTCGCGCGCGAGGCGCCCGGACCGGGGCGGTGGACGGGCTGGTCGGTCACCGGCTGATTGTCACCCATCGGATTCCGTGTGGTGCACCCGTCGCGCCGGGCTCGCCGGCGGCGTGACGGCCACCGTCACCGACATCGGGCGCGCCCGCACCGCGCGGGTCAGGCGGACCGGGTGGCGGTGATGCCGCCGTCGACCGCGATGGTCGCGCCGTGCACGTACCTCGCCTGGTCCGAGACCACCCACGCCACGACCGCCGCGACCTCGTCGGGCGTGCCCGGCCGTCCGGCCGGCGTGCCGGCGGTCATCCGGGCGACGACCTCGTCCGCGTCGGCGTTGACGGGGGTGCGGGTGGCTCCGGGGGCGACGGTGTTCACCCGGACGCCGCGGGGGCCGAGCTCGGCGGCCCAGCTGCGGGCGAGCTGCTCCTCGGCGGCCTTGGTGGCGGAGTACAGGCCGACGAAGGCGTGCCCGACGCTCGCCATCCACGACCCGATCACCACGATCGCGCCGCCCCCGGCGTCGATCATGGCCGGGGCGAGCGCCGCGGTGAGCACGTGCGGCGCCCGCACGTTGACCGCCAGGGTCGCCTCGAGGTCGTCGTCGGTGAGGCTGAAGGTGTCGACCGGCGGGCAGAGCGCGGCGTTGTGGACCAGCAGGTCGACGGGGCCTCCGAGCGCCTCGGCCCAGGTCCGGGCCAGGTCGCGCAGCTGGTCGGGCGGCCCGGCCAGGTCGCCCGGCACGAAGGCGGCGACGCCCCCGTCGCGTCGCACGTCGGCCGCGACCGACTCGCCGCGCCCGCCATCTCGTCCGGTGACGACGACGCTGGCCCCGCGGGCGGCGAGGAGCCGGGCGGTGACGGCGCCGATGCCGCTCGTGGAACCGGTGACGACGGCGCGGCGGCCGGCGAGGGACAGGGAGGGATCGGTGGAGTTCATGGCGCCAGTCGACCGGGTGCGCCGCGACCGCACCAGCGCAGGCGCTGCCGGGTCACGGCGTGACCAGGCGCGCAGCCTTCCTCGCTCCTAGGCTGGGGACGTGCCGGCCGACCGATCCGCCCTCGGGGCGTTCCTGCGGTCCCGCCGGGACCGTCTGACTCCCGCCCAGGCCGGCATCGACGCGTTCCCGGGGCCACGCCGGGTGCCCGGCCTGCGCAAGGAGGAGCTCGCCGTCCTCGCCGGTCTCAGCGCCGACCACTACAGCCGGATCGAGCAGGGCCGCCAGCAGACCCTCACCGACGAGGTCCTGGACGCGCTGGCCCGGGCGCTGCGCCTCGACGACCTGGAGCGCGCCCACCTCCGCGACCTCGCCGCCCCGGCGCGTCGCACCGCGAACCCCGGGTGGGAGGCGCCCCAGCGGGCCGACCCGGGGCTGCTGCGCCTGATGACGACGCTCGACCACGTCCCGGCGCTGTTGCTGGGCCGGCGCGGCGAGGTGCTGGCCCGCAACGCCCTGCTGGCCGCCGTGCTGGGCCACGAGATGGCCCCCAGGGCGTCGTTCCTGCGCTGGCTCTTCCTCGACCCGTCGTCGCGCCGGCGGATCGTCAACTGGCCCGACTACGCCTCGGCCGCGGTCGGGGCGATGCGGTACGAGACCGGACGGCACCCGCGCGACCGCCGGCTGGCGGCGCTGGTCGCCGACCTGCGCCGGCGCGACCCCGACGTCGAGCGCTGGTGGGAGGACCACGCGGTCACCGACCGGACGTCGGTGCCCAAGCAGATCGCGCACCCGGTCTTCGGCACCCTCGTCTTCGCCATCGAGGCGCTCACCGTGCCGCACGACCCCGAGCAGCGGCTGGTCGTCTACACCGTCGAACCCGGGTCGTCGACGGCGCACGCCCTGCCGCTGCTGGCCTCGTGGGCCGCCTCGCCCGACGCGGAGTCCGACACGGTGCCCGGCGCCGACGAGCTCGGGACGGAGACCCCGGCCGGCCGGCGCGCCCGACCGCGGCTCGACGACGACGCCACCGGCGGGCAGTGACATGCTCGCCGGATGCCTCCTACCTGGACGAGCCGCCTGCGCGACCCGATCTGGTGGAACGACCTGCTCCAGCTGGCCAAGACGGCCTCCGCCGCCGTCGCGGCGTGGGTGATCGCAGCGCACCTGCTCGACCTGCCGCAGCCGTTCCTCGCCCCCTGGGCGGCGCTGCTGGTGGTCCACGCCACCGTCTACCGGACCTTCTCCCGCGGCCTGCAACAGATCGCGGCGACCGTCATCGCCGTGCTGCTGGCCACCAGCATCGGCGAGCTGATGGGCCTCAGCACCGCCTCGGTCGCGCTCCTGCTGGTCCTGGGCCTCCTCATCGGCACCGTCTCCTGGTTCGGGGCCGAGGCCACCACCATCGCCGCGACCGGCCTGATCGTGCTGACCACCGGCTTCACCGACGACGCCGCACTGATCTCCCGGCTCCTCGACACCGGCATCGGGATCGCGGTCGGCCTGCTCGTCAACCTCGCCGTCTGGCCGCCCCTGCGCCGCCGGACGGCCATCGCGGCCATGGACCTCATCGACGACGGCATCGGAGACCTGCTCGTCGACATGGCCGGCGGCCTGCACGAGGACTGCTCGCCCGAGGACGTGAGCGGGTGGCTCGATCGCAGTCGCGAGCTCGACGGCGACATCGACCACGCCTGGGCGCTCGTGCGGCAGGCCCAGGAGAGCGCACGGTGGAACCCGCGCCGCTCGGCGGGCCCGGTGCGCGACCCGAGGGCCTGGCACGACCTGCTGCGCCGGATGGAGCAGTCCGTCGCCGAGATCCGCAGCATGAGCCGCACGGTCGGCGACGAGCAGTCGCACCGCGGTGCCTGGGGCGACGACTTCGCCCTGCCGTGGCTCGCGATGCTCGGCGACACCGGTCGCGCGGCCAAGCAGGCCGACGCGGTCGCGATGGGCGCGGTACGGACCAGGCTCGAGGGCTTCGCGGAGGAGCTCCGCTCGACCGAGCGGTCCCCGGCCTGGCCGATCTACGGGGCGCTGATCATCAACCTGCGCAACATCATCGACGCGATGCGGGAGGTCGCCGCCGCCAACCCCCTCCAGCAACCCGCTCCGCCGCTGCGTCGCCCCCGCGGTCGCGCGGGCACGAGCACGGGCTGACGGACGGGTGCTCCCCGCAGGACGGCCCGAGCGTCAGCCGTCCTCGTCGCCACCCGGGTACGGGTCGGGATCGCTGCCCGGTGTCGTGTCGTCCGGGTCGACGAACGGAGCCTCCTTGCCGTCCCACGTGGGCGGCTCGGAGTCCTGGTCGTGGTCGTCGTGCTCGTCGGGTGTCGTCGTCATGGGCTCCAGTACCCCGGAACCGCCCACGTCAGCGCCCACCCGGCCCCGGCTCGGTGCTACCCGTCGGCCCGGCAGCAGTGGAGGAGGGCGAGCAGGAAGCCGAGGGTCGGCCCGCACCACAGCATGGTCATCCCGACGCAGTGGTCGATCGCGGCCTGTCGGGCGCGGGGACGGCCGGGGAGGTCACCGGCACCGACGTCGACCTCGGGGGTCGGCCGGATCTCTGCGCCCGCCCGGGCCGGGTTCGTCGTGGACACGGGTCGTGGTGCCCCGCAGCGGTCGAGAACACGTTCGCCCGAGCGGGTGATCGTGCCGCACGAGCGGTGCCGGGCCGCGCCCGGCGCGGCGACCGGGGCCGGGACGGCTCACCAGAAGCGGCTGACCACCTTCGCGGGCTTGCGCGGCCCGGCCTTCTGGAAGTTGACGACGACCGCACGGCCGTTGCTGCACTTGGGGTAGCGCCGCGTCAGGCTCTCGGACGCGCTGGTGACCACGCGGCCCCCGGCGCCCACCACGCGCCGCACGGCGGCCGGCTGCAGTCCCCGGGTGACCTTCTTAAGCTCCTTGCGCGTCACGCACGCCCGGGGGCGGTCGGCGCGCGGGCCGGGCGCGACCCGGTTCGACGAGGCCCGGTTCGTCGCGGCCCGGTTCGACGCGGCCCGTCCGGATCCGCACGAGTCCAGGCTCCTGACCGGCACGACGACCTCGCGGGTGATGCCGACGCCGGAGCCGACCAGGAGGTAGACGTAGGCCGAGTCGGCCATGGTCAGGCCGGCGACCGGACCCACCTTGCCGGGCTTGCCGACGCTGTAGGTGTAGTCGCTGATCGCGAACGACGAGCTGACCCGGCCCAGCCCGGCGCTGCCGGTGCGCTTGAGCTCGCCGCCGCGGTAGCCGCGGCCGTCCCAGTAGACCCGCACCGAGGTCCGTCCCCCGGCGAGCGGCGCGCGACAGGCCATCGCCACGCCGCCCTCCCACGAGACGATCGGGGCGTAGCCGGCCCGCGCCGAGGTGACCGGTGCGGCGCCCGCGGGCGTGGCCAGCAGGGAGGCGCAGACGGCGATGACGAGCAGGGCGGACGGGACGAGGCGGGACGGACGCATGCCGGATTCCTACCACGGGGCGGGCTCCGGGGCGGCGGTCGACGTCGGCGCCGCCGGACCCGGCGCGGGGTCGTCGGCGTCCTCCCACCCGCCGGTCCGGGGTGGCTTGTCTTGATCCGTTCCAGAGAGGTCGATACGGTCGTCCCATGACGAAGGCGGACTTCGAGACCCGGCTCCGTGGGGCCTCGCTGCGCGTCACGCAGCCGCGGCTCGCGGTGCTGGCCGCGGTGTCCAGCCACCCGCACGTCGACACCGACGACGTCATCCGGCTGGTGCGCGCCGAGCTGGCGTCGGTCTCGCACCAGGCGGTCTACGACGTGCTCCGGGCGCTGACCGACGCCGGGCTCGTCCGACGCATCCAGCCCGCGGGGTCGACGGCCCGGTACGAAGCCCGGGTCGGCGACAACCACCACCACGTCGTGTGCCGCACCTGCGGCGCGATCGCCGACGTCGACTGCGCCGTCGGCCAGGCGCCCTGTCTCACCGCCTCGGAGGACCACGGATTCACGGTCGACGAGGCGGAGGTCGTGTTCTGGGGCACCTGCCCCGCGTGCACGCCCGCGCCCACCACCACCTCGAACCGCATTCCGGGAGGAAGCAGATGAACGGCAACGACGAGAACGCACCCGCGAGCGCCCAGGGGGTGGACCAGAAGGAGGCGGCCGGCTGCCCGGTCGCCCACGACTCCGTCACCGCGCACGGCAGCGAGAGCGAGAACCCGGCGATCGACTCGCCGACCCCGAAGACCGGCGGACGCCCGCACACGAACCGGGACTGGTGGCCCAACCAGCTCGACCTCTCGGTGCTGCACGCCCACTCCTCGAAGGGCAACCCCCTCGGCCCGGACTTCTCCTACGCCGAGGAGTTCGGGTCGCTGGACGTCGAGGCCCTCAAGGCCGACATCACCGAGGTCCTGACGACCTCCCAGGACTGGTGGCCGGCCGACTTCGGCCACTACGGCGGCCTGATGATCCGGATGAGCTGGCACGCCGCCGGCACCTACCGCATCGAGGACGGCCGCGGCGGCGCCGGCGACGGCGGTCAGCGCTTCGCGCCGCTGAACAGCTGGCCCGACAACGCCAACCTCGACAAGGCCCGCCGGCTGCTGTGGCCGGTCAAGGAGAAGTACGGCCAGAAGGTCTCGTGGGCCGACCTCCTCGTCCTGGCCGGCAACGTCTCGCTGGAGTCGATGGGCTTCGAGACCTTCGGGTTCGGGTTCGGCCGCGAGGACGTCTGGGAGCCCGAGGAGATCTTCTGGGGACCGGAGGACACCTGGCTGGGCGACGAGCGCTACGTGGCCGACGCCGACATGGCTCCCGGCGTGGGCTCGACCGAGATGGGTCTGATCTACGTCAACCCCGAGGGCCCCCGCGGCAACGCCGACCCGCTCGCCGCGGCCTACTTCATCCGGGAGACGTTCCGCCGGATGGCGATGAACGACGAGGAGACCGTCGCCCTCATCGCCGGCGGACACACCTTCGGCAAGACCCACGGCGCCGGCATCGCCGACGACCACGTCGGGGCCGAGCCCGAGGGTGCTCCGCTCGAGGCGCAGGGCCTGGGCTGGCTCAGCACCCACGGCACCGGCAAGGGCGGCGACACGATCACCAGCGGCCTGGAGGTGACCTGGACCGACCGGCCGACCGAGTGGAGCAACCGGTTCTTCGAGATCCTCTTCGGCTACGAGTGGGAGCTGACGACCAGCCCCGGTGGCGCGAAGCAGTGGGTCGCCAAGGACGCCGACGAGATCATCCCCGACGCCCACGACCCCGCCGTGAAGCACCGCCCGACCATGCTCACCACGGACCTCTCGCTGCGGGTCGACCCCGCCTACGAGAAGATCTCGCGCCGGTTCCTCGAGAACCCCGACGAGTTCGCGCTGGCCTTCGCCAAGGCCTGGTACAAGCTGCTGCACCGCGACATGGGTCCGGTCAGCCGGTTCCTCGGGCCGTGGGTCGCCGCGCCGCAGCTGTGGCAGGACCCGGTGCCGGCCGTCGACCACGAGCTGGTCGGCGACGCCGACGTCGCCGCGCTCAAGGCCGCGGTGCTCGACTCGGGATTGACGACGGCACAGCTGGTCTCGACCGCCTGGGCCTCGGCCGCGAGCTTCCGCTCCACCGACAAGCGGGGCGGCGCCAACGGCGCCCGCATCCGCCTCGAGCCGCAGCGCAGCTGGGAGGTCAACCAGCCCGAGCAGCTCGCCGCCGTCCTCGAGGTGCTCGAGGGCGTCAAGCGCGACTTCGACGCCCGCGGCGGCGCGCGGATCTCGCTCGCCGACCTCATCGTGCTGGCCGGCTCGGCCGCCGTCGAGCAGGCGGCCCGCGAGGCCGGCTTCGAGGTCACCGTCCCGTTCCGGCCGGGGCGTACCGACGCCACGCAGGAGCAGACCGACGTCGAGTCCTTCTCGGTCCTCGAGCCGCGGGCCGACGGCTTCCGCAGCTACCTGCGACCCGGTGAGAAGACCCAGCCCGAGGTGCTGCTCGTCGACCGGGCCTACATGCTCGACCTGACCGCGCCCGAGATGACGGTCCTGCTCGGCGGCCTGCGCTCCCTGGGCGCGAACGTCGCCGGCGTGACGCACGGCGTCCTGACCGAGCGGCCGGGCGTGCTGAGCACCGACTTCTTCCGCAACCTGCTGTCGCCCGGCACGCGCTGGACGGCCTCGGAGTCGGAGGAGAACGTCTACGAGATCCGCGACCTCACCACCGACGAGGTGCGGTGGACCGCGACGCCGGTCGACCTCATCTTCGGGTCGAACTCCCAGCTGCGCGCCCTCGCGGAGGTCTACGCCAGCGCGGACGCCGGCCAGCGGTTCGTCGACGACTTCGTCGCGGCCTGGGCCAAGGTCATGGACGCCGACCGGTTCGACCTCGACTGACGTCAGCCCCACCCTGGCCGACCCGTCGCTGATCAGCGACGGGTCGGCCGCGGACGAGTCGACCAGGCGTCACCTGGGCGTGCTTCAGGGCGCCGGCTCGGCGGCCACCTCCGGCGGTGCGGACCCGAGCGAGGGTCGCAGCGCGGCGAGGTAGGCCGAGAACCCGCCCGGGGTCCGGCCCAGCAACCGCGACGAGGTCACGACGGGTCTCGGCGCCGCGGCCCAGGGCACGCCGTGGTCGAGGAGGCGACCCACGAGGTCGGCGTCCTCGTGCTCGCGCAGCGGCGCGAAGCCGCCCACCGCGTCGTAGGCCGCGAGCCGGAAGCCGAGGTGGGCACCGTAGGTGCGCACCCGCCGGTCGGCGTGGGCGGCGCGCCACGCGGCGACGACCTCGGGCGAGGCGGTGCGGTCGGGCTCGACGCGACCCAGGACGAGGTCGGCGCCGGCCTCGGCCACCTCGACCTGGTCGGTGAGCCAGTCCAGGGGCACCGCCGTGTCGGCGTCGGTGCAGGCCACCCACACACGGCGCGGGTCGACGCCGTCCGCGTCGGCCAGGTCGTGCGCCCGCCTCGTGCCCGAGGCGCGGGCGGCCCCCACGTTGGCGGCGTGCTCCTCGACGACGTCGACGGCCCACCGCGCGCACACCGCGCCGCTCTGGTCGGTGCAGGCGTCCAGCACCACGGTGAGCCGGGCCACCACGTCGGGACGGACGGCGCGCAGGCGGTCGAGCGCGCCGTGCAGCGACGCCAGGCACGCCGGCAGCAGCGCCGCCTCGTCGTGCACCGGCACGACCACGTGCACCAGCGTGACCGCGTGGTCGCCGCCGCCGGGCGCCACCGGTTTCGCCATGGCACGAACCTAGTGCTCACCCCTGGGGTCACCGACGAGGTGCCGGGCACCGGTGGGCCCGCGACCGCGTGTCACCCCGCTGGGTGTTCTTCGCGTCGGCCTGGTCCGGGGGCCGCCGGACCGCCCTAGGGTCGTCCCGTGGGAGTTCGTGAGCTGCTGCTGGTGCGTCACGGCGAGAGCGAGGGGAACGTCGCCGCCGCCGCGGCCCGCGCTGCCTCGGCGGAGGTGATCGACGTCCCCGCCCGCGACGCCGACGTCCGGCTCTCCCCGCTCGGGGAGCGACAGTCCACCGCGGTCGGCGACGCGCTGTGCGCCCTGGGGGACGACGCACCCGACCTGCTCGTGTGCTCGCCCTACGTGCGGGCCCGGGAGACGGCCCGCCTGGCGTGCGCGTCCGCGGGTCTCGATCTCCCGAGCCGGGTCGACGAGCGGCTCCGCGACCGCGAGCTCGGCGTGCTGGACCGGTTGACGTTCGCCGGCGTCGAGGCGCGCTACCCCGAGGAGGCCGAGCGACGGCGGTGGCAGGGCAAGTTCTACCACCGCCCGGCCGGCGGGGAGTCCTGGGCCGACGTGGTGCTGCGGCTGCGCAGCTGGCTGGCCGACCTCGACCGCGACGCGGCCGGCCGGCGGGTGCTGGTGGTCAGCCACGACGTGGTGATCGCCCTCATCCGCTACGTCTGCGAGGACCTCGGCGAGCACGAGGTGCTCGACCTGGCCCGCGACACCCCCCTGCACAACGCCTCGCTGAGCCGGCTGGCCCGCGGTGGCGACGGGGCGTGGACCACCACGCTCTACGACGACGTCGGGCACCTCGACGCCGCCGGACTGCCGGCGACCGAGCACCGGGGGGAGCGCCGTGCCCGAGCCTGAGGTGGTCACCCCCGAGCTGCTGCGCGGCTGGCCGTTGCCGGGGCCGGGGGCCTCGAAGAAGAGCCGCGGCCAGGCCGTCGTGATCGGCGGGGCCGCCCGCACGCCCGGGGGAGTCGTCCTGGGTGGACTCGCGGCGCTGCGGGTCGGGGCCGGGCACCTGCAGCTGGCCCTCGCCGACTCCGCGGCGCCCGCCGTCGCGGCCACGTTCCCCGAGGCCGGCGTGCTCGGGCTCGAGGAGACCGCGGGCGGCGGCGTCCGCGGCCGCGCGGCTGCCGAGGCGTGCTCGCAGATGGTCGCGGGTGCCGACGCCGTGCTGGTCGGGCCCGGCCTCGACGACCCCGAGGAGGCGCAGGCGCTGGTCGAGGGGATCCTCGACGTCGTCCCCGACGACGCGGTGCTCGTGCTGGACGCCTTCGCGCTCGGGGTGCTGGCCGCGGTCGAGGACCGGGTGCGCGAGCGGGGCGACCGCGTGGTGCTGACCCCCAACGCCGACGAGCTCGCGCGGTTGCTCGAGCGCGACTGCGAGCCCGTGCTCGACGACGTGGTAGAGGCGGCCGAGCGGTACTGCTGCTGCGTCACGGCCCAGGGCCTGGTCGCCGACGGGCAGGGTCGCTCGTGGCGGGTGCCGCTGGGCCACCCGGGGCTCGCGACCGCCGGCAGCGGCGACGTCCTGGCCGGCTCGGTCGTCGGTCTGCTGGCCCGCGGCGCGACGCCGGCGCAGGGCGCGTGCTGGGGCACCTACCTGCACGCGATGGCCGGCGAGCGCCTCGCCTCCGCGGTGGGCGAGGTCGGGTTCCTGGCCCGCGAGCTGGTCGACCAGCTCCCGGCCATCGTCTCCGAGCTGGGCTGAGCTCAGCTCAGCTCAGCTGGTGCGGTGCCACGTAGCGCTGGGGCTCCGGGGTGTCTGGCGACTCGTGGGCCACGGTGCCCTCGGGCCGGCCCCGGGCCGGCTCGTCGAGCGTGGAGGGGACCAGGCGCACCACGACCGACTTGTACGCCGGCTGGTTGCTCCCGACCGCCTTGGAGTCGAGGGAGACCAGCGCGTTGGTCTCGGGGTAGTACGCCGCCGCGCAGCCCCGGGGCGTGTCGTAGGCGACCACGCGGAACTGGACGACCGACCGGGTCGAGCCGTCGTCCCACTCGCTGATGATGTCGACGTGCTGACCCTCACGCAGGCCGAGCGCCTCGATGTCACGGGGGTTCACCAGCACCACCTGCCGGCCGTCCTTGATGCCGCGGTAGCGGTCGTCGAGGCCGTAGATGACGGTGTTGAACTGGTCGTGGGAGCGCATCGTCTGGAGCAGCAGGCGCCCCTCGGGCACGTGCAGGACCTCGGTCGGGCTGACGGTGAAGTTGGCGCGACCGGTGTCGGTCTCGAAGGTGCGGGAGTCGCGCGGGGCGTGCGGCAGCACGAAACCACCGGGCTGGTCGACCTTCTCCTCGTAGCCGGCGCACCCCGGCACCATCCGGCCGATCCGCCGGCGGATCTGCCCGTAGTCGTCGCGGAACTCGCGCCAGGGGATGGCGTGGCGGTCGCCCAGGGTCGCGAGGGCCATGGTGCAGACGATGTCGACCTCCGAGCGAAGGTGGTCCGAGGCCGGCTCGAGCGGGCCCTGCGAGGTGTGGACCGAGCAGACGGAGTCCTCCACCGTGACGCGCTGACGCCGTCCGCCGGTCAGGTCCCTCTCGCTGCGGCCCAGGGGCGGCAGGATGAGCGCCTCCCGGCCGTGCACGACGTGGGACCGGTTGGGCTTGGTCGAGACCTGGACGGTGAGGTCGGCCTTCCGGAGCGCGTCCTCGGTCACGAGCGTGTCGGACATCGCGGCCACGAAGTTGCCGCCCAGCCCGAAGAAGACCTTGGCCTTCCCGTCGCGGAACGCCTTGACGGTCGCGACGGAGTCGTATCCGTGCTTGCGGGGCGGTTCGAAGCCGAACTCGTCGCGCAGCGCGTCGAGGAAGTGGGCGGGCGGTCGCTCCCAGATCCCCATCGTGCGGTCGCCCTGCACGTTGGAGTGGCCGCGGACGGGGAAGAGGCCGGCGCCCGGCTTGCCGATGTTGCCCTGGAGGAAGGCGAGGTTGGAGATCTCCTTAACGTTCGCGACGCCGTTCTGGTGCTGGACGATCCCCATCGCCCAGCAGTAGACGGT
This sequence comes from Nocardioides sp. S-1144, assembly GCF_005954645.2. Lineage (NCBI taxonomy): Bacteria > Bacillati > Actinomycetota > Actinomycetes > Propionibacteriales > Nocardioidaceae > Nocardioides > Nocardioides dongxiaopingii. The sequence continues at coordinate 190,867 of NZ_CP040695.2, forward strand.
CTTGCGCGAGCCGGCGATCATCCGGGCCGCCTGGTGGATCTCCTCGCGCTCGAGCCCGGTGGCGGCGAGCACGACGTCCCAGTCGAGGGCGCGCAGGTGCTCGGCGTAGGCCTCGAACCCGTGGGAGTGCTGCTCGATGAAGTCGCGGTCGAGCTCGTCCCACTCGAGCAGCAGCGAGGCGATGGCCTGGAACAGCGCCAGGTCGCCGTTGATGCGCACCCGCAGGTGCAGGTCGGCCATGACGGTGCCGCGCCCGGCCATCCCCTTGACGGTCTGGGGGTTCTTGAACCGGGTCAGACCCGCCTCGCGCAGCGGGTTGATGTCGATGATCCGCGCGCCGTTCTTCTTGGCGATCTCCAGCGCGCTGAGCATCCGCGGGTGGTTGGTGCCCGGGTTCTGCCCCGCGATGACGATCAGCTCGGCGTGGTGGACGTCGTCGAGGGTGACCGAGGCCTTGCCGATGCCGATCACCTCGGCGAGTCCGACCGACGTCGACTCGTGGCACATGTTCGAGCAGTCGGGGAGGTTGTTGGTGCCGTAGGCGCGCACGAAGAGCTGGAAGACGAACGCGGCCTCGTTGGAGACCTTGCCCGAGGTGTAGAAGACCGCCTCGTCGGGCGACGCGAGACCGTTCAGGTGGCTCGCGAGCAGCGCGAAGGCGTCGTCCCACGAGATCGGCTCGTAGTGGGTGCCCCCCGCCCGCAGCACCATCGGCTCGGTGATGCGTCCCTGCTGCCCGAGCCAGTAGTCGGTGCGCCCGGCCAGCTCCTCGATCGAGTGGGCCGCGAAGAACTCGCGTCCCACCCGGCGCAGGGTCACCTCGTCGGTGACGGCCTTGACGCCGTTCTCGCAGAACTCCGCCGTGTGCCGGTGCTCCGGTGCGGGGTCGGGCCAGGCGCACCCCTGGCAGTCGAACCCGTCGACCTGGTTCAGCCGCAGCAGCGTCTGGGCGGTGCGTCGCGTGCCCATGCCCTCGACGGCGCGCTTCATGCTCACCGCCACCGCGGTCGGGCCGGCTGCGTGGTCCTCGCGACCGGTCACGGACAGCTCGGACTCGTCGATGTCTTCCTGCGGTGCCCGACGGCTCATGGAGGTACCCCTTCGTAGACCGTGCGGTACCCACGCACGCGAGAACTACCCACGTCGCGGGCCGCTCGGTGTCGCGGCCGGCCCGGGCGGAGTTCGGCGATCCGGGTCCTCGGGGCGAGGCGGTCGCCTAGGGTGCGGGCGTGACGGAAGCGGTGCGGTGGCGGTGGACGGGGCTCGCCCTCGTCCTGGCGACCGTCGCCGCCCTGAGCCCGGTGGTCACCGACGTCGCGGGCGTCACCACCGCCTGCTACCTCGGCGTGGTCGTCGGGGCCGCGGTCGCCGCCTGCGCCGGCGCCGCCCGTGCGCCGCGCGGCGAGCACCTGCTGCCCGCGCTCGTGGCCGGCGGCCTCTGCCTGGCGGTCCTCGGTGACGTCGTGTGGTTCACGCTGGACTGGCGGGGTGTCGACACCCGCGTGTCCGTCGCGGACGTGCCCTGGTTCGGCAGCTACGTCCTGCTGTGCGTCGCGCTGTGGGTCGTGATCTCCCGGTCGCGCGGCAGCGCCGGGGACCGGGCCGAGACCGACTTCGTGACTGACGCGTTCACGATCGTGGTGGTCAGCCTCCTGGTGACCTGGAGCCTCTCGATCGAGACCATCGTGTCGGACGACACCGTGCCGACCACCGTGCGCGCCGTCTGGGCGGCCTACCCGGTCGCCGACGCGATCCTCCTCGCCCTGGTGCTGCGGGTCCTGGCGAGCCGGCGGGCCCGTGGGGCCGTCGACGTCACCCTCGCCGCGGGCGTGTGCCTGTGGCTGGCCGCCGACGTCGTCTACACCTACGCCGGCGCCGACGGGCCGGCCCAGCAGGTGGCCGACGCCGGGTTCATGCTCGCCGCCGTCGCCGTCGCCTCGGCGACCTGGCGCCGGCGCGTCGGGTCGACGGTGCCGCGCGGCCCGTGGCCGGAGCGGCACTGGGGGGTCAAGATCGCGATCGCGATCGGCCCGCTCCTCGTGCCGCCCGCGCTCGACCTGGCCGCCGACCTGCGCGGCGAGCCCGAGCGACCCGGCCAGCTCCTCGTCGGCACCGCCGCGCTGCTCGCCCTGGCCGTCGTGCGGACCGCGGGACTCATCCGGGCGGAGACCGCGGCCCGGACCGAGCTCGAGGCGGCCCGCGACGCGGCCCTCGAGGCGTCGCGCGCCAAGTCGATGTTCCTCGCGAACGTGAGTCACGAGATCCGCACGCCGCTGACCACCGTCCTCGCGACGGCCGAGATGCTCGAGGACACCACGCTGTGCCCCGCCCAGACCGACCTGGTGGGCAGGATGCAGCGGTCGGGGGACCTGCTGAGGTCCCTGGTCGAGGACATCCTCGACTTCTCCCGCATCGAGTCGGGCCAGGTCGTGCTCGTCGAGCAGACCTTCGACCTCCACGCCCTCCTGGGGGACGTGGAGGACGGGTACACGCCGCGCGCCGAGGGAGCGGGTCTCGCGTTCGAGCTCGACCTCGACCCGCGGCTGCCGCGCCTCGTGCGCGGCGACCCCACCCGGCTGACGCAGGTGCTCACCAACCTCCTCGACAACGCCCTCAAGTTCACCCACGACGGACGGGTCCGCCTGGCGGCGCAGGCGGTCGAGGCGGCGCAGGCGGCGACGGGGGGCTCCGCGGTCGGTCCCGCCCGCACCGAGGTGGCCTTCGTCGTGGAGGACACCGGCATCGGCATCCGGGAGGCGGACCAGCAGGTGGTCTTCGAGTCCTTCCGGCAGGTCGACGGCTCCACGACCCGGCGCTACGGCGGCACCGGTCTCGGCCTGGCGATCTGCCGCCGGCTGGCCACGTCGATGGGCGGCTCGCTCACCCTCCGCAGCACCTTCGGCGTGGGGACGACGGTCGAGGCCCGCATCCCGGTGCTGGCCGTCTCGATGGCGACCGCGACGACCGGCCGCGCGACCGACGTCCTGCTGGACGTGTAGCCCGGGCTCGCGCCCGCGGCGCTGCCCGGGCCAGCGTCAGGTCGTCGGTCCGGGGGCCGGTGCCGAGGCCCGCTCCAGCATCTCGCGCAGCGCGGCGACGTGTCCGTCGAACGCGGTCCGGCCGGCGCGGGTGAGGCGGGCACGGACCCGGCGGCGGCGCTGGTGGGTGACGCGCTCGAGAGCCAGGTAGCCGGCGTCCTCCAGGGTGCCCAGCTGCTTGGACAGGGCGGAGTCCGAGAGCTGCAGGTCGTCGCGGATGAAGCCGAACTCGACCCAGTCGCTCGCGGCCAGCAGCGAGACGATGGCCAGGCGGGTGCTCGGGTGGATCGTCTCGTCGAAGCGGGCGGCGCTCACGCGAGCGCGGGCCCACGGCCGGCGTGGCGACGCACGGCGGCGAGCAGGCGGGGGCCGCCGAGGACGATGACGAGGGCGACCGCGACGCTCGCGACGCTCACCGGGTGCTGCGCCCCGTCGGACTCCAGGACCAGCGAGCCCGCGACGGTCGCCCCCGTGAGGAGCACCAGGGCTCCGACGATCAGCGCCGGCAGGTGGGCCGGGACCGTCTCGGCGCTCACCCGCAGTCGCCGGCTGCCCCGGCGACCGGTGATGATCCCGGGAGCGACCGCGGCGTGGGCGGTGGCGAAGGCGAAGGTGGCGACCGCGGTGGCGACCGGACGGCCGGTGTCGGCGAGGACGCCCAGCGCCACCCAGCCCACCGCCAGCCCGGCCCAGTACCAGAGCGGGACGTCGATCTCGTCGATCACCCGGCGACGGCCGTGGTCGACGGTGACGAGGGCCGATCGCGCGTCGTCGAGGTCGCGTTGGTGGTCCATGGTGACTCACTTTCCTGGTCAGAAACCTCAGTGTTGGGTTTCCTCATCGGAAAGTCAAGGAGCTGGTGGCTGGTCCGGACCGGAGTGTCCCCCCGGGGTCTGCGTGGAGTCGCCCCGCGTCTCCTCCGGGTCGTCGGTGCGCTCCTGCGACTCCTCCAGGATGGCGCGCGCCTGCGACGTGGGGTCCTCGCTGCCCGCCGCCTGCTCCTCGGGCAGCAGCTCGGCGCGCTCCGCGACGTGTTCCTCGCTCGGTCCGTCAGTCACGGGACCAGCCTAGGACGGCGTGCGCAGGGCCGGGGTGTCGCCGGGGGAGCCGCCGGCAGTCGCCCACCAGGTCCGGCGGGTCGGACTGGTCGGGCACCAGCCGTCCAGGTGAGTACCTCCGGGACCCGGTGGCGCCAGCCGTGACCAGCCCGTGGAGCGACACCCCCAGGCGGGTCGGACGACGCGGAACCCGCTGTGGGGCCGGGTGGCGGCGTTCCGGCTCACGCCGTAGCCGCTTGGTGCGGAGCCGCTCGGTGGCCGTCCGCATTGGTCACCCGGCGGCCCAGGTCGGTCGGTCGCGGTACCGCCACAGCGAGCGCAGCTGCCCCGGGAGGTTCCGGGGCGTGGTGGTGGCGAGCCAGTCGTTGGGCAGCGCCAGGCGCAGGACCTTGTGCCAGGCGCTGGCGACCTGCCGGGGCAGGGGGGCGCTGTGGTAGCGCAGGCCGTGGCGCTCGAGGAGCCGTCGCACCGCCGGGGCGATCTCCTGGTAGCGGTTGCTGGGCAGGTCCGGGAACAGGTGGTGCTCGATCTGGTGGGAGAGGTTGCCGGCGAGCAGGTGCAGCAGCGGCGGCCCACTGATGTTGGCCGAGCCGAGCATCTGGCGCAGGTACCACTCGCCCCGGCTCTCGTCGGGGGACAGCGACTCCTGCTCGAACGTCTCGACGCCCTCGGGGAAGTGGCCGCACATGATCACCGAGTGGCTCCACACGTTCCGCACCAGGTTGGCGGTGAGGTTGGCGGTGAGGGTGGAGCGCCACCCCGGCCCGGCCAGCAGGGGGTGGATGAGGAAGTCCTTCACGACCTGGCGCCGGGCCTGGGCCAGGGTCGCCCCCGCCCGTCCCCGCAGCTCGGGCGAGAGGCCCTCGCCGGAGCGGATGGCCTCGCCGAAGCCGAGGTCGTACAGGGCGATGCCGTACTCGAAGAAGCAGGCGTTGACCAGGTTCCACAGGGGCTGGGCCAGGTGCCGCGGCCGCCACTGCTGGTCCTCGTCGACGCGGAGGATGCCGTAGCCGAGGTCGTTGTCCTTGCCGAGGATGTTGGTGTGGACGTGGTGCTCCTGGTTGTGCGACCGCTTCCACTGCTCGGGCGGCGAGGCGTGGTCCCAGTCCCAGGTGGTCGAGTGGATCTTCGGGTCGCGCATCCAGTCCCACTGCCCGTGCAGGACGTTGTGCCCGATCTCCATGTTGTCGAGGATCTTGGCCAGCGCGAGGCAGGCGGTGCCCAGCACCCAGGCGGGACGGCGCCGTCCCGCCGCCAGCAGCACGACGCGGCCACCGAGCTCCAGGCTGCGCTGGACGGCGATCACGCGGCGGATGTAGGCGGCGTCGCGGGCACCCCGGTCGTCCAGGACGCCCTGTCGGAGGCGGTCGAGCTCGGCCGCGATGGCCTCGACGTCGTCGTCGGTCAGGTGGGCGACCTGGTGGTGCGGCTTGCGCTGGAGGGCCGTCATCGGTGTCTCTTCACGTGGGGGGCGGTCGCCCCCAGTACCCAGGACGGCAGCTTTCACCGCCTCGGCGCACGGCAGCGGCGGGGTCAGCCGAGGTCGATGCGGTCGCCTATCGTGACGGTGCGGAGCGTGCCCGGCAGGTCGCGGGCCGACCACGTGTCGACGAAGTCCTGGAGCGGCGAGCGGAAGACCGGGTAGTCGTCGAAGTGCACCGGCACGGTCTCGCGAGGACGGAGCAGCTCGACGAGGTCGGCCCCCTGGGCGGCGTCCATGGTGACGGTCAGCCCGAGGATGCGGGTACCCCCCAGGTGCGTGACCGCGGTGTCGAGGGGGCCGGTCCGCTCCACGACGTCCCGCAGCCAAGGCCGGAACAGGGTGTCGCCGGTGACGTACACGCGCCGCACCACGGTGCCGGAGCGGTGCAGCTCGAGCACGCTGCCCATCACGGTGGGGAGCAGGTGGCGCACCGGACCCGGGGCGTGCGTCCCGGGTGCGGAGGTGACGCGCAGGGTCCAGTCGCCCGACGACACCTCGTCGCTCTGCCAGGTCTGCAGCCCACGGGTCTCACGGAACCCCCAGCGGCGCAGGGTCCGGGCGGCCCGCACCGTGGTGAGGACCGGGGTGCCCGGGTCGAGCGAGCCCCGCGCGACGCGGTCGAAGTGGTCGCCGTGCAGGTGGGAGAGGAGGACGAGGTCGAGGTCGGGGAGGGCGTCGGGTTGCAGGTGCGGCTCGGTGCGACGACGCGACCACATCCCCTTGCCCAGGTAGGCGCGCTGACCGCGGTGCAGGAAGTTCGGGTCGGTGAGCACGGTGAAGGGCCCGAGTCGCAGGATGGTGGTCGCCGTGCCGATGAACTCCAGCGACGCCTCGATGTGGTCGTCCATGACCACCGGTACCCACTCCGGGCGCCGTCGACCGCGCCGGGCCGGCGCGGCTCACCCCAGGTCGGGGAGCCGCCGGCGCAGCCGGAGGTTGGCCCGGAGCCGGCCGGCCGCCCCGGGGTACCCGCCGCGCAGCCGGTTGCCCCCCTCGGAGGGCGTCAGCACGTTGCCCGGGCCCGGGTCGGCCCGGGTGGCGAGGTCGGTCGCGCCGACGGGGAAGGCCGGCCCGACGAGACGGTCGTAGAGGAGCGGCAGGAAGGAGAACCCGAACCGCAGGACGTCGTTGGCGAGGCTCAGCTGGGCCGGCCGCCAGGGCTGCTCCAGCCGGGCCAGGACCTGGCGCGCCGCCCGCTCGGGCGACGAGACCGGCGGGGGCGGGCGGCCGGCGTACCCGGCGTAGTTGGCGGCCTGGCGGTAGATCGGGGTGTCCACCCCGCCCGGGGCGACGTAGCCGATCTGGACGCCGGGGCGGTCGCGGTTCTCGACGGCGAGCTGGCGGGCCAGCGCCCGGACCCCCCACTTGCTCAGGACGTAGGGGCTCATCATCGGCACCGCGAGGTGCCCGACGACCGACCCGACGAGCAGGAGCGACCCGGCGCCCTGCCGGCGCAGCACGGGCACGACGTGACGGGCCAGGTTGACCGACCCGGTGAGGTTCGTGCGCAGGACGGCGTCGAAGACCTCGACGGGCACGGACTCGGTCCGGCCGTAGGCGACGACGCCGGCACAGCCGACCACGGCGTCGAGGCGCCCGTGGCGCCGCAGGACGGAGGCCACCAGGTCGGCGACCGCGTCGTCGTCGCCGACGTCGAGGGGCACCGTCAGCGCCGAGGCGGCGCCGCGGGCCCGGCACTCCTCCGCGGTCTCCTCCAGGGGCCCCGCCCCGCGTGCGACGAGGACGACGTGGCGGCCCTGCTCGGCGGCGGCCAGGACGGTCGCGCGGCCGATGCCGCTGGACGCGCCGGTCACGAGGAGGACGGGTCGATCGGCCACGGCCGACTCCGGTGCGGGGGTCATGGGCGCCGGTGCCCCGATCGCGTCCCCGCCACCACGGGCCGTGGGTGCGTCCGCCGGCGGGGCAGTGCCGGGTCAGTCCTTCAGCGCGCCCGGGTCGTCGGGGCCGTCGGTCGCGGCGGGGTCGCCCTGGTCGGCGTCGTCGCGTGCCTCCTCGACCCGCTTGCGGGCCCGGCCCATGCCCGGCAGGTGCCCGAGCATCTCGTTGAGCTCGCGTGAGGCGGCCAGCAGGTCGCGCAGGTCGGGGGAGACGGTCGCGAGCTGGTCGAGCAGCGGGACCGCGTCGTCCTGCCAGGACTCGAGGAGGGCCGGGGCCTGCTCGACGACGGTGCGGAGCGACCGCGCCAGCTCGGGGTCGGCGCGGTCGGCGAGCTGCTCCAGCAGCGGCACCAGCCGGACCAGCGGGTCCTGGACCAGCAGGACCAGGCGGTCGGCACGGGCGGCGGTCGCCTCGACGCGGACGACGACGTCGTGGGCGGCCTGCCGGGTCTGCTCGACGCGGGCCACCAGGCCCGCCGCGTCGGCCAGCAGCCGCTCGGCGTCCCCGACCAGTGCCGCGGCACGGGGGAGGAGGGCCAGGAGCTCGCGGGGGTCGGGAACGGGGGGCAGCCTCATCAGCCGACAGTAGGAACCCCGTGCGTCGCTCCGGCTCACCCGGGCAGCGGGTGTTGGCGCCGGCGGCGGCCCGGCCCGGCGACCCGCTGTCGTGGCTGCGGCAGGGGGAGCAGGATGGGCGCATGCCCACCGACATCGAGGTCAGCTACGCGGCGGTCCGCGGCACCCCGACGTTGCCGGCCGGCCGGCCGGTGCTGACCTGGGGCACGCACCCGGAGCACGGCACGGGGTGGACGCTGTGGCACCGGGGGCACGGCGGGCACGCCGAGGTGGTGGGCTACTTCATCCCCGGGGACCTCACCGACATCGACCTCGTCGTCCGCTCCGCGCAGGCCTACCTCGACCACCGCGCCCGCTAGCCGGGGCGGCGCCGTCGCACCGGGCGGGCGTCAGCGGCCGGTCCACACCGGCGCGCGTCCCTCGGCGAAGGCGCGCACCCCCTCGACGGCGTCCGCCGAGCCCAGCGCCCGGCCGGCCAGGTCCGCCTGGCGGGCGAAGGCCTCCTCGACGCCCCAGCCGGGGGCCGCGCAGACGATCTCGCGGCTGACCTCCACCGACAGGGGTGCGTTGGCGGCGATCGAGCCGGCCAGGTCGAGGGCCGCCTGGAGGACGGCGCCCGGCTCGGCCAGGACGTTGACGAGACCGAGGTCGTGGAGGCGCCGGGCCGGGACCGGCTCGCCGGTCAGCGCCATCTGCATGGCGACGTTGCGCGGGAGGCGCTCGGTCAGGCGCAGGACGCCGCCCGCGGCGGCGGCGAGCCCGCGTCGGGGTTCGGGGAGCCCGAACGTCGCGTCGGTGGCGGCGACGATCAGGTCGGCGGCGAGCGCAAGCTCGCACCCACCGGCCAGCGCCGGACCCTCGACCGCGGCGATCAGCGGCTTGGTGAGCGGGAGGCCGGTCATGCCGAGGGGGCCGCGCCTCTCGGTGATCGGGAACTGCCCGGTGGCCGCGGCCCTGAGGTCCATCCCGGCGCTGAACACGCTCGTGCCGCCGGTCAGGATCGCGACCCGGACCGAGTCGTCGGCCTCGAAGGCGTCCACGACCCGTTCGAGCAGCTCCGCGGTCGCGAGGTCGATGGCGTTGCGGTGCTCCGGGCGGTCGAGCGTGATCACCCGCACCGGTCCGTGGTCCTCGACCAGGACCGGCAGGGGCGGGGGCGAGGGCAGCTCGGCCCGGCCCTCCGCGAGGACGACCAGGTCCTCGCCCGCCAGGGCGACGGTCCACCCGAGGGGGTCCTCGGACTCCAGGCGCCGGACCAGGTCGACGTCGGTCACCCGGACCAGGCCCCGGGAGCCGTCGGCGGTGATGGCGCTGAGGATCGCCCACTCCGGGGCGCCGGCCCGGTCGTGGGACACCGTGCACGCCTCCACGACGGCCGGTCCCTCCCACTCGCCCACGGCGGGTCGGCGCGGCTCGATCGGCACGGTGGGGCGCAGGTCCGCGAACGGCACGGTCGGCGGCGTGGCCGAGAGCAGCGCGGCGGCGTGCTTGGTCGCGTACCAGCCGAGCGAGGTGGTCAGGGCGAACGCCTCGGGCTCGCGGCGCAACCGCGCCACGACGGCGGCCACGGCGTGACCCCCGTAGTTGTTGCCCGGTCCTCCCGCGAAGGTGAGACCGCCGGCCACCGAGAGCGGGCGGGCGGGGTCGCCGACCGGTAGGCCCAGCTCGTGGGCGGCGATCTGGACGGCAGCCGGGAAGCACGAGTACAGGTCGACGACCTCCACGTCGGCGATCGCCCGCCCGGTGTGCGCCGCCAGCGCCGCACCGACGGCCCGGACGGCGGGCGAGCCGGCGAGGGTGGCCCGCTCGGAGACGAACCACTCGTCGTGGGCGGCCGCGCCGGCGTGGGGGAAGACCCACTGCTCCTGGGGGACGCCGGCCCGCTCCGCCGCCGCGACGCTGGTGAGGATGGTGCCGCTGGCCAGGTCGACCTGGAGGTTCGCGCAGAGCAGCTTCGGGTACGGCGAGGTCACCGGGCGGTTGTCCGGGCCGGTCGTGGCCAGCTCCTCGGCGGTGAAGGACGTCGGGAGCCAGGCGTGCTCGTTGGTGGCGGCGACCTCGGACAGCGACGCCCACAGCCGGGTGATCTTCTCCTGGTGCGCCTGCTTCGTGCTGCCGTCGCGCGCTCGCAGCGCCGACTCCATGAGGGCGTAGTTGTAGACGGGGGCGCCGAGGCCGACCCGGCCCTCGAGCTCGGTGTTGGCCTCGCGCTCGGAGCCGAGCGAGCGGGTCGGGCGGGTGGCGGCGTCCTGCTCGGTCCAGGCGGGCGTGGTCCCCTCGCGCTGGGCGCGCGCCAGGCTGGCGCCCGCCTCGGCGCCGAGCACCAGCACGACGCCGGCCTCGCCGGCGCCGATCGCCCGGGCGGCCTCGTTGATCACCAGCTGACCGCCGTCACCCCCGAACCGTGCCGTCTGCAGGGTCACCGACGGCTCGGCGCCGACCCGGGCGGCCACGACCGCGGCCAGGTCCCGGTACTGCCACGACGCGCTGGCGACGGCGTACACGGAGTCCGCGGAGGCGAGCAGGTCGGCGGCCCGCGGCGTCCCCGAGTCCTCGGCGGCGCGCTGCACGGCGGCGGCCGCCAGGTCCGCCGGCTCGCGCCACGGGGCGGACGGGTCGCGCTGGACGACCTGGCCGACGCCGACGATCACCGGCGTCCGCGGGTCCAGCCGGAGCCCGGAGGCCCGGTGCAGGACCGCCCGGCCGGTCGTGAACCCCGACGAGGCGGTGGTCGGACCCGCCGCGGCGGCGTGGGCCCGGAGGTTGTCGAGCGACAGCCGGAGCGCCTCGGCGATGCTCCGGCTGACGGAGGCCCCCAGGGGCCCCTTGACGGGGTCCCCGGAGAGGCCGGCGTGGAGGGCCACCCGGGTCCTGCGACCCACGGGGGTGATCGTCGCCGCGAGCCCCAGCCGGAGGCCCATGGGCCCCGTGCCGTCGAGCACGAGGACGTCGTCGTCGGCCCGCAGCACGGTCCAGGTCACCTCGGCGGGGATGCCCATGATCTTGAGCTGCTGCCCGTGGCGGGTTCCCTCGACCGCGGGGCCCGGCGCCGAGCCGCGCCAGCCGGCGTGCAGGGTCAGCCACGCCTCCTGGAGGCCGAGGTCGCCGACGAGCTCCCGGGTCGCGGCGGGGCTCGCGTCGAGCACGGTGTCGGCCGCGATGGAGCGCAGGTGTCCCTCGAGCTCGGGTGGGACCGGGTCCGGCCCCGCGGCGAGGTCGGCGCCCGGCGCGTCGTCCTGCGGCCCGCCCAGGCCCGCGAGCCGCCGCAGCGGCTCCGGGAGGGCCCCGCCGACGACGTCCTTGACGAGGCCGGGCTCGCGGGCGACCAGCCGGGCGACGTCGCCGAGGGCCCTCGCCGACCGGACCGCCCGCGCGGCCCGCCCGGGGCGGCTCACGCGAACCCCAGCAGCTTGGCCGCCAGGTCCCGCATGACCTCGGTGGCGCCGCCGCCGATGCCCAGGACCCGATTGTCGCGGTAGTGGCGCTCGATCTCGGACTCGCGCATGTAGCCCGTCCCGCCGTGCAGCTGGACGGCCTCGTCGACGACGCGCTTGGCGACCTCGACGGCCTGGTTCTTGGCGACCACGGCCTCGGCGAACAGGTGCTCGCCCGCGGCCTGCCGGACGGCGACGGAGCGGGTGTAGGTGCGGACGACCTCGATCTGCTCGTGCATCTCGACGAGCTTGTGCCGCACGACCTGGCGCGAGATCAGGGGCTTGCCGAAGGTGGACCGGGTGCGCGCGTGCTGCACGGCGAGCTCCAGGCTTCGTGCGGCGAGGCCGTAGGCGTGGACCGCGAGCCCGATCCGCTCGGCCGCGAAGGCGTTCGCGATGAGCGCGAAGCCGCCGTTCTCCTGCCCGACCAGGTTCGCGACCGGCACCCGGCAGTCGGTGAACGACAGCTCCGCGGTGTCCGAGCAGAGCCAGCCCATCTTGTCGAGCCGGCGCGAGACGGTGAACCCGGGCAGGTCGGTCGGGACGACGAGCAGGCTGACACCCCCGGCGCCGGGGCCCCCGGTGCGGACGGCGGTCGTCACGAAGTCCGCCCGGGTGCCGGAGGTGATGAAGGTCTTCGCCCCGTTGACGACGTAGTGGTCGCCGTCGCGGACCGCCGTGGTCCGCAGCGCGGAGACGTCGGAGCCGCCGTCGGGCTCGGTCATCCCCAGCGCGCCGATCATGTTCCCGGCCAGCGTCGGGACGACGAAGCTCGCGGTGAGGTGCGGGTCGCCCACCTCGACCAGGTGCGGCAGGGCGATCCCGTGGGTGAAGAGGGCGGCGTGCGCCCCGGAGCTGGCCCCCGCCTCGAACCAGGCCTCGGTCAGCACCAGGACGTCGACCGCGTCACCCCCGGCACCGCCGACCTCCTCGGCGAAGCCGACGCCGAGCAGCCCCGCCTCGGCCGCGCGCGCGTGCAGGCTGCGCGGGACGGCGCCGTCCCGCTCCCACTGCTCGAGGTGGGGGGTCACCTCGCGGCTCACGAACCGGTGTGTGCTCTCGCGCAGTGCCTGCCGCTCGGGGGTCTGGAGCTCCTGCATCGCTGCTGCCTCTCGGGGCGCGGGGGCCGGGATCGGGCCCGTGGGCCGCAAACAGTACATGTGGACGGTTTGTTGGCCACGTGGGCGGAGCGCCCGGCGGGTCGGGCGGGGACGCTGGGATAGCGTGCTGACCTCGCCGGGCACGACCGCGCCGGCGAAGCCACGACGAGCAAGGGGGTCGCCGGTGCCCAGGACCGACCCGGCGTCGCAGCCACCGGTTCGCCGGACCCAGGAGCAGCGCCGGACCGAGACCCGCGCCCGGCTGCTCGACGCCGCTGTGGAGTGCCTCCTCGAGCTCGGCTACTCCTCGATGACGGTCGCCGAGGTGCAGGAGCGGGCGGGCGTGGCGCGCGGGACCCTGCTCCACCACTTCCCCACCAAGAACGAGCTGGTGGTGGGGGCGATGGGCCACCTGGCCGCCCGGCGCGTCGACCAGTTCCGCGCCGAGGCCGAGCTCATCCCCCCGGCCAAGGACCGGCTGGAGGCGCTGGTCGACCTGGCCTGGAGCGGCCTGCACGACCCCGCCTTCTTCAGCGCGGCCGAGCTCTGGGTGGCGGCCCGGACCGACCCCGACCTGCGGGCGGCCCTGCTGCCCGTCGAGGCGGTCGCCTTCGCCGACCTCCAGGACGGGCTGACCGCCGTCCTGGGCCCCGCCTACGCCGACGACCCCAGGACCCCGACGCTGGTCGGCATGACCATCGACCTGCTCACCGGGCTGTCCCTGGCCGCGATGCTGACCGGCGACCTCGGTGAGCGGCGCAAGCTCCTGGTGCGGTGGAAGCGGGCGCTGGGCGTGCTGTTCGGCGAGCTCGCCCCCGACGAGCTGGTCGGACCCCGCCCCGGGTCCTGAGCGGGGCGTGGCCGCCGCGCGGGCCGAGCCGCGTCGTACCGTCGGGGGGTGCCCGACGCCTACCTCTACGCCGCCGCCCGGACGCCGTTCGGCCGCTTCGGCGGCGCGCTGTCCGACGTCCGCCCCGACGACCTGGCCGCGACCGCGCTCGCCGGGGTCCTCGCCCGGGTCCCCGACCTCGACCCGGCCCGGATCGGCGACGTCGTCTGGGGCAACGCCAACGGAGCGGGGGAGGACAACCGCAACGTGGGCCGGATGGCCGTCCTGCTGGCGGGCCTGCCGACGTCGGTGCCGGCCACGACGGTCAACCGGCTCTGCGGCTCCTCGCTCGACGCCGCGATCATGGGCGCGCGCGCCATCGAGGTCGGCGATGCCGAGGTCGTGGTCGCCGGCGGGGTGGAGTCGATGACCCGCGCCCCCTGGGTGTTTCCCAAGCCGTCGCGCGGCTTCCCGGCCGGCAACGTCACCGGGGTGTCGACCACCCTCGGGTGGCGGCTGGTCAACGAGCGCATGCCGGCCGCGTGGACGGTCTCCCTGGGGGAGGGCAACGAGCTGCTCGCCGAGCGCTTCGCCATCTCGCGCGAGCGGCAGGACGAGTTCGCCGTCCGCTCGCACGACCTCGCCGACGCCGCGTGGACGGCGGGGTTCTACGACGAGCTCGTCGTGCCGGTCGCGGGGGTCGACCTGGCGCGGGACGAGGGGATCCGGCCCGGCTCGAGCACGGAGCGGCTCGCCGGCCTGAAGCCCTCGTTCCGCACGGTCGAGCAGGGCGGCACGATCACGGCCGCCAACGCCTCGCCGCTCAACGACGGTGCCTCCGCGGTGCTGCTCGCGTCGGGGGACGCCGGCCTCGGCACCGCACCGCTGGCGCGGGTCGCCGGGCGCGGCGTCCACGCCCTCGACCCGCAGGACTTCGGCTTCGCGCCCGTCCAGGCGGCGAACCGGGCCCTGGCCCGGGCCGGGATCGGCTGGTCCGACGTCGGCGCGGTCGAGCTCAACGAGGCCTTCGCGGTGCAGTCCCTGGCCTGCGTCGACGCCTGGGGGATCGACCCGGCGATCGTCAACACCCAGGGCGGGGCGATCGCGATCGGCCACCCGCTGGGCGCCAGCGGCACCCGCATTCTGGGCACCCTCGCCCACCGCCTGGCCGGCAGCGGCGAGCGCTGGGGCGTCGCGGCGATCTGCATCGGCGTCGGGCAGGCCCTCGCCGTCGTCCTGGAGAACGCGGCGTGAGCGGCACGGTCACCGGTCAGGGGTCGTAGCGCCGATAGACCTCGGCCATCGCGCCCTCGGGGTCCAGCCGGGTGAGCAGCGCGCTGCCGATCGCGGTGAGCTGGTCGACCTGCTCGGGGGTGAGGACGTCGACGACGTGGTGCCGCACCGTCGCGACGTGCCCGGGAGCCGCGGCCCGCACGGCCCGCCACCCCTCCTCGCTCAGCCGGACGTTGGTGGCCCGGGCGTCGTCCGGGCACGGGAACCGGGCCACGAGGCCGCGCTCCTCGAGCCGCTTCACCACGTGGGAGAGCCGGGGGAGCGTCGCGTGGGTCTGCGCCGCCAGCGCGGTCATCCGCAGGGTGCGCGCGGGCGACTCCGACAGCATGGCGAGGGTGTAGTAGTCGAAGTGCGTGAGACCGGAGTCGCGCCGCAGCTGCGAGTCCAGCACGCCGGGCAGCAGCTGGAGGATCGCCGCCAGGCGCACCCACGCGGCCCGCTCGTCGTCGTCCAGCCAGTCGGGTTCGCTCACCGGGCCAGTCTGCCTCACCAATGGTTGTCGCTTCAACCAAAACCGGCTAGGGTGATGGTTGTAGCAACAACTAACGAGTCCGAGGAGCACCTCATGAGCACCACCGTCCCGCGCAGCAGCACCGCTCTCGCCGACGCCCGCATCCCGGTGA
Source organism: Nocardioides sp. S-1144 (assembly GCF_005954645.2). Taxonomy (NCBI): domain Bacteria; kingdom Bacillati; phylum Actinomycetota; class Actinomycetes; order Propionibacteriales; family Nocardioidaceae; genus Nocardioides; species Nocardioides dongxiaopingii. Next base: position 206,199 of record NZ_CP040695.2, read on the forward strand.
ACCACCCCTTCGCCGCCCACCTCGCGCGCGCCGCCGCGGCCGAGCGCCGAGCGGCCCACCGGGCCTGGACCCCGGACGACGGCCCGCTGCCGAGCCTCTACCTCAGCCACGGCGCGCCGATGCTCTTCGAGATGACCGACTGGATGACCCAGCTGCACACGTGGGCGCGCGACCTGCCGCGGCCCCGCGCGATCCTCATCGTCTCCGCGCACTGGGAGTCGGCACCGCTGTCGCTGAGCGCGACCGCGCCGTCGGAGCTGGTCTACGACTTCGGCGGCTTCGACCCCATGTACTTCCAGATGCGCTACGACACCCCGGTCGCGACCGGGCTCGCGGCGACGGTCGCGGCGATGATGCCCGACGCCGAGCCCGTGCACGAGCACCGCAGCCGCGGCCTCGACCACGGCGCCTGGGTGCCGCTGAAGATCATGTACCCCGAGGCCGACGTCCCGGTCCTCCAGCTCTCCATGCCGACCCACGACCCCGCACGGCTCCTCGACCTCGGACGCCGGCTGCGCGGCCTGCGCGAGGAGGGCGTCCTGGTCGTCGGCAGCGGCTACATGACCCACGGCCTGCCCCACCTCGACTGGTCACGGCCCGACCAGGTGCCGGGCTGGTCCTCGGACTTCGACCTCTGGGCCGCCGACGCCCTCGCCCGCGGCGACGTCGACTCGCTCTCCGACTTCCGCCACCAGGCGCCGGGCATGCCCTACGCCCACCCGACCGTCGAGCACTTCACCCCGCTCTTCGTCACCCTCGGCGCCTCGGCCGACCCGGGCGCCGCGCCGACGACCACCATCGACGGCTACGCCATCGGGCTGGCCAAGCGCTCCTTCCAGTCGGCCTGACGCCCCGGCCGTCGGCCCCCCCTAGGGGTGGCTTTGCCGGTCCGGTGTAACGACGCGACCTCCTCGCCACATGTGACCCACGAGAGGCGACCCCGTGCTGGCGGTCGTCCGCGGGACATCCCGAGCGGACCGAGGAGACAGACATGGGATACGGATTCGGAGCATTCCTGCTGGTGGTGGGCCTGGTGCTCGCCCTGGCGGTGACCGACAGCCTCAACGGGGTGGACCTCACCATGGTGGGGTGGATCATGGCGGCGGTGGGCCTGGTGCTCATCGCCATCACCGCGATGTCCTGGAACAGCGGGCGGCGGGCCCGCTCGGTCCAGACCGTCACCCACCCGGACGGCTCGCAGACGGTGCGCGAGCACCGCGCCACCGAGATCTGAGCCCTTGACCGACCAGCACGTCGGGCCCGGGCGCCCGGACGGTCGGTCCCGGCCCGCCCCGCCCCCGGGGACCGGGCCGGAACGCCCTGCCGGTGGGCCCCGTCGCCGGGGTACCGCCGGAGCACCCACGTCCCACGGCCACGTCGCGAGACACCGTCGGACACCTACCGAAACAGGAGATCACATGAACACCAGGACCATCGCCGTCATCGCCCTCATCCTCGTCGTCATCGTGCTGGCGCTGCTGCTGCTCTGAGACGCACGGCGGCCGACGCGCGCTGGAGCGCCGTCGGCCGCACGACGACCGACCGGCTGAGGGAGGATCCATGCCCACGTCGCCCCCGCTCCTGCTGGGTGGACGCTTCGAGACCGTGGAGCCCATCGGGCACGGCGGGATGGCCGACGTCTACCGCGCCCGCGACCACGTCCTGCACCGCGACGTCGCCGTGAAGGTGCTGCGCGAGGTCACCGAGGTCGACCGCGAGCGGTGCGCCAGCGAGGCGCGGCTGCTCGGCATGCTGTCGCACGAGGCGATCGTGGCCCTCTACGACTCGAGCGTCGAGGACGACCGACCGTGGTTGGCCGTCGAGCTCGTCTCGGGGCGGCCCATGTCGGAGCTGCTGGCCGAGGGCCCGCTCGGCGCCCGACCCCTCGCGCAGCTCGTCGCGCAGGTCGCCGAGGGGCTGGCGCACGCCCACGGGCGGGGGGTCGTGCACCGCGACATCAAGCCCAGCAACGTGCTCGTCACGCCCGACGGGCGGGCCCTGCTCAGCGACTTCGGGATCGCCCGGCTGGTGGGTTCGGAGGACCAGCTGACCCTCGACGGGAACGTCGTGGGCACCGCCGCCTACATCGCCCCCGAGCAGGTCCGCGGGCAGCCGGTCGGCGGTGCCGCCGACGTCTACGCCCTCGGGCTGCTGCTGCTGGAGTCGCTCACCGGCGAGCGGTGCTTCCCCGGGCCGGCCACGGAGGCGGCCCTCGCCCGGCTCCACCAGGGCCCGCTCATCCCGACCTCGCTGCCCCCCGGGTGGCCCGGGCTGCTGGTGGCGATGACGGCCCTCAGCCCCGACGACCGCCCCACCGCCCAGGTCGCGGCGCGCCGTCTGCGGGAGCTGGCGCTCGTCACCGACGACCCCGAGGGCGGCGCGGCGCGACCCTCCGTCGTGGACCTCGCGGCCACGCCGGACGCCGCGCTGTCGGCCCCGGTCCTCGAGCTCGTCGTGACCCCGCGCCGGGCCCGGCGACGCCTCCGGCGCTTCTGGCCCACCCTCGCGCTGCCGCTGGCGGGGCTGGCGAGCGCGCTGCCCCTGTGGCTCGTGCGCTCCTGACCGGTCCTGGCTCCCGGCGCCGCTGCGGCGGCGCCCCGCGTCGCGGGCTACGCCGTGCCCGTACGCGGTTGGCCGGCGGTGACCTCCGCGGGGAGCTCCCCCGGGGCGGCGGCCTGGCCGTCGACGACGCGGCGCAGTCGTCCGAGCGCACGGTGCCGCGCGACCCGCACGGCGGTCGGCTTCATGCCGAGGGCCCGCGCGGTCGCGGTGACGTCGAGACCGGCGACGTCGATGCACGCCACCACCTCCGCCTCGCGCGGGCTGAGGTGGCCGAGCAGGCGGGTGACCAGGTCGTGGTGCTCGACCTGCCGCGAGACGTCGTCGATCGCGGCGGAGACCTGCGCGTCGGGCTCGACCGGGTCGGTGCGCCGGCGCCGCGCCGTCCGGTGGCTGTTCGAGGCGTGGTTGCGGGCGATGGTGAACAGCCACCCGCCGAAGTCGTCGTCGGAGCCGTCGAACTCGTCCAGCTTGGTCGCGGCCGTCAGCCAGGCCTCGGCGACCACGTCCTCCGGCGAGGAGGCCCAGTCGGCGTGCGGGAGGGCCCGCACCAGCGAGACGATCCGGGCGGTGTGCATCACGTAGAGCCCGCGCCAGGACGCCTCGTCGCCGTCGCGGGCGCCCGAGACCAGTGCCTCAGACCGGTGTCTCACCGCACGTCGCTCCTGCCGCTGGTCACCTGACCGAGAGCGTGACGCGGGGCCCGACGTCATCAGCTCGGTCCCAGCGTAACGATGCGGGCGCGGTGTGACATGTTGTTGGCGTGGCCCGTTCTCGATCCCGCTCCGAGGTGGCGCGGCTCCTGCGCGCCGACCCGGCGCCGACGGCCCCCGACGAGGAGCTCGTCGCCAGGCTGGCCAGCCTGGCGGCCGCGTCGCCCTCGACGCACCCGCCGCGCTCGCGACGACGCGCGCGCTCCGCCGTCGCCGCCGTCGTCCTCGCCGGCGCCACGGTCACCGGCGGCCTCGGGGTGGCCTACGCCTCGGGCGCGATCTCCCCGCCCTGGCAGGCTCCGCCCGGTCCGGTCGACGACCCCGACCCGCCGTCCGGGGAGCCGAGCAGCGCGCCCAGCTCGACGGCGGACGCCGAGCCCGACGTCCAGCCCAGCCTGGAGCCGCCCTCGCGACCCGGGCCGGACGGGCCGTCGCTGCGCCCCGGTGGCGGCAGCCTCGACCCCGACGGGTCGGGGCCCCACGGCGACGGTCCCCCGCGGGGCGGGCCGGGCCCGGCCCAGCCCGACGACGGCGGTCCCGGTCAGGGGAATCCCGGTCAGGGCAGTCCCGGCCAGGGGAACCCGGGCAGTCCCGGGCCGGGGAACCCGGGCCAGGGGAACCCGGGCAACCCCGGGCCGGGGGATCCCGCGCCGGGAAATTCCGGGCCGGGTAGTCCCGGCCAAGGAAACCCCGGGCAGGGCAACCCGGGTCAGGGCAACCCCGGACAAGGAAACCCCGGGCAGGGCAACCCGGGTCAGGGCAACCCCGGACAAGGCGGCCCCGGCCGGGGCAATCCGGGTCAGGGGAATCCGGGTCAGGGGAATCCGGGTCAGGGCAATCCCGGCCAGGGCAATCCCGGCCAGGGCAATCCCGGCCAGGGCAACCCGGGTCAGGGCAACCCCGGTCAGGGCAACCCCGGCCAGGGCAACCCGGGTCAGGGCAACCCGGGCCACGGCAACCCGGGCGCCTGAGCGACAGCACGAGGGACCGGCCCCCGTGGACCGGTCCCGCGTGCTCTGGGCGGGTCAGGCCTCGATGGCCTCGCGGGTCGTGCTGCTCCCGACGGCGTCGCGGCCGCCGTCGACGGTGATCTTGCGCGGCTTGGCCCGCTCGGCCACCGGGACGACCAGGCGCAGGACGCCGGCGTCGTAGGACGCCTCGATCCGGTCGAGGTCGAGGTTGTCGCCCAGGACCAGCTGACGACTGAAGGCCCCGCGCGGTCGCTCGGCCGCGAGCGCCTCCCAGTCGCCGTTGCGGGCGACCCGCTCGGCGCGCACGGTGAGCACGTTGCGCTCGACGTCGAGGTCGATGGTCTCGGGCGAGACGCCGGGGAGGTCGAACTCGATGACGAACTGGTCGCCCTCGCGCCAGGCGTCCATCGGCATCACCACGGGTCGGCTGGTGGTGCCGAGCAGCTGCTGGGCGAGGCGGTCGAGGTCGCGGAACGGGTCGGTGGTGCGCAGCATCATGGTGTCCTCCTCGAGGTGGTCGTGGGTATCGGCTGGGTCCGATTACCTGTATCGTTGGATACATATTTGTTGTAGCCCACGGTGCACGGCTGACGCAAGTCGCGTGCCTGAGAAGTTCCTGAGAGGTGGCGGGCGTGGCTCGACGGGAGGCGGGGGTCTTCGCGATCTCGGTGGCGGCGCGGATGGCGTCGATGGAGATCCAGAACCTGCGCGTCTACGAGCGCCGCGGCCTGGTCCAGCCCGATCGCACGGCGGGCGGGACCCGCCTGTACAACCAGGACGACGTCGACCGGCTGATCCGGATCGGCGAGCTGCTGGCCGAGGGGCTGAACATCGCCGGCATCGCCCGCGTGCTCGCCCTCGAGCACCGGCTGGACCGGCTCCAGGCGGAGAACCGGCGGCTGCGCGCCCCGGGGTCGCCCGGTCGCGACGCCTGAGGCCGCCCGGCCCGGGAGGTCCGCGGGCCAGGCGTTCGGTGGGAGGATGGCCGTCGACGAACCGACTTCCGGTTCTCGGCAATCGGAGGACTCATGCTGCGACTCGACGAGGTCGCCGCGGCGGCGGCCGGCGACGCTGGTGGGATCGACCCCGGGCTGCTCGGTGACTTCCTGCCGATCGTCGTGGAGGCGGCCGCCTCGGGCCGTCGGCTGCGGCGCACGGAGCTGAGGGCCTGCGGGGAACACGGTGCGGCGGCCGCGCTGGTCGGGGTGCCACTGCGGGCGCTGGTCGACCTCTACCTCTCGGCGTGCTGGCGGCTGTGGGAGGAGCTCGACACCGGTCCGGACGCCGTGCGGGTGCGCGCCGCCGGGCTGGCCGTGCTCCGGGCCGCGGACGACGCGGTGGCCGCGCTGGCCGAGGGCTTCCAGCTGGCCCGCAACGACCTGTCGCGCCAGCAGGAGTCCACCCGCCGCGACGTCTTCGACCTCCTGCTGGCCGGGGGGCCGGCCGCGGTCGAGGCGACCGGCCGGGCCGCCGACCTCGGTCTCGACCTCACCAGCCCGCACGCGGTCCTGGTGGCCCGGCACGACCTGACCTTCGACCACCCCTCGCTCACCTCGGTCCCGCGCCGTCTCGAGGGCGCCGTGAGCGGTCGCCACGGTGACACCAGCCCGCTCGTGGCGACCAGGAACGGGCTCCTGGTCTGCATCTTCGCCGCGCCGGACCGGGCGAGCGTGACGCTGGTCGGGGAGCGGCTCGCCACGGTCGTCGCCGAGGCCACGTCGGCCGGTGGCGCCTCCGACCCCGGCGCGGGGCCCGGGCGGGCCTGGCAGGCCGCGATCGGGCGCACCCGGCCCGGTGCGGGCGCCGTCCGGGTGTCCTACGAGCAGGCCGGCAGCGCGCTCGACCTCGCCGAGCGGCTCGGCCTCGAGGACGCCGTGATCGACTCGGGCTCGCTGGTGGTCTACGAGGTGCTGCTGCGCGACCGCGCCGCGATCGACGAGCTGATCACCGCCGTCCTCGGGCCGCTGCACGACGTGCCGGGCAGCGCGGCGGCGATGGTGGAGACCCTCGAGGCCTACTTCGCCTGCGGCGGGGTCGCCACGGCCACCGCGACCCGGCTGCACCTCTCGGTCCGGGCCGTCACCTACCGGCTCCAGCGGATCGGCGACGTCCTCGGGCTGGACCCCACCGACCCGGCCCACCGCTTCACCCTGCACGCCGCGGTGCTGGGGGCCCGCCTGCTCGGCACGTTCGCGCCGAGGTGATCTTGCCGGGTGTCGGCAACTTCGGGGTCCTGAGTCGTCCGCCATCCAACCTCGTCCGCGGGCCCCGGGTCCAGGAGAATCGAGGGGTACCCAGACCACCTCGAAGGAGACCCTCGTGCACGACGTACCCGTCTGGCTGTGGGGCGTGTTCGCCGCCACCGTCGTCATCGCCCTGGCCATCGACCTGCTCGCCCACCGCGACGCCCACGTCATCGGCTTCAAGGAGGCCGCGCGCTGGAGCGTGGGCTGGGTCGGCCTCGCCGTGGTCTTCGGCATCGTCGTCTTCGTCGTCGTCGGCCGCGACGCCGGCGTCGAGTACACGACCGCCTGGTTGCTGGAGAAGAGTCTGTCGGTCGACAACCTCTTCGTCTTCGCCCTGATCTTCGGCTACTTCAAGGTGCCCCAGCAGTACCAGCACCGCGTGCTGTTCTACGGCGTCATCGGTGCCCTGGTGTTCCGCGGGATCTTCCTGGCCCTCGGCGTCGCCGTCGTCAGCAAGTTCACCGCGATCCTCTTCGTGTTCGCCGCGATCCTGCTCTACAGCGCCTACAAGCTGATCAAGGGCGACGACGACGACTACGACCCCAGCACCAGCCTGTCCCTGCGCCTGATGCGCAAGGTGGTGCCGATGACCGACGAGTACCACGGCACCAAGTTCTTCATCAAGGAGGCCGGCAAGCGCGTCGGCACCCCGATGCTCGCCGTCGTGGTCGCCATCGAGGCGGCCGACCTGCTCTTCGCCGTCGACAGCGTGCCCGCCGTCCTCGCGGTGAGCGACGACGCCTTCATCGTCTACACCTCCAACGCCTTCGCCATCCTCGGCCTGCGGGCGCTGTACTTCCTCCTGTCGGGCCTGCTCGACCGGTTCCACTACCTCGGCACCGGCCTGGCCCTCATCCTGGCCTTCATCGGCGTGAAGCTGATCCTCCAGGCCGCGCACAAGACCATCGACACCTCCATCCCGGAGATCCCGTCGCTGGTGAGCCTGGGCGTGATCGTCGTGGTCCTCGCCGGCTCGGTCGGGCTCAGCTTCCTCAGGCCCCGGGCTGCGGAGGACGCCGGGAAGACCGACGACGTGGCGGGCGACCAGGACGAGGACGACGTGCCGGTCGAGCCGCGCTGACCCGCACCGAACCGAACCGCCGGCGGCCCTTTGGTAATGGTGTAATCATGTAAGCATGACGACATCAGAGAGCACCACAGAGAAGGTCGCCGGCTGGTTCGAGGGCCGGCTGCCCGCCGACTGGCGGGCCACGCCGGCCGCCATCACCGTGGACCGCGAGGAGATCGTGGTCCTGCTGACCCAGCCGGACGTCGACCTGGTCGACGCGAGCGACGCCGCCCGGTCCGAGGCGCGCGTCGGACGGGCCCGGGCCTTCCGCGAGGAGACCCGGGCTCTTCGCATGGAGATCGCCCGCGAGGCCGAGCACCGCTTCGAGGCCAAGGTCTCGTGGGGCGTCGTGCTGGGTGAGCACCGCGAGCTCTGGACCCACGTGGCCGCGCCGGTGATGACCCGGCTGCGCCAACCCCAGCGCCAGGTGCTCGACACCCTCGTCGAGGCGGGCGTCGCGCGGTCGCGCTCCGACGCGCTCGCGTGGTGCGTCCGGCTGGTCGGCCAGCACGAGGAGGACTGGCTGGGCGAGCTGCGCGAGGCGATGACGAGCGTGTCCGACGTCCGGGCGAAGGGGCCGTCGGCCTAGGTGCGGCCCGTCCCGGCCGCCGCGGTCAGGCGCGTCAGGCGAGCCCGACCAGCGCAGCGGACCGCTCCCACAACCCGTCGATGACCGACTGGTCGCGAGCCTGCTTGTTCTCGCGGCCGTGCGGGTCGAACCGGCTGAAGTAGGCGCCGTCGAGCTGGGGGTCGGGACCGCGCTCGGCGAGCGCGACCAGCGGCGCCGCCCCGTCGGGGACGCTGATCGTCGCGAGTCGCCGGAGCGGGCTGCGGTAGACGAGTCCGACGAACCACGAGTCGCGGCCGAACGAGCTGCCCACGGGGCCGGGGTGGACGGCGACCGAGACGATGCCGTCGGCGGCCCAGCGCTGGGAGGCGCCGCGGGTGAAGAGGATGTTCATCAGCTTGCCGGTGCCGTAGGCCCGGAGCTCCGATGCCCGGCGACGTTCGTGATCGAGGTCGTCGAGGACGACCTTGCCGGCAAGGTTGCCGATGCTCGAGGTGTTGACGACGAGCGACGAGCCGGCGGCCGCCAGCCGTGGGTGGAGCAGGTGGGTGAGCAGGAACGGTGCCAGGTGGTTGACCTGGAAGTTGGGCTCGTGGCTCGTGGGTCCTCCGCGACGGGGCGAAGGTGCCGCCGGCGTTGTTCATCAGCACGTCGAGCCGCTCCACGCGCTCCCCGACCTGGGTGGCCAGGCGGCGGACGTCGTCGAGCCGCGAGAAGTCGGCGACCAGCGGCTCGGTACCGACGGCCTCGGCGACCGGGCGGAGCTTGTCGGCCGAGCGTCCGGTCACGTGCACCGTCGCGCCCCGGGCCGCCAGCACCCGGGCCGTCTCGGCGCCGATCCCGTCGCTCGCGCCGGTCACCAGGACCGTGCGGCCCGCCATCGTCTGGTCGCTCATGGCGTGAGCGTAGTGGCGTGCCCGCCGAGGTCCCGGTGCGCCGCGCAGCCCGCGCGCCGCCGCCGACACCTGACCGGCCTTGCCGTGCCGCAGCTGGCTCCGCCCCGTCGTCACCGGGCCAGGGCGAGCCTCGGGCCCGGCTGGGCCAGGACCGTCGTGACGGTGTCGACCGCCGCCCGGACGACGGCGTCGTCGAGGCCGTCGCGCGGGCAGACGTAGAGGCCCAGTGGGGCCGGGGACGGCAGGGAGTCGACGGCGACCAGCCCGGGCGGCGCTTCCTCCAGGGCCATCAGGGCCACGCCGAGCCCGGCCTCGGCGGCCGCCTGGACGCCGGCCAGCTGGGTGGCCTCGCTGCCGACGGTGGCGGCGATGCCGTGGTCGGCGAGGGTCTCGAGCGCCCGCTTGCGCAGCTCGCACGGGCCGTCGAAGGCGACGACCCGGACGGCGTCCGGGGCGGCCGGGCGTCGCCAGCCGGGAGCGGCGTACCAGGTCAGGTGGAGCTCGCCGACCAGGACGGCGCCGGGGTGGTCGCCGGCGTTGAGCAGCAGCGCGAGGTCGACCTGCCCGGACGCCAGGCCCTCGCGCAGGCGGGACCCGCGGTCGATGCGGTAGCGGAGCCCGGCGTCGGGGACGGCCTGCTCCAGCGCCGACGACAGGGTCGGCAGCAGCCGGGCGGCCGCGTGCTCGGTGGAGCCCACGGTGAGGTCGAGGCGGGTGCCGGTGACCTCGCGGAGGGCCTGGTCGTGCAGGGCGAGCAGCCGGCGGGCCGAGGCCAGCAGGCGCTCGCCGTCGCCGGTGAACCGCGAGCCCCGGCCGTGCCGCTCGACGAGCGGCCTCCCGGTGGCGGCCTCGAGCCGGCGCACGTGCTGGCTGACCCCGCCCTGGCTCAGGTGCAGGTGCTCGGCCGCGCGCTGGAAGCCGCCGCAGTCGGCGACCGCCACGAGGCTGCGGAGCGGTCCGATGTCCAGGGTGCGATCCATGTCGATCAGATTACTTCACAATTGATCATCCGAGGTGATGACTCGCATCACGAACTCGCGTTGGAGTGTTCCGTCTAAGACAACTAGATTGATAGAGAAATAGTTGATCGAGAGAGGAACCGGATGCCCGCGCCGAGGCAGATGCACCTGGGAGCCGTGCCCTACGGCACTGGTGGCCCGGGGAGTCACACGTTGTGGCTCGACCCCGAGATCCCGACCGACGCCAGCGTCAACGTCGAGTGGTTCGTCGAGATGGCCCAGCTCGCCGAGCGCGGCCGGTTCGACCTGCTCTTCGTGGTCGACAGCCAGTTCATCACCCCGTTCTCCCCGCCGCACTACCTCAACCGGCTCGAGCCGCTCACGCTGCTGAGCGCGCTCGCCATGCGCACCGAGCGGATCGGCCTGGTCGGCACCGCCACCACCAGCTTCAACAGCCCCTTCAACCTGGCGCGCCGCCTCGGCTCGCTCGACCTGATCAGCGGGGGCCGCGCGGGCTGGAACGTGGTCACCACCGGCGACGCCGGCACCGCCGGCAACTACGGTCTCGACGAGCACTTCGACTACGACACCCGCTACGGCCGCGCCCAGGAGTTCGTCGGGCTGGCCCGCGCCCTCTGGGACTCCTACGAGGACGACGCCTTCCCGCGCGACCGCTCGACCGGCCGGTTCCTCGACCCGGACAAGCAGCACGTGCTCGACCACGACGGCACCTACTTCAAGGTCCGGGGACCGCTCAACCTGGAGCGCTCGGCCCAGGGCCACCCGGTGATCTTCCAGGCCGGCGACTCCGACCAGGGCCGCGACCTCGGCGCCGGCGTGGGGGAGGGGATCTTCACCTTCGCCCCCGACATCCCCACCGGTCAGGCGTTCTACGACGACGTCAAGACCCGGGCCCGCGACCGGTTCGGCCGCAACCCGGACCACGTCGTGGTGATGCCCGGCATCAAGGTCGTGGTCGGCGACACCGACGAGGACGCCCGCGAGATCGAGGCGTCGAACAACGACCGCGACCACACCTTCGACGCCGCGCTGCGCGAGTTCGGGCGGCCGTTCGGCTGGCACGACTTCACCCAGTACGAGCTCGACGCGCCGTTCCCGGCCGAGACGCTCGTGCACGGCGAGCGCTCCTTCTTCACCCAGGCCAAGGCGGTCACCCAGCGCGCCCAGGACCACGGCTGGACGCTGCGCCAGGCCGTCGAGGCCACCCGCGGCTTCCGCAAGAGCGAGTTCGTCGGCTCGGCCGCCACGGTCGCCGACAAGCTCGTCGAGTGGTGGGAGGCCCGGGCCTGCGACGGCTTCAACATCGGGCTGGACCACCCGGCCAACTTCCGGCGGATCGTCGACGAGGTCGTTCCGCTGCTGCAGGAGCGCGGGGTCTTCCGCGCCGAGTACGACTCCACCCACCTGCGCGGGCACCTCGGGTTGCCCGTGCCCGTCAACCGCCACACCGCCGCCCGCGCGGCCGGCTCCCCGTCAGCCCGCTGACGCCGCCGGCCCACGGCCCCACCTCCTCCCGACGAAAGGCAGACGCCTCGCCATGACGCGCGCCCGCACCAACCCCGCTCGCCCCCAGCTGCCCAACCCGCGGCAGACCCGCCGCGGCTTCCTCGGTCTCGGCCTGGCCGCCGGCATCGTCCTCAGCCTGGAGGCCTGCGGCGGTGCCTCGACCGCCGACAGCGCCTCCGGCGGCAGCAAGACCATCAAGTGGGCCTGGCAGCTCCCCACCACCTGGGACCCGGTGACCTCCTCGGCCGGCTCCGACGTGCAGATGCTCGCACTGGCCTACGACCCGCTGACCGCCCTCGACGAGCAGGGCAACGCCGTCCCGTGGCTCGCCGAGTCCTGGGCCTACGACGAGGCCGGCACCAGCGTCACCTTCACCCTGCGGCCGGGCCTGACCTTCAGCGACGGCAAGCCGATCGACGCCGCGGCGGTGGCGGCGTCGATCGAGCGCGGCCGCACCCAGGACGGCTCGCTCATCGCCCCGCAGATGGCGACGATCAAGAAGGTCTCGGCCCCCGGCGACCTCGAGGTGCTCGTCGAGCTCTCCGAGGTCGACTACCAGTACCCCCTGCTGTTCGCGGGCAAGACCGGCATGGTCGTCAACCCCGCCGCCTTCGAGGCGGACGCCGCCGCCCTGGCCACCCAGCCGGCCGGCTCCGGACCCTTCACGGTCACCTCGTACGTGCAGAACGACCACGCGAGCATGAAGAAGAACCCGCGCTTCCACCTCGCCGACGAGATCAAGGTCGAGAACTTCGACCTCTACCCCCAGCAGGACCCCTCCACCGCGGTCGCGTCGGTGCGCTCGGGCCAGTTCAACATCGGGCGGCTCGGCGGCGCGCAGGTCCAGCAGGCCAAGGACGCCGGGCTCGACGTCCAGGTCATCGACACGATGTACGTCAGCGTCCTCGACGTCAACGTCTCCATGGCGCCGTTCGACGACCCCGCCGTGGTCGAGGCGATGAAGTACGGGATCGACCGCGAGAAGGTCAGGGAGGTCGCCTTCTTCGGCCTCGGCGACGTCAACTACCAGCCGTTCCCGCCGGGCTACGTCGGCTACAACGCCGAGCTCGACGACCTCTACGCCCACGACCCCGACAAGGCCCGCCAGCTGCTCGCCGACGCCGGCTACACCGCCCCGGTGAAGGGCACCTTCACCAGCAGCGGCCAGTCCGACCCGGCCGTCGAGCTCATCCAGGCCCAGCTCAAGGAGGTCGGGATCGAGCTCGAGATCGAGTCCATCCCGCCGACCCAGCACACCCAGCTGGTCTACCTCGAGCACTCCAGGGCGCTCACCTACGACGGGTTCGCCGGCCGCGAGTCGCCGGTCCAGGCCTTCCAGGTGCTCTTCGGCGCCGAGGGTCTGATGAACCCGGGCCGCACGACCAACCCCGAGCTCGAGGCGCAGCTGGAGAAAGTCAAGAAGACCCCCACGGACTCGCCCGAGTACCCCGCGCTCCTGCAGGAGGCGACCCGGATCGCGGTGACGTCGTTCCCCAACGTGTTCCTGCAGCTGATGCCGTCCGCGATCGCCCGCAAGGGCGTCTCGGAGCTGCCCGACCTGCCGAGCCTGCGCCGCTTCGAGGGCGTCAAGGCATGAGCCTCGCCGTCGCCCCCGAGGTGGAGGAGGAGGTCGCGGCGCCCCCGGGCGCCGTGCCGGATGCTGCCAGCCCCGCGCGCCGCCGGCGCGTGGTGCCGCTGCTCCGGTCGCTGGTCAGCACCCTCGTGATCACGGTGACCGTGCTGCTGCTGGCCTCGGTCATCACCTTCGCGCTCGGCGCGGTCAGCGACAGCAACCCCGCCGCCGCCGCGCTCGGCGAGACCGCGACGCAGGCCGACATCGACCGGCTCGACGCCGAGTTCGGCCTCGACCGGCCGCTCGTCGTGCAGTACCTGTCGTGGGTCGGGCACGCCGTCCAGGGCGATCTCGGCACGTCGTGGTTCACCACGATCCCGGTGACCGACAGCATCCGGCAGGCGCTGCCGGTCGACCTGTCGATCGCGGCGCTCGCACTGCTGCTCGCGATCCTCATCGGCGGCAGCGCCGGCATCGGCGCGGCGCTCAGCAACGGCGGTTTCCTCGACCGCGTCGTCACCCTGGTCTGCTCGGTGCTGGCCACGCTGCCGCCGTTCGTGATCGGCATGGCGCTGATCGTGGTGTTCTCGGTGAAGCTGCAGGTGCTGCCCTCCGGCGGCTACGTGCCCATCGAGCAGGACCCTCTCGAGTGGCTGCGGTTCGCGATCCTGCCGGCGCTGGCGCTCTCGCTCGACGTGGCCGCCTCGATCGCCCGGCAGCTGCGCACGTCGATGGTGGCCTCGCTCCGGGAGAACTACGCCGTCGGGGCGGAGATGCGCGGCTACGGCCGCTCCCGCGTCCTCTTTGGCCACGTGCTGCGCAACGCCGCCGGACCGACGCTCGCGGTCGTCGGCCTCGCCATCCCGCTGATCGTCGGCGGCGCGGTGATCACCGAGAAGCTCTTCGGCCTGCCCGGGGTGGCCCAGCTGGCGCTGCAGTCGGCCGAGCGCGGCGACGTGCCCGTCGTCCTCGGGACGCTGCTCACCACCGCGGTCGTCGTGGTCCTGGCCAGCCTGGTCGTCAACGTCCTGCAGACCGCGCTCAACCCGGTCGCCCGGCGCGAGGGGGCCCACCGATGACCACGCTCCGCAACCTCTGGGCCGTCCCGACCGCCCGGTTCGCCCTCGTCGTGCTCGCCGCCGTCGCGCTGCTCGCCGTCCTCGGTGAGGCCCTGGCCCCGCACGACCCGCTGAGGCAGTACACCGACCGGGTGCTCGAGGGCCCGAGCGCCGACCACCTCCTCGGCACCGACTACGTCGGCCGCGACGTCCTCAGCCGGCTGATGGCCGGGACCCGGCTGTCGGTGGTGGGGGCGGCCGAGGCGGTCCTCATCGGTGGCCTCCTCGGCATCCCCACCGGCCTGGCCTCCGCCTGGCTCGGGCCGCGGCTCGAGTGGCTGACCCTGCGGGTCAGCGACACCCTGGTGATCCTGCCGTTCACGGTCTTCGCCATCGCCGTGGCGGGCACCCTCGGCAACGGCCTGCAGCAGGCGATGTTCGCCATCGGCGTGCTGATCAGCCCGATCTTCTTCCGGGTCACCCGCGCCGTCGCGCTCGGCCTGCGCCGCCAGCAGTACGTCGAGGCCGCCGAGCTGATGGGCGCCTCGCAGTGGTGGACCCTGCGCACGCACATCTGGAGCAAGGTGCTCCCGAACGTCGCCGTCACCGCGGCCCAGGCCACCGGTGCCGCGCTGCTCGTCGTCGCCTCGCTGTCGTTCCTCGGCCTCGGCGTCTCGCCGCCGGCGCCGACCTGGGGCGGGATGCTCGCCTCCGACCTCGACTACCTCGCCCAGCAGCCGTGGGCCCCGGTCTACCCGGGCCTGCTGATGATGGCGACCGTCGGGTCCCTCAACCTGCTCGCCGACGCCGTCCGCGAGGCCACCGGCGACGCGCCGCGCCGCCGGCGCCGGCGCGGACCCGTCCGCACCGCCGCCACGCCCGCGCCCGCCCGGAAGGAGAACGCCGATGCCTGAGTCCCCACCGGTCCTCGAGGTCAGCGACCTCCAGGTCTCCGTCGGCGACCACCTGGTCGCCGTCCACGACGTGTCCTTCGCGATCGGCCGCGGCGAGTCCGTCGGCCTGGTCGGGGAGTCCGGGAGCGGCAAGACGCTCACCTGCCGTGCCGTGCTCGGCCTGCTGCCGGCCACCGGCGAGGTCGACCACGGCCGGATCGTGCTCGGCGGTGGCGGCGAGGGCGGCGACGACGTCGTCGAGCTCACCGGCGCCTCGCGCGCCACCTGGAACCAGGTCCGCGGCACCCGCCTGGGCGCGGTGTTCCAGGACTCCGCGTCCTACCTGAACCCCTCGCTCACCGTCGGTCACCAGCTCGCCGAGCAGCTGCGCGTCAAGGGCGGGCTCGGCAGGGCCCGGGCCCGTGCCCGCGCCGTCGAGCTGTTCGACGAGGTCGGGCTGCACGACCCGGCGTCGGTCTTCCACCAGTACCCGCACCAGCTCTCCGGCGGGATGCAGCAGCGGGTGCTCATCGCGATCGCGATCTCCTGCGAGCCCGAGCTGCTCATCGCCGACGAGGCCACCACCGCGCTCGACGTCGTCATCCAGGCCGAGATCCTGGCACTGCTGCGTCGCCTGCGCGAGACCCACGGGCTGTCGCTGCTGCTGGTCACCCACGACCTCGCCGTCGTGGCCGAGACCTGCCAGCGCATCCTGGTGATGTACGGCGGCCAGGTGGTCGAGAGCGGCACCACCGAGGAGGTGCTCGCCCGGCCGAAGCACCCCTACACGCAGGCGCTCATGGGCGTCGCGACGATCGGCACCTGGGAGCGCCGAGCGCTCGAGGTCATCCCCGGGCAGCCGCCCGCGGCCGGCGAGGTGATGCCCGGCTGCCGGTTCGCGCCGCGCTGCCGCTGGGTGACCGAGGCGTGCGTGTCCGGTCCGGTCCCGCTCGCCGACCTGGGGGAGGGCCGCGCCGCCCGCTGCGTCCGCGTCGACGACGTCCTCGACGGCCCCGCCACCGAGACCGTCCTGGAAGGAGCCGCACCATGACCACCACGCAGGAACGAGCCGTCGCCCTCGAGGAGGGCCGGGCCACCGTCGCCCCGCTGCTCGAGGTCAGTGGCCTGTCGGTCTCCTACGCCCCGCCCCGCAAGGGCGTCGGCCTGGGCACCGGCGCCGCCCTGACCGAGGCGAGCCTCCAGGTGCGCCCCGGCGAGATCGTCGGCATCGTCGGCGAGACCGGGTCGGGCAAGACCACCCTGGCCCGCGCCACCGTGGGCCTGGTCCGACCGGCCGCCGGCCGCATCGAGTTCGCCGGCCAGGACATGGGGTCGCTGCGGGGCCGCGCGCTGCGCGACTTCCGACGCTCCGGCCAGGTGCAGCTGGTCTTCCAGGACCCGCTGCGCTCCCTCGACCCCGACCTGACCGTCGCCGAGCTGGTCCGCGAGCCGCTCGACGTCGCCGGCACCCTGCCCCGCACGGGGCCCGGTGGGCGGCAGGAGCGCGTCGCGGAGTCGCTCCGGCTCGTCGGCCTCGACCCCGAGACGATGCTCGGACGCCGTCCGCGCGAGCTCTCCGGCGGGCAGCGGCAGCGGATCTCGCTGGCCCGCGCCATCTCGACCCGGCCGAAGCTGCTCTTCTGCGACGAGCCGGTCTCCGCGCTCGACGTGTCGAACCGCAACCTGGTGCTCAGCCTGCTCGACCGGCTCCGGAACGAGCTCGGGCTCGCGGTCGTGATCATCGCCCACGACCTCAGCTCGCTGGCCGGCATCGCCGACCGGGTCGCGGTGTTCTACCGCAGCCGGGTCGTCGAGCAGGGGCCGATCCAGGCCGTGCTCGAGCGGCCGGCCCACCCCTACACCGGCCTGCTCACCGCGTCGGCGCCCAGCGTCACGCAGGTCGACCGGCTCCGCCCCGACCAGCTGCGACCCGAGCCGGGCGCGCGGGAGTGGCCGGCGCACGGCGTCTGCGTGTTCGCCGCCCGGTGCCGCTTCGCCCACGACGCGTGCGTCGAGCAGCCGGCACCGCTCCGGCTCGCCGGCGACCGCGAGGCCGCCTGCCACGTGGCCGGCGCCTGGCGGGCCCAGCTGGGCACGCAGGTGGGCACCGACGACCGCCCCCACACCGAGGAGTCCTGATGGCCATCGAGTTCATCGGCATCACCGCCACCCAGGAGACCAGCAGCAGCGTCGCCGAGCAGAACCGCGTCGACGGCATCTCCGCCCAGACCGAGTCCGGCGTCCCCGTCGGGCCGACCGTCAACCCGGCCTACGCCGCCCGGCTGGCCCGGGCCCACGAGACGGCCGGTTTCGACCGGGTGCTGGTCGCCCACTCCTCCGCGACGCCCGACGGGTTCCTGGTGGCCTCGCACGTGCTGCAGTCGACCACCCGGCTGGGCGTGCTCCTGGCCCACCGGCCCGGCTTCCTCGCGCCGACCCTGACCGCCCGCGCCTACGCGACGCTCGATGCCTACTTCCCGGGCCGGGTGGCGATGCACGTCATCACCGGCGGAGACGACGTCGACCAGGCGCGCGACGGCGACTTCTCCGACAAGGTGACCCGCTACCGCCGCACCGACGACTTCCTGACCGTGCTCCGGCGCGAGTGGGAGTCCGAGGAGCCCTTCGACCACGACGGCGAGTTCTACCGGGTCGAGGGTGCCTGGTCGGCCGTGCGCCCCGCCCCCGGTGCCGTCCCGGTCTACTTCGGCGGGGCGTCCGACGACGCCATCCGCGTCGGCGGCAAGCACGCCGACGCCTACGCGTTCTGGGGCGAGCCGCTCGACGGCATCCGCGAGCGGATCGCCCAGGTGCGGTCCGCGGCGGCGCCGTACGGCCGGGACCCGCGCTTCAGCGTGAGCCTGCGCCCGATCGTCGCCGACACCGAGGCCGCGGCGTGGGCCCGCGCCGAGGCGATCCTCGCCGCCACCCAGGAGCGCTGGGGCACCACGCGGCGCACCTTCGGCCTCGATGGCCGGAACGCGGTCGGCTCCCAGCGCCTGCTCGACGCCGCCGACAGGGGCGACGTCCACGACAAGCGCCTGTGGACCGCGCTGGCCAAGGTCACCGGTGCCACCGGCAGCTCCACCGCCCTCGTCGGGACCCACGAGCAGGTCGCCGACGCGCTGCTCGACTACGTCGACCTCGGCGTCACCACCCTGCTCATCCGCGGCTTCGAGCCGCTCGACGACGCGGCGTCCTACGCCGGCGTCATCGACCTGGTGCGCGCCGGCGCCGCCGACCGTGCGCCCGCGCTCGCCGGCTGACCACCCTCGACCCGAGAGAAGACCCACCATGACGCCCACCCCCAGCACCCCCAGCACCCCCGGCGCCCCGGGCGCCGCCGGCCCCGCCCGGTACGACGACGTCGAGCTGCTCGGCATGATCGGGACCTCGGACGCCTCCGAGATCCGCCCGGCCAGCGGCCCGGCGGTCGACCCCGACCACACCGCGCGGTTCGCCCAGGCCCACGAGGAGGGCGGCTTCGACCGCGTCCTCATCGGCTACGGCTCGGGGTGGGCGGAGACCAACCAGGTCGCCGCCTTCGCCGCCTCCCGCACCGAGCGGCTCGGGATGCTCGTCGCGCACCGCCCGGGCGTGGTCCACCCGACCCTGGCGTCGCGGACCTTCAGCACCCTCGACCACTTCAGCAAGGGCCGCGTCGCGCTCAACATCGTGACCGGCGGCAACGACACCGAGCAGCGCCGCGAGGGCGACTACCTTCCGCACGACGAGCGCTACGCCCGCACCGACGAGTACCTCCAGGTGCTGCGCGAGTCGTGGGACACCACGGGACCGCGCGACTTCGACGGCAGCTACTACCGCTTCGAGGGCTTCGCCCCGCAGGTGCACCCCTACGAGGGCCGCCACCTCGAGCTGTTCTTCGGCGGCAGCTCGGCGGCGGCGTACCCGGTCGGTGCGAGGCACGCCGACACCTACATGCTCTGGGGCGAGCCGCTCGCGGAGACCGCCGAGCAGATCGCGACCGTCGAGCAGCGCAGCCGCGAGATCGGGCGCACCACCCGCCCGCGGATCTCGGTGTCGTTCCGCCCGATCCTGGGGGCCACCGACGAGCTCGCGTGGGAGCGCGCCCACGGCATCCTCGACACCATCAACGGCGCCGTCGGCGCGCAGTTCAAGGAGAAGGTGCACCGCCTGCACCCCCAGGACCGGGGCCCGCAGAACGCCGGGTCGCAGCGGCTGCTGTCGGTGGCCGAGAAGGGCGAGCTGCACGACCGCTGCCTGTGGACGCCGACCGCCAGCGCCGTCGGCGGCGGCGGCAACTCCACCGCGCTGGTCGGCTCGCCCGAGACGGTCGCGGCCGCCATCCTCGACTACGTCGAGATCGGCGTGAACGCGGTGCTCATCCGCGGCTACGACCCGCTCCAGGACGCCATCGACTACGGCCGCGACCTGCTGCCGCTGGTCCGCCAGGAGCTGGCCCACCGCGCCGCCGGGACCGCCCGTGCCTCCTGAGTCCCCGGCCGCCACGGCGGCGCGCCCGCTGAGCGGCGTCCGGGTCGTCGAGCTCGCCCACGTGGCGGCCGGCCCGTTCGCCGGGATGCTGCTGGCCGACCTCGGCGCCGACGTCGTCAAGGTCGAGCCGCCGACCGGTGACCAGATGCGGGCGTGGCCCCCGTTCGCCCGCGACGGCGCGGGCGCCTGCTTCAGCCACAACTTCGCCTCGGTCAACCGCAACAAGCGCAGCGTCGTCGCCGACCTCAAGGACCCCGCCCAGCTCGCCTCCGTGCGGGAGCTGGTGGCCAGCGCCGACGTGGTCGTGGAGAACTACCGCCCGGGCGTGCTCGACCGGCTCGGCCTCGGCTACGACGAGGTGTCGGCCGGTCACCGCGGCCTCGTCTACGCCTCGATCTCCGGTTACGGCCTGACCAGCCCCTACGTCAACGACGGCGCCTACGACGTCGTGGTGCAGGGGATGGCCGGGCTGATGAGCGTCACCGGCGAGCCCGACGGCGGCCCGGTGAAGTCCGGGGTGCCGGTCGGCGACTTCACCGCCGGGCTGTACGCCGCCTACACGATCGCCGCGGTGCTGCCGCAGGTCCGCCACAGCGGCACCTCGGTGCGCCTCGACGTGCCGATGCTCGACTGCCTCATTGGGGTCTCGGCCCTGCAGACCAGCGAGTACTGGGGCTCCGGTCGCGAGCCGGCCCGGCTCGGGACGGCGCACCCGCGCAACGCGCCGTACCAGGGCTTCGCGGCCGCCGACGGCGACCTGACGATCGCGGCCGGCAACGACCGGCTCTGGGCCGCCGTGGCCGACGTGGTCGGCCTGCCGCACCTCGTCGAGGACCCGCGCTTCCTCACCCAGGCCGACCGCGTCGCGCACCAGGGCGAGCTCGCGGCCCTGCTGGGCGAGCAGCTCGCGACCGAGAAGCGCGACCACTGGCTGAGCGAGCTGCGCCGGCGCGGCGTCCCGTGCGGGCCGGTCAACACCTTCGGCGAGGTGCTCGCCGACCCGCACGTCGAGGCGACCGGCCTGGTCGCCCGGCTCGAGGTCCCGGTGGCCGGCGAGGTGCCGACGGTGGTCTACCCCGTCCGGATCTCCGGCCAGGACGCGCGGCTGGACCGCGGCGCGCCCGCGCTCGGCGGCAACCCCGAGGTCCACGCCGAGTGGGTGGCGTCGTGACGGCCGTGCTGCGGGTGACCCGCGGGGACGTCTGGACGGTCGTCCTCGACCGGCCCGGGCGCGCCAACGCCCTCTCGGCCGAGCTGGTCGAGGCGCTGCACACGACGCTCGACGAGGCCGAGCGGGCAGCACCGCAGGCCCTGGTGCTGCGCGGCAACGCCCGGCACTTCGCGGCCGGCTTCGACCTCGGCGGGCTCGAGCACGAGACCGACGCGACGCTGGCCCTGCGGTTCCTCCGCGTCGGCGTCCTGCTCGAGCGGCTGCTCGCGGCGCCCTACGTCACGGTGGCGGTCGCCGACGGCGCCGCCGTCGGGGCCGGCGCCGACCTGGTGCTCGCCTGCGACCACCGCCTCGTCGCCCCCGAGGTCACCCTCCGCTTCCCCGGCTCGGCGTTCGGGGTCGCCCTCGGCACCGTGCGCCGCGCCGAGCTGGGCGCCGTCCCGGCCACCGGCGTGCCCGCCGACCTCGCCGACGCGCTGCGGACGCCGTTCTCGCCGCGGCCCTCGCACGACTCCGACGCCGAGCTCGCCGCGCTGGCCCGCTCCGTGTCGGTCCCCGGCCTGCGCGACCGCATCGCCGCCCACGCCGCCCGCACCCTCCCGAAGGAGCACGCATGACCCAGCAGATCCAGCAGCCGCCGGCCCAGGAGCCGGTCGTGCCCGTCACCAGCGACGTCCCCGCCGTGGCCGCGCTCGCCCGCGCGGTCGAGGAACTCATCGCCCAGGGCCTCGACGAGCAGGCGCTCACCGCCGCCGTCCGCGCCGAGCTCGAGGCGGCGCTCGCCGCCGGGTTCGAGCTGCCGGCCGAGCAGGTGCGCCCCGACCCCGAGCGCTACGTGATGTACCCGCTGCACGTCGCCGCCGACGGCGGCTTCTCGATCGCCAGCGCCGTCTGGGACGTCGGCCAGGGCACGCCCGTGCACGGCCACGAGACCTGGGGCGTGGTCGGGATCTACTCCGGCGTCGAGGTCGAGACCCGCTTCGAGAAGCCGGCGCGTCCCGGGGTCCCGCTGGTGCTGGAGGGCACCGACGAGTGGGGTGCCGGCCAGGTGACCGTCTGCTGCACCACCGACGACGACGTCCACCAGGTGCGGTGCGGCGGCGACCAGCCGGTCGTCGGCATCCACGTCTACGGCGCCGACATCGGCACCCTCCCGCGCCGCAGCTACGACCCCGCGACCGGCGGCGTGCACTGGTTCACGTCCCGCTGGGCCGGCTGACCTCCCCGAACCCACCGATCCACAGGAGACCCGAACATGACCGTCACCACCTGGGACGAGCCCGCCGGCGCCACCCCCCGCGGCACCCTGATCGTGCTGCCCGGCCGCGGCGAGACCGCGGCGTCCTACCAGCGCCTCGGCAAGCGGCTCGCCGCGGACGCCTACCGGGTGCGCCTGGTGCCCGTCGACCTCGACGACCTCACCGCCGCCCGCGAGCAGGTCGAGAAGCTGCTCGCCGACGAGTCGCTGCCGGCGCCGAAGGTGCTCGTCGGCGCCGACAGCGGCGCCACCCTGGCCGCGACCCTCGTGAGCGAGGTCGACGCCGACGCCGCCGTGATCGCCGGGCTCGCGCTGCCCGGGGCGACCGGCGACACCGGGGCCACCTGGGACGACGAGCTCGACGCCCGGTCCGCGTGTCCGGTGCACCGCTCCGTGATCGAGGGCGACGCCGGCTTCGAGCGCGCCGCGCTCGCCCGCCCGCTGCCGTGGTCGGACCTGGAGCTGACCGCGCCCGCCAAGCCGGTCCTGGTGGTCCACGGCGCGGCGGACGCCGTCAGCCCGGCCGACGCCGCCGTCGCGCCCTACGCCGGGGCGCCGACGGCTCGGACCTGGCTGGTGCAGGGCGGGCGGCACGACGTCCTCAACGACGTCTCGCACCGCTCGGTGGCCGCCACGATCGTGCTCTTCCTCGAGTCCCTCAAGCTCGGACCCGACCTGCCGCCGGTGCTGGTGCCGGCATGAGCGTGCTCACCACCAACCAGGACCTCGACCCGCGCCGGCTGCGCGACGCCTTCGGCACCTTCCCGAGCGGCGTGGTCGCCATCGCGGCCGAGGTCGACGGCCGCCCGGTCGGGCTGGCCGCGAGCTCGTTCGCCTCGGTCAGCCTCGACCCGCCCCTGGTCTCGGTCAACCTGGCCAACACCTCCAGGACCTGGCCCGACCTGCGGCGCTCCTCGCACCTCGGCGTCACCGTGCTCGCCGGCCACCACGAGGACGTCTGCCGGGCGCTGGCCGGTCCCGTGGAGCGCCGCTTCGACGACCTCTCCTACACCACCAGCCCGCTCGGTGCGGTCACCCTCGACGACGGCCTGGCCAGCTTCGACTGCACGATCCACCAGGAGGTCGAGGCCGGCGACCACGTGCTCGTGCTGCTGCGGCTGCACGCCGTCCACCAGGCCGAGGGGGTCGGCCGTCCGCTGGTCTTCCACCGCAGCGCGTTCGGCACGCTGGCCTGACGGCGACCCCGCGAGCGCGGCTCGTCAGAGGCGGGCCGCGGTGCGCACCAGGCCGGCCACCCCGGCCGACGTGCTGTGCGAGGGCCAGGCGATCACGGTCGTCACGCGGGGCGCGTCGGAGAGCGGCACGACGGCCAGCCCGTCGCGCAGGTCGGCCCGCACCGCCTCGGGCAGCACGACCGCCGCGCGGCCGAGCCGCACCAGCTGCAGGACCTGGGTGAGGTCGCGCAGCTCGGGGCCGGGCCCGTCGGGGTAGCTGCCGTCGAGGTGCGGCCAGCGCGGCAGCGGCAGGTCGGGGATCGAGGCCGCCTCGGCCACCGTCATCGACGTCCGGGCGCTCGCCGGGTGGCCGCTGGGCAGGATCAGCAGCTGGTCCTCGACGAGGAGCTCGTCGGCGTCGAAGCCGCTCGTGTCGTCGAAGGGCCGGTGCAGGATCGCGACGTCGGCGCGTCCGTCGCGCAGCATCGGCGCCTGGTGCCCGGGCGGGCTGAGCACGACCTCGACGTCGACCGCGTCGGGCTCGGCGGCGTAGGCGTCGAGCAGCTTGGCCATCAGCTCCTCCGAGGCCCCCGCCTTGGCGGTGAGCACCACCGAGGCCCGACCCCCGGCCGCCGCCGCGCGCCGGGTGCGCCGCTCGGCGGCCTCGACCGCGGCGAGCGCGGCCCGGCCCTCGTGCAGGAGGGTCTCGCCGGCGCTGGTGAGGGTCACGCCCCGCGGCGTCCGCACGAACAGCGCGGTCCCGAGGCGCCGTTCGAGCTGGCCGATCGCGCGCGACAGCGGCGGCTGCGCCATCCCGAGCCGCTGGGCCGCCCGACCCACGTGCGCCTCCTCGGCGACGGCGACGAAGTAGCGCAGCTCGCGGGTCTCCACGTCGTCCAGGCTACGCCGCTCACCTGGCCTCATACCGCTGCGGTATCGGCACCGACCCGATCGGTGTTGGAGGCCCGCGCCGCCGCGAACCACGATCGAGGCATGACTGACGACACCACTCCCACCACCGACACCAAGAAGATCGCGCTGGTCACCGGCGCCAACAAGGGCATCGGCTACGAGATCGCCGCGGGCCTGGCCCGCCGCGGCTTCCGCGTCGGGGTCGGCGCCCGCGACGCCGGCCGCCGCGAGGACGCCGTCGCCAAGCTCCGCGCGGAGGGGCACGACGTGTTCGGCGTGCCGCTCGACGTCACCGACGACGCCAGCGTCGCCGCCGCCGCGGCCCAGCTCGAGGCCGAGGGCGGCCTCGACGTCCTCGTCAACAACGCCGCCATCACCGGGGGGATGCCGCAGGAGCCGTCGCAGGTGAGCGCCGAGCAGGTGCTCCGCGTCGTCGACACCAACGTCATCGGCGTCCTCCGGGTCACCAACGCGGTGCTCCCGCTCCTGCGCCGCGCCGCCTCGCCGCGGGTCGTGAACGTGTCGAGCACCGTCGGCTCGCTGACCCTCCAGACCGCCCAGGCGGACGCCGTCGGGCCGATCTCGGCGGCCTACTCGCCCACGAAGTCGTACCTCAACGCCATCACGATCCAGTACGCCAAGGAGCTCGCCGGCACCGGGATCCTCGTCAACGCCGGATGTCCGGGCTTCGTCGCGACCGACCTCAACGGCCACCGGGGCACCCGGACGCCGGAGCAGGGCGCCGCGGTCTTCCTCGAGCTCGCCACCCTCCCCGACGACGGCCCCAGCGGCACGTTCCGCGACGCCGACGGCATCCAGCCCTGGTAGGACCTTCCGCCCGGGGTCACCGCGTGCGCGTGGCGCGCAGTCCCTGGTCGACGAGGTCGACCATCCAGGCGAAGCTGTCGTCGACGTCGGTGTCGAGGCGGAAGCCGCCCTCGACCTCCAGGACGGCGAAGCCGTGCAGCATGCTGCGCAGCGTGCGCAGGGCGTGCACCTCCTGGTCGGCGTCGAGCCCGTAGCCGTGCAGCACGGCCGAGAACGACTCGAGCATGCGGTCGATGGCGGGGGCGAGGGCGTCGTCCGGCCCCGTGGGACGCACCGTGTTCCCGGCTGCGTACCGGCCGGGGTGGGCCCGGACGTAGGCGCGCATCGCCCGGGCGGCCGCGACCAGGGCCTCGGTCCCGGCCCGACCCTGGGTGGCGTCGCGCAGGGCGTCGCCGAGCTCGGTTGCGGCCAGCACCGCGATGCGGTGCACGAGGTCGGCGTGGCCGCCGACGTGCTTGTAGAGCGAGGGGGTCCTGACGGCGAGACGCTCCGCGAGCAGCCCCATGCTGAGCTGGGAGAACCCGACCTCGTCGGCCAGCGCGGCCGCGGCCTCGGTGACGGCGGCGGGGGTCAGGCCGGCCCTAGGCACGGGGCAGCACCCGGGCCAGGAACGGCAGGGTCACCGCGACCACCTGGTCGGGGACCTCGGCGTGCGGGTAGTGGCCGGCGCCCTCCAGGACCGTCAGCTCGCCGAGGCCGTCGGGCAGGTCGTCGATGATGCGCTGTCCCTCGGCCCGCGGGTCGGCCCAGTCGGGGTCGGCGCTGCCCTCGACGACCAGGACCGGGCAGCGGACGTCGGCCAGGCGCGCACCGGCGTCGGTCGGCTTCGACCTGGCCATGGCCTGCAGCGCCTTCATCCGGCCGGGCTCGGCCAGGGTGGCGTCGATGCGCGCCAGCTCGGCGTCCCAGTCGGCGGGCTTGGCGGGGTAGGCGAGGTCGAGGTACTTCCGCCAGCTCGCGCGGCTCCCGGTGAGCAGGGTCCGCCCCAGGTGCAGGGTGCCCCTCCGGTAGCGCCTGACCCTGAGGAAGCTCCCGACCGGGAACGACTGGGCCCGGGTGAAGGGAGCGAACTCGACGAGGCCGGCGACCAGCTCGGGTGCGGTGGCGGCGGCGATCGTCGCGGCTCCGCCGCTGATGGACTGACCGACGATCACGGCCGGCCCGCCACCCAGGTGGCGGACCAGCGCGACCAGGTCACCGGCGATGTCGGTGCGGCTGTAGCCGTCCCACCCGAGACTGGACTCGCCGCAGCCGCGGAGGTCGACCGAGGCCACGCGGTAGCCCGCCTCGACAAGCGCGGGGGCGACGAACCGGTACGAGTGCCGGCTGTCACCCATCCCGTGGGCGAGGACGACCAGCGGCCCCTGCCCGACGACGTCGTGAGCGAGGCGGTGGTCGCCGAGGTGCAGGTAGTCGGTCATGGGGACTCCGAGGGTTCGAGGTTGACTAGTGACATTAGCCTAAGGCTAATGACGTTAGCCGTCAAGGGTGTCAGGTTCGCAACGGGTGGGTGTCTCCGGTGGCGTGGGTCTGGTGGTGGTGGAAGGGGCAGAGGAGGACGGCGTCGCGGGTGTCGGTGGTGCCGCCCTCGGACCACGGGACGGCGTGGTGGGTGTGGCAGTACGCCGCTGGTGTGGTGCAGGTCGGGTGTTGGCAGTGCTGTTGCTCGAGAGTGAGGGCGAGGCGTTGGGCCGGGGTGTGGAAGCGGCGCTTGCGGCCGAGGTCGAGGACCTGGCCCTGGCCACCCAGGGCGGCGGGGATGATGCCGGCCTCGCAGGCCAGGCGGCGGGCTTCGGTGGGTGAGAGCGCGGTCCCGGTGTCGAGGTGGGCGGCTGCGAGTCCTCCGTTGAGCGTGTCGAGGGTCATCGTCACGACCACCGTGGCGTTGACCCCGCCCATCGCGGGCAGCTGGTCGGCGGGGTAGCGCTCGACGTACTCGCCGAACGCCTGCCCGAGGCGTTCCGGGGTCGGCTTCTCGTGGTCGTAGGAGCCGGCGCCGTGCTCGGCGCGCACGTGCTTCGGAGCCGCGATCGCGGAGAGCGCCTTGCGCAGCATCCAGGCCTGCGCCGACGGCAGGGTGAACCGGCCGTGCGCAAGCCCCTCGCCGTCGTCCCACATCGCGAAGCGGGTCCTCTTCCGGGCCCGGGCCTCCTCGGCCTCGAGCA
This sequence comes from Nocardioides sp. S-1144, assembly GCF_005954645.2. Classification (NCBI taxonomy): domain Bacteria; kingdom Bacillati; phylum Actinomycetota; class Actinomycetes; order Propionibacteriales; family Nocardioidaceae; genus Nocardioides; species Nocardioides dongxiaopingii. The sequence continues at coordinate 233,216 of NZ_CP040695.2, forward strand.
GGCGGGCCTCGTGCTCGTCGGCCTTGTCGAGGTCGAGGGTCTCCAGGATCCGCCGACCCAGGGTCTTCAGGTCGTGGGCGTCGTGGTGGGCCGCCTCGTCGAGCAGGTGGGCCTCCGCCTTCTCGCGCCACGAGAAGTGCTCGCCGTCGAGGTCCCCGACGGCAGCGGCGATGACCTTGGCCTGCTCGCCGTGGACCCGACCGGACGCCATGGCGGCCCGGACCGATTCGTGGGCGGCCAGATCATCGGCCAGCCGAGTCTTCCGCGCTGCCTCGGCGCCGGTCACCCGGGTGGTCCGAGCCCAGCCACGCCGCGAGCGACCGCGCCCCGATCGAACCCGGCAGGTCAAGCACCCCGGCATGGCCGACGACGCGGGCCTCGAGCTCCTGCACCCCAGCCACGAGCCCGGCCAGCCGCGGCACCAGGTCAGCCGTGGCGGCGGCGTCCAGCGACCAGGTCGGAGCGTCCACGAGGCCCGCGAGCTCGGTCTCGAGCAGCGCGACGAACCGGGCGACGGGGTGCCCGTCGTGACGGTCGCCGGGGTGCTTGCTCATGACCTGATTCTAGGCGCCACCACCGACAATCGAAACTGTGTTCGACCAGCCTGTGGAGGAGTCACCTGGCTCATCGATCAACTCTCTGCCGAGGGCTGTCGCGTCGCCTACGGTGACCCGGTGCTGAAACGGTCGCGGGTCCTGGGTCCCCTCCTCGTCGTGCTCCTGCTGCTGGTCGGCAGCGGGGTGACCGGGCCCGCGCGCCCGGCGTCCGCTGCGGTCGCCGGGCCTGCGGCGACGTCCACCACCGGCTCGGCGCCGGGGTTCCGGTGCGTCATGGATGCGTTCGGCCACACGACCTCCGGTCGGATCATGTTCCGGCGCGTGGTGAACGCCCGGGTGACGGTCTCGAGGTCGACGCGCGAGCGACTCGACTGGCGACCGATCTCGTGGGCGCTGATGAGCTCCGCCTCCGAGCCGGGGCACGAGACGACGCGGCAGGTGGTCGCGGCGACCGACGGCAAGGTGCGCGTCGTCGAGACCGCCTGGGACGGTCGAGACCGCCTGGACGTGCGGGTGATCAAGGTGATCGGTCACGGGTACCCCAGCCGCCTGGTCACCTTCGACACCCGCCGCCTCTACTGGGTCGCCCCCGACGGGTCGCTGCAGCGCGCGACGTGGACCGGTCGAGAGCTCGCCAACCGGACCACCGTGCCGGTCTCGATCGACGGCGCCACCGCGATGACCTCGTTCCTGACCGATCGCGGACCCCGCATCTACTACACCGACGGCTCCGGCGACCTCCACGTCGTCGCCGACGAGGGGCCACGCTCGACCGACACCGTGCTCGGTTCAGCGGGCCACGACGTCACCACCGGCCTGCGCGCCGGCACCTGCACGTCGCCGGACCTCACCGAGGTCCGCCCCTACGTCGGTCTCCTGTCCGTCGACCGCAGGACCGGTGTCGGCCACTTCCAGCGGGCCCTGCGGCCGGAGTCGCTCGACGACAGCGACGTCACCACGCCGGTGCGGGTCACCCCCTCGGACTGGACCTGGCGGCGCCTGGGGTGAGTCGCGGATCCCTCCGGCGACCCCGAGCGACGACGCGGGGGAAGAGCCAGGGCTGTTCCCGATGGTGGGCGGGGCCCGGATGACGCAGGCTGGAGGAACCAGTCGACCCACCGGAGGACCACCATGACCGACATCCGTTCCAGCTTCGCCCGTCAGGGCCTCGTGCGTCCCCGGGACGGCCAGGTGCTCGGCGGCGTCTGCGCCGGCATCGGGCGCCGGCTCGGACTCACCCCGTGGACCACGCGCCTGCTGTTCGTGCTGGTGCTGATGGTCCTGCCCGGCAGCCAGCTGCTGGTCTACCCCGTGCTGTGGATCCTGATGCCGACCGAGGACGCCGCCACCGCGGCAGCCGCGCCGGCGACGTGCTCGGCCGCCTAGGCGCACCGCCGGAGCGCGACGGGTCGCACGGGCCGGCCGGGACCCTGTTTGAAGTCCCGCGAACGCGGGCACACGCCAGCCCGACCACCCGTCACACCACCCCAGGAGAATCTGTGTCCCTGCGTCGCGCGGCAGCCGCTGCCGTTCTGTCCACCGCCCTCGTCAGCACCGCCGCCCTCGCCCCGGCCGGCGCCGCGACGGTCGACGCCTCGTCCGAGCGGGCCGCCGCGAAGGGCTGCGTGTCGAAGCCCGAGTACCGCAAGATCAAGAACGGCATGACCATCGCCAAGGTCAAGCGGATCACCGGCACCGCCGGCACGCAGGTCAGCAAGACGCCCCTGCCCGACGGCAAGTTCGTCGTCGGCCGCGCCTACAAGGTCTGCACCTCGAAGAACGGCGCCGTCGGCATCGCCTTCACCAACCAGAACAGCAAGAGCTACAAGGTCGCCTCGAAGTCCGCGGTCTGGGGCTGAGCGCCACCCGTTGACCCAACGGCGCCCGGGGTGGACACCACGAGGTGTTCCGCCCCGGGCGTCGGCGCACCCGGACGTGTTCCGTCCGGATCTGCTGCCAGGCTCTCAGGATGAGCACAGCCCCCGAGCCGGAGATGTCGGTGTCGTGGCCCCAGGCGCTGGCGTGGCGGATGGGGCGCCACCTCCTCGAGCCGGTCGGCACCGCGTCGGTGGCCGACGTCGTCCGGCGACTGGGTGCGGTGCTCGCGCTCGACGGCTCGCTGGCCGAGCTGGCGGTCCGCTCGCGGCGCGCGGACTCGCGCAGCGGTGAGCTGGCGGCGGCGTGGCACGCCGGCGAGGTCGTCAAGACGTTCGCGTTCCGGGGGTCGATGCACCACCTCTCGCCCGCGGACGGCGGCACCTACCTCGCGCTGCGGGCGGCCGGTCGCCAGTGGGAGCTCCCGAGCTGGGTCGAGCACTACCGCCTGCGGCCCGGGGACTGGCCGGACTTCCGGGCCGCCGTCCGCGAGGCGCTGTCGGCCGGGCCGTCGACCGTGGCCGAGCTCGGCGAGACACTCGTGGCCGACCGGCGCTACCGCCACCTCGGGCCGACCTTCGCCGCCGGCGCCGGCACCCTGGTCAAGCCGCTGTGCTGGCAGGGCGACGTGAGCCTCGGGCCGCCGCGCGACGGGGCGACGACCCTGCAGCGGCTGGACACCAACCCGCGCTGGGCGGGGATCCCCGACCTCGACGAGGCGGGCCCGCGGGCGGTGCTGGCCTACCTGCGCACCTACGGACCGGCCACGCCGGAGCACGTCCAGCACTGGCTCGGGGACGGCCTCAGCGCGGGTCGCAAGCGGCTCTCGGGATGGCTCGCGGGCCTGGGTGACCGGCTGGTCGCGGTCGACGTCGACGGGACGACGGCCCTCGTCGCGCGGGAGGACGCCGACCCGCTGGCGGCCGCGTCGCCGAGCGAGGTGGTGCGGTTCCTGCCCGGCCACGACCAGTGGGTGATCGGCCCGGGCACCCGCGACCCCCACGTCACGCCGCCGGCGCGGCGCGACCTGATGACCCGCAAGGCCAACCCGGTCGTGCACGGCGGCGTCGTCCGCGGCACCTGGACGGCGCGCGGGGACGACCTCGTCGTGACCTGGCTCGACGAGCGGCCGGCACCGGGGGAGGCCGTCGTCCGCGAGGCCGACCGCCTCGCCGGACTGCTCGGCCGCGACCTGCGCCTCACCGTCACCCCGGCGACGTAGCCGGCGGCCGGTCCCGCGCCCCCGAGGGCCCCGGCTGCCGGGCCGGGCCCGACCCCACGAGGGCCGCCACGAGGGCCCGCGCCGCCGCACCCGGGCCGTCGTGGCGTCGGGTGCAGACGGCGACCGACCACGGCGCGGGACCGTCGACGAGGTCGACCCGGACGCAGCCCGGGGCCTCGACGACGTCGGGGACCACGGCGACGCCCACCCCCGCGGCGACGTAGCGCGGGACCGAGGGCAGCTCGGCCACCTCGACCACGAGTCGCCGCCGCACCCCCCGCTCACCGAGCGTGCGGTCGAGCAGCACCCGGTTGCCGTAGCCGGCCAGCGTGTCGACCCAGCCCTCGTCGGCGAGCTCGGCGAGGCGGACCCGACGCCGTCGCGCCAGTCGGTGACCGGGCGGGACCAGGACCACGAACGGCAGCGCCACCAGCGGCACCGAGACGAGGTCGGGGTCGCTCCTGTCGGGGAGGGAGGAGAAGGCGACGTCGAGGCGGCCGCGGCGCAGGTCGTCGACCAGCCCGGTGGACCCGTGCGGCGAGGCCGACAGGACGAGGTCGACGAGCGGGTGCTCGGCACGGAACGTCGCCACCACGTGCGGGAGGTCGACGACGTCGAGCCCCGCGAAGGAGCCGAGGCGGACCCGCCCGCGCAGCTGCGCGTCGTCGTCGGCGGCGACGTCGTGCATCCGCGTCGCCGCGGCCAGGAGCGCCCGGGCCTCGGGCAGCACCCGCTCCCCGGCCTCGGTCAGGCGCATGCTGCGCGTCGTCCGCTCGAACAACCGGGTGCCGAGCTCGTGCTCGAGGCTGCGCACCCCGGCCGAGACCGTCGACTGCGCGGCGTACAGCCGGCGGGCGGCGCGGGTGACGCTCAGCTCCTCCGCCACGGCGACGAACTGCTCGACGGCACGCTGGTCCATGAGCCCATTATGCGGCATCGACGAATAGTCTTCGCGACATCTTTCGTTGGACGTGGACAGTCGGTCGGCGCAGACTCGAGGCGTGAACACCACCACGATCCACGTCGTCCCCGCTCCCGCCGTCACCGGCTCCGCACGCCGCCACGCGGCGGGGTACTGGGTGGTGGCGCTGGCCTTCCTCACCGTGATGGCGTTCGCGACGGTGCCGACGCCGCTCTACGCGATCTACCAGCAGGAGGCCGGGTTCGCGCCGGCCGTGGTGACCGTCGTCTTCGCCGCGTTCGCGGTCGGGGTGATGGCCAGCCTGGTCCTCGCCGGGCACCTGAGCGACACGCTCGGACGCCGTCCGCTCATCCTGCTCTCGATCGGCCTCGAGGTGGTCTCGGCCCTGGTCTTCCTGACCTCCACCTCGCTCCCGGTCCTGCTCGTGGCCCGGCTGGTCTGCGGCATCGGGATCGGCACGCTGACCGCGACCGCGACGGCCCACCTCGGCGAGCTCCGCTCGGTCGCCGCGCCGGGGGCCGGCCCGCGGCACGCCGCCACGGTCGCCGGCCTGGCCAACATCGGTGGGCTGGCCCTCGGGCCCCTGGTCGGGGGACTGCTGGCCGAGCTCGCGCCGGCACCTCTCCACACGCCCTACCTGGTGTTCCTGGTGCTCCTGCTGGTCGCGGCCGCCGCCGTCGCGACGGTGCCTGAGACCGTCGCCCGGGCCGGGACGCAGGTGCCCTACCACCCGCAGCGCGTCGCCGTGCCGCCCGCGGGACGTCCGGCCTTCCGGGCGGCGGGGGCGAGCGCCTTCACCGCCTTCGCCGTGTTCGGCATGTTCACCGCCCTGGCCCCGACGTTCCTCGTCACCGTCCTGCACCGGACCGACCACCTGCTCGCCGGCACCGTCACCTTCGCGGTCTTCGCCGCCGCGGCCGCGGCCCAGGTGCTCGCCGGCGGCTGGACGCCTCGCCGCCAGGTGGTGGCCGGCGCCGCGGCGCTCGTCGCCGGGCTCGCGGTGGTCGTCGTCGGCGCGGTGGACGCGCAGCTCGCGACCTTCCTCGTGGGGGCCGTCGTGGCCGGCGCGGGCGTCGGCCTGGTGTTCCGCTCGGCCGTGGTCCGCGCCGGTGCCCTGGCCCCGGCCGGCCAGCGGGGCGAGGTGCTGGCCGCCCTCTTCCTGACGGCCTACGCCGGCCTGACCGTCCCGGTGCTCCTGACCGGTGTGGCGCTGCTGTTCCTGGGCCCGGTCACCGTGCTCGCCGGGTTCGTGGTCGTGACCAGCGCGGCCGTGCTGGCCAGCACCGCCCACAGCCTGCGGTTCGTCTGACCCGCCTCGGTCGCAGCCGACGCGGCGTCAGTCGGCCGGCAGCAGGTCGGTGCGCTCGGCGGCGAGCAGGACGGCGCCGACGAGCGAGGCGCGGCGGCCGAGGCTGCTGGCCACGACCGGGGTCGCGGCGACGGCGTCCAGGGCGTGCCGGCGCAGGCCGACCCGGGCCGACTCGAGGAGCAGGTCGCCGGCGCGGGCCAGGTCGCCGCCGACGACGATGAGGGCGGGGTTGAAGAGGTTGACCAGGCTGCCCAGGCCCCAGCCGAGGTGGAGGCCGGCGTCCTCGAGGCTGCGCAGGGCCGACACGTTGCCCCGGCGGGCCTCGTCGATGACCTCGTCGAGGGTCGCGCCCGGCATCTGGGTGGCCATCAGCTCGAGCACGCTGCCCGTGGAGGCGTAGGTCTCCAGGCAGCCGCGACTGCCGCACCGGCAGACCGGTCCCTGCTCGTCGACGGTCAGGTGGCCGACCTCGCCGGCCGTGCCGCTGGCGCCGTGGAAGAGGTGGCCGTTGATGATGATGCCGGATCCGACGCCCGAGGAGAGCTTGAGGTAGACCGAGGTGGCGTGGCCGCGGGCGCTGCCCAGCCGGTGCTCGGCGAGGGCGCCGAGGTTGGCGTCGTTCTCGATGTGCACCGGGCCCGCGAAGCGCTCCTCGGCGACCTGGCGGGCGTTGACGCCGACCCAGCCGGGGAGGATCGCGGACGAGCGGACGACGTCGTCGATCACGGGCGCGGGCAGGCCGAGGCCGGTGGTCCGCACCGAGCCGGCGTCGAGGCCGAGCCCCGCGAGCAGGGCGTCGAGCATGTCCGCCGCGCACGTGAGGCCCTCGTCGTGCCCGTGCGCCGGGTCGAGGGGGCGGTGCTGCTCGCCGAGCAGCTGGCCGGTGAGGTCGCCGACGGCGACCGAGACGTGGCTGTGGCCGAAGTCGATGCCGGCGACCACGCCGGCGCCCGGGGCGAGCTGCACCGTGGTGCCGCGGCGGCCGCTGCCCGGCACGGTCGTGACCAGGCCCGCCGCGGCGAGCTCGCGCACGATGCTCGACACCGTCGCCGGCGCGAGCCCGGTGGTCCGGGCCAGGTCGGCCTGGGTGATGTGCGGCTCGTCGGTGTGGTCGAGGTCCGCGCCCTGCGCCTGGAGCACGTCGAGCACGCGCCGCTGGTTCGCCGTGCGCAGCGAGGCGGTGGAACCCGGGGCCGGGTCGACGGACGACATGGCCCGAACTGTGCTGGACGACCCATCTTGTCGTCAAGGTGTGGTCGATAAACCGCCGAATCGCCGATCTTCGGCGATTTTGCGTTCATGTCTTGACGACTACCGCGTGACCGACAACACTTCGAGCACCAGTGGCGCCCGTCGCCCGAACTCATGCAGGAGGAATCCGTGTCTTCATTCATCCGCCGCGCCGCCCTCGCCGGGGCAGCGCTCACGCTGTCCGTCGGACCGTTGGCGGCCTGTGGCTCCGACGACGGCGGCGACGACGGCGGCGGCGGGGGTGCCGGCGGCAGCGCCGACATCACCGGCGCCTGCAGCCTCGACAGCCCGCCGATGAGCGAGGCGAAGATGCCCGAGGGTGGCGACGCCGGCAAGGCCACCGGCAAGGTCGGCGTGATCCTGCCCGACACCACCTCGTCGACGCGCTACGAGACCTACGACGCCCCGCTGCTCGAGGAGGCGCTCTCCGCCGCCGGGCTGACCCCCGACATCCAGAACGCGCAGGGGGACATCAACAAGTTCACCTCGCTCGCGCAGAACATGATCGGTGCCGGCGTCAAGGTGCTCATCATCGACTCGATCGACGCCGCCTCCGGCGCCGGCGTGGAGAAGCAGGCCGACGAGGCCGGCGTCCCGGTCATCGACTACGACCGCGTCAACCTCGGTGGCACCGCGCCCTACTACGTCTCGTTCGACAACGAGGACGTCGGCCGCCTCCAGGCCCAGACCCTGGTCGACTGCCTCGACGCCAGCGGTGCGGAGAACCCGAACATCATCATGATGAACGGCGGCACCGACGTCGACAACAACGCCGTCCTCTTCATGAAGGGCGCCCACGCGGTGCTCGACCCGCTGGCCGACGAGGGCAAGCTGACCATCACCCAGGAGGCGACGGTCAAGGGCTGGAAGGTCGAGAACGCCGCCCCGACGTTCCAGCAGGCCTTCACCGCCGTCAACGGCGAGGTCGACGGCGTGCTCGCCGCCAACGACGACATCGCCAACGCCGTCATCGGTGTGCTCAAGACCAACGGTCTCGACGGCAGCGTCGTCGTCACCGGCCAGGACGCCGGCGTCCAGGGTCTGCAGAACATCATCACCGGCACCCAGAGCATGACGGTCTTCAAGGACGTCAAGCTCGAGGCGAACGCCGCCGCCCAGCTCGCCATCGCGGTCGCCGCCGGCACCGACCCCGCCGACGCGGGTCTCGAGCTGGCGCCGTTCGAGGACCCGGAGGCTCCCGACCACGACCTGCAGGCGCTCCTGCTGCCGGCCCAGGTCATCACCCAGGCCAACGTCGCCGACGTGATCGACGCCGGTGCGCTCAGCGCCGACGAGATCTGCCAGGGCATCGAGGCGGACTGCGAGGAGCTCGGGATCTCCTGATCCCGTCCGGGAGCCCTCGGGCGCCCGGCTCCCAGCCCCACCCAGCTGCACCCAGCTGCACCCAGCTCCACCCAGCGCCACACGGTGGCCGGGCCGACCGGCCCGGCCACCGTCGTGCGCGCCCCTCCCGCACCTCGCACGCTCATCCGAAAGGCCGGACCGTGTCCGAACCGCTCCTCTCGGCCCGGGGGCTCAACAAGAGCTTCGGGCCCGTCCACGTGCTGCACGACGTCGACTTCGACGTCTACCCCGGCGAGGTCACCGCGCTCGTCGGTGACAACGGCGCCGGCAAGTCGACCCTGGTGAAGTGCTTCGCCGGCATCAACAGCATCGACTCCGGTCAGATCACCTTCGAGGGCCAGCCGGTGACCATCGCCGACCCCCGCGCCGCCAGCGGCCTCGGCATCGAGTTCGTCTACCAGGACCTCGCGCTGGCCGACAACCTCGACATCACCCAGAACATGTTCCTCGGCCGCGAGATCCGCACGATGGGCATGTTCCTCGCCGACGGGCAGATGGAGCGCAAGGCGCGCGAGACCCTCGCCAGCCTCTCGGTGCGCACGGTGTCGTCGGTGCGCCAGCAGGTCGCGAACCTCTCCGGCGGCCAGCGCCAGACCGTCGCCATCGCCAAGGCCGTGCTGTGGAACAGCAAGGTCGTCTTCCTCGACGAGCCGACCGCTGCCCTCGGCGTCGCGCAGACCCGTCAGGTCCTCGACCTCGTGCGGCGCCTGGCCGACCAGGGCCGCGGCGTCGTGCTGATCTCGCACAACATGAACGACGTCATGGAGGTCGCCGACCGGGTCGCCGCGCTCTTCCTGGGCCGCGTCGCCGCCGAGGTGAAGACGACCGACACGAGCACCACCCAGATCGTCGAGCTCATCACGTCGGGCCGCACCGGCGACCTGGGCCTCAGCAAGGCAACCGCGAACGAGGTCATGTGATGAGCACCGAGACCCCCTCTCCCAGCCTCGACAAGCCCGAGCGCGCCGGCGAGTTCTCCCTCGACGTCGAGGAGCGCTCCATCGGCGGCGCCCTGACCGGCTGGGTCACCAAGCTGCGCACCGGCGACCCGGGGGCCCTGCCCTCGGTGCTCGGCCTGGTCGTGCTCGGCGTGATCTTCATGCAGGTCAGCGAGGCGTTCCTGACCAAGTACAACATCGGCAACCTGCCCGGCCAGGGCGTCTACATCGCGGTGATCGCGATGGGCCTGGTCTTCGTGCTGCTGCTCGGCGAGATCGACCTGTCGGCCGGCACCGCCGGTGGCATGTGCGCGGCCCTCGCCGCGGTCGCGGTCTTCGACGGCGACCTGAAGGACGGTCTGCCGTCGTTCATGTACTGGGCGCTGATCGCCGGGCTGCTCGTCGCCATCGGCCTCGCGGTCTGGGTCCACGCCTGGTCCGCCGCGGTCGTCGTCCTGGTCGGGCTCGTGCTGGTCGCGACCAACCAGACGCAGCACCTGGTGCTCGCCCTCGTGGCCGCCGTCTGCATCGGCACCGCGATCGGGGTGGCCAACGGCATCCTGGTCGCGAAGGTCGGCATCCCCAGCTTCGTCGTCACCCTCGCGCTCTTCCTCGCGTGGCAGGGCGTGCTTCAGTTCGCCCTCGACGGCCGCCCGGTCAACACGTCGAACTACGACTTCTGGCACGACCTGACCTACGGCACCCTGAGCCCGACGCAGAGCTGGGTCTTCACCCTCGTCGTGGTGCTGGGCTACCTCGCCTTCACCCTGGTCACGACCCTGCGCGCCAAGGCCGCCCACCTGACCCACGACGCCGTCAGCCTGGTCCTGATGCGCGGCGGCATCATCGCCGCGGTCGGCATCGTGCTCACGATCCTGGCCAACCAGAACCGCAACCCCAACCCGCGCTCGCGGCTGGTGATCCAGGGCATCCCGTGGGCGGTCGTGATCGCGGTGCTGCTCATGATCGCCTGCGCGATCGCGCTGACCCGCACCACCTGGGGCCGGCACCTCTACGCCACCGGCGGCAACGCCGAGGCCGCCCGCCGCGCCGGCATCGACGTCGTCCACATGAAGGTGACCGCCTTCGCGCTGTGCTCCGCCTTCGGTGCGATGGGTGGCGTGCTGCTCGCCTCGTCGCAGTCCTCGGCCTCGCTCGACCTCGGCTCGGGCAACGTGCTGCTCTTCTCGGTGGCGGCCGCCGTCATCGGTGGCACGTCGCTCTTCGGTGGCCGCGGCAAGCCGCGCGACGCCATCCTCGGCGCCCTGGTGATCGTGATCATCCCGAACGGTCTCGGCCTGCGGCCCAGCCTGGGAGCCCAGTGGCAGCAGGTCATCACCGGCGTCGTGCTGCTGCTCGCCGCCGCGATCGACGCCGTCTCGCGACGGCGGGCCCGGCGCTCCTGACGGCACGTGACGGGTCGGTCACCGACCCGTCACGCGCCGTCCCCGGGTGGGGGCCTCAGCGCTCCGGTGGCGGGGCCACCGAGCGGACCCACATGCGCGCGATCTGGTCGACGCACGAGTCGTCGAGCCGGTAGAGCGTGAGGGAGAAGATCACCGCGGTCCCGAGCGCGGTGCGCGCCACGAGGTAGTCGAGGTCGGGGTCGATCTCGCCCCGGTCCAGGCCCCGCTGCCAGATCGGCCGCATGTACACGTCCGAGGACCCGCCGACGGTGTCCTGGAACACGCGGTTGGCGGCGTCGTCGGCGATGGCCCGTCCGACCTGCGGCCCGAGGGTGGCCCGGATCGTCGGGGTGTTGACGGTGGGGACCACGCCCCGCACCACCGCCTGGATGTCGCCCAGCAGGCTCCCGGTGTCGACCGGCTCGACCGGGATGGAGGCGCGGGCGTTGACCGCCATCACGACCTCGTCACGGTTGGCGTAGCGGCGGTAGATGGTGGGCTTGCCCACCCCGGCTCTCTCGGCGATGGCCTCCATCGTCAGCCCGGCGTAGCCGTGCTCGGCGATGAGGTCGTCGGTCGCGTCGAGGATCCGTTCCTCGATGAGCGGGTCACGCGGGCGGGCCATGGGTCCTCCTGGTCGTCGCAGCCATCGTCCACCGTGGGTGGTGGGGCCGTGGTGTCGGGCATGCCGACAGCGGCCGGGCCCGAGGGGCCCGACCGCTGCGGTCGTCGTCGATGGTGCTCAGCCCTTCGTGACCTTGCCGGTCGCGGAGGACGTGCGCTCCACCGGGTTGTGGCCGGCCAGCGCGCCGGTGACGCGCACGCGGATCTTCTTGCCCCGGTCGGCCTTCTTGACCTGGTAGGTCGTCTTGGTGGCCCCGGCGATCGGCTTGCCGTTGCGCAGCCAGCGGAAGGTCAGGGATGCGCCCGGCTCCCACGAACCGGCCTTCGCGGCCAGCTTGGAGCCTGCGCGCAGCTTGCCCTTGGTCTTCTTGGTGATCTTGGGCGTGGCCGCGTCGACGGTGAACCAGCCCTGCACGTCGTGCGCGACCAGCGTGGGCTTGCCCTCGACGAGCGTGCGGAACACGACCCGGGGTCCGACGGCGACCAGGGCCTGGGCGCTGCCCTGGTTGCCCGGGACGACGTCCTTGACCTGGTCGGTCCCGCCGGCGGTCCCGTTGCTCACCCAGGGCTCGGTGCCCGTCGCGGCGGTGTCGCCGCCGAAGGCGAGGAAGCGGCCGTTGGCGACCAGCGGGCCCACGACCCCGTTGTCGGTCCCGGCGGCGATCTCCTCGACCTTGACGGTCCCGGACTCGGTGCCGTCCGAGGTGTAGAGCTCGCGGCCGGAGCCCTGCGTCTCCGCGACGAAGTAGGCCCGTCCCGCGACGTCGACGATGTCGGTGGGGTTGCTGCTGAAGGTGGCGATGTCGCGCACCAGCCCGGTCGTCGCGGCCGTGCCGGCGGTGGCGAGCAGCTCGCGGCCCTTGCCGGGCAGGGTGCCGGCGTAGAAGACCTTCGACCCCACGCGCGCCAGGTCGTTGATGGTGCTGTCGGCGGTGCCGGGAGTGGCGTCCTCGACCAGGACGGTCCCGGCCGGGGTGCCGTTGCTGCGCCACAGCTCCCGGCCCTCGTCGGGTGTGTCGGCCGTGAACACCACGGTGCCGCCCGCGAGGTGGGTGATCTCCTCCGGTGCGCTCGACTTGACGCCCGGGACGATGTCGATGAACTGGGTGCCACCGTCGGTCCCGTCGGTGCGCACGAGCTCGGAGCCCACCCCGGGGGTGAACGTGTGGAGGAAGGCCACGCCGTGGGCCGCGGTGATGTCGGAGATGATGCTGCCGTTCACGCCCGGTGTCAGGTCCTCGACCAGCTCGGTCGTGGCCTCGGTGCCGCGGCTCGTCCACAGCTCGGACCCGTGGAACCCGTCGGTCGCCTTGAGGAGCAGCCGGTCCCCGAAGGCGGTCAGCTCCCCGGGGGAGGAGCCTCCGGCGCCCGGGTGGATGTTCTCGACCAACGAGGTGCCGGCCGCAGTGCCGTCGGTGACCCACAGCTCTCTTCCGGCGGGGAACGTCGTGGCCACGAAGTACACGCGCGAGCCGACCCGGGTGAACTCCGCCGGCGAGCTGTCGCCGGCGCCGGGGGCCAGGTCCTTGAGCATCGTGGTGCCCGCGGCGGTGCCGTCGGAGATGAACGGCTCGAGACCGCCGGTCTCGGCCTCGGCGGCGAACAGGAACCGGTTGCCGAGGACGGCGATCTCCTGGTCGGCCGACATCGTGGTGAAGGTCTTCACGACGGTCGGCGAGGTGTTGCCGTGGGCCGAGGCCGGCGTCGCGCCGGCGGTCACGGCCAGGGCGGCCAGTCCGACGGCGGCGGCGCACAGCCCCGCCACGGTGGTGCGGGGGTTCGGGTGGGCATGCATGGTGTCTGTCTCCTGAGGTGGGTGGTTCATGTTTAGTTACGTGTCGTAACGTAATGGAACGGAGGGAGGAGCGCCAGGGGGTTCCACCACTGGTCTGGACCACCCGCCCCGGCGACGGCGTCGGACCTGCCCCGCGGGGTGGACCGGGCCGTCCGCGCGGTCCGTACGGTCGGGGCATGACCTCCGAGCAGCACGAGCCCGAGTCCGCCGCCGACACCGCGCCTGGGGGCGACGTCCCGGGCACCGAGGGCGGCAACCCCATCGCCGGCGTCGAGATCGACGAGGCCGAGGTCGAGCAGGCGGTCGAGCCCGACGACAACGCCTTCGAGGTCGACGGGCCGCAGGCCGGCCACGCCTGAGACCCGCGGTCGGGGAGCACGCCGGTCGACTCACCTCCAGGGGCGGAGCGACCGCGTCAGGCGACGGTCACAGTGGACGGGTTGTCCGTCCAGCCGAGGGAGCCCGCGCCGATGACCAGCGACCCCGACCTCCTGGGTGACCGCTACGAGCTGGGCGCCGCGCTCGGTCGCGGCGGCATGGCGGACGTCGTCCGAGCCCACGACCGGGTGCTCCACCGCACCGTGGCGGTCAAGCTGCTCCGCGGGATCGACGAGGTCGAGCGCGAGCGCTTCGCGGGCGAGGCCCGGCTGCTGGCGATGCTCAACCACCCGAACGTCGTCACGGTGCTCGACGCGGGCGTGGCCGGGGACCGGCCGTGGCTGGTGCTCGAGCTCGTCGACGGAGTGCCGCTCGACGAGCTCCTCGCGCGCGACCGGCCCGACCCCCGGCGGTGGGCCACGATCGGAGCCGGGGTCACCGCGGCCCTGGCGCACGCCCATGCCCACGGCATCGTCCACCGCGACGTCAAGCCGTCGAACGTGCTGGTCGCCGCCGGCGACCGCCCCAAGCTCACCGACTTCGGCATCGCGCGCCTCGCCGGGTCCGAGGCGTCGCTGACCCTCACCGGCCACACGATCGGGACGGCCGCCTACCTGGCGCCCGAGCAGGTCGCCGGGGAGGCGGTGTCGACGCCGGCCGACGTCTACGCCCTGGGGTTGGTCCTGCTCGAGGGACTCACCGGGCGGCGCGAGTACGACGGCCCGCCCGTCGAGGCCGCGCTGGCCCGCCTGCAGCGCTCGCCCCTGGTGGCCGCGTCGCTGCCGCCGGGGTGGGCCGGCCTGGTCTCCACCATGACCGCCCGCGAGCCGGCCGACCGCCCCTCCGCCGCCGAGGTCGTCCTGCGCCTCGAGGTGCTCGCCGGGCGCGCCGGGGCACCGGGACCCGCGCCGGTCACCGCGCCGGTCGCAGCGCCGGTCGCAGGGCCGGTCGTGGCACCGGTGCCCGTGACGGCGGTGCTCGACGTCGCCCCGGGGCCGCCGGTGGCGCGACGCCGCCGGGTCGCGCTGGTCGCCGTGGCCGGTCTCGTCGCGCTGCTCCTCGGCGTGGGCTACCTCGCCGCGGCCGGCGGTGAGGACGGCGAGCCGGCTGCCGGGTCGACCGGGTCGCCGTCGCCCTCCGCGTCGGAACAGACGACGACGAGCATCCCGCGACCCTCCGCCACCGCGCGGGCCACGAACCCGCCGCCGTCCTCGGTCACCCCGGACGGCCCGGGCCCGGCGACGTCGAAGGGGAAGGGCAACTCGAAGTCGAAGGGCAAGTCGAAGTCCAAGGGCAAGTCGAAGTCCAAGGGCAAGTCGAAGGGCAAGGGCAAGTCGAAGTCCAAGGGCAAGGCGAAGGGCAAGGGCAAGTCAAAGGGCAAGGGCTGAGGCCAGGCCGGGCCCGTCCGGGTCCGCGTGGCGTCAGCCGGCGGGCAGCAGCACGTAGAGCTTGCGCAGCGCCTCGGTGACCGTCCAGGTCGTGCGGTCGCCGGCCCGCAGCCGGACGACGACGCCGGGCCGCAGCGCGAGCTCGCTGCCGTCGTCGAAGCGCACCGTGCCCCGTCCGGCAAGGACGACGAAGAGCTCGTCGGCCTCGGCGTCGACGTCGGTGCCGGGCGCCGCCTCCCAGAGGCCGATCTCCCAGCTGCCCGTCCCGTCCTCGCCCGCGATCAACGTGGCCGAGGCGGTCGGCATCGGGCCCCCGTCGGCACCCCCGGCGGCAGTCCCGTCGGGATCGCCGGCCAGCGGAGCGGTGAGCGCGTCCGGGCTGAGCAGCCGTGCGTCGGCGAGCGTGGCCGGTGCGGGCATCGGGCTCCTCCGGGTCAGGTGTCGTCGGCCGGGCCGTGGCCCGGGCGGGCCTGGCCGAAGCCGTGGTGCACGCCCCACAGCACCGCCTGCGGGCGCCGGGTCACCCCGATCTTGCGGTAGGCGGTGCGGATGTAGGTCTTGACCGAGTTGATGCTGAGGTACAGCCCGCGCGCGATCTCGTCGTTGCTGAGGCCCTCGGTGATCATCTGGAGGATGTCGACCTCCCGGGCGGTGAGGCCGTCGACGACGCGGGTGCGGGCTCGGGCGGTCGTGTCGCTGGTGGTGCTCACCACGAACGCCGTGCGCTGCCCGGACTGCACGGCCCGCAGGGTCTGCAGGATCCGGGCGCCGGACAGGTCCTTCGAGAGCAGGCAGCAGGCGCCGTGGGAGCGCGCGGTGGCCTCGGTGTCGCCGCGCACCGACCACGAGAAGCCGACGAGCGCCGGGGTGGCGGCGTTCGCCTGGGCCCCGAAGCCGGCCGGGACGCCGTGCAGCGGGTCGTAGAGGACGACGTCGACGGTCGACAGTCCGCGCACCGTGTCGGGCAGGTCGACGACGGTGACGGCGGAGTCGGCCGACCGCAGCAGCGCCTTGACGCCGGCGACGACGACCGGTGCGTCGGGCGCGACCGCGACGCGCAGGGACCGGCGCGGGTTGGTCGGGAGGGCGACCTCAGGAGGCATGGTGGACGACGCCGGCGCGCTCCAGCTCGACCTGGGGGGCCGAGCCGCGGCGGGCGTGCAGGACGACGCCGGCGTGTCCTGCCGGGTCGGGAGCGGGGCGGCCGACGAGGTCCGCGAGCAGGCGGAGGCCGCCGGCCGAGAGGTCGGTGACGTCGCTCAGGTCGATGTCGATCGGCTGGGTGCCGCCCCGGGAGGCCAGCAGCAGCGCGTAGGTGATCTGGTCGACCTCGTCGTGGCCGAAGAAGCCGGCGAGGCGAACCGCGCCGAGCCGGACCTGCTCGACCTCGAGCGCCGGCGGCGCGACCTGGAGGAGGGGGACGGGCGCCCGCTCGATGACCACCGGGCGCGACAGGCGGTGGCGGAGCCGGGCGTGCGTGCCGTGCTCGTCGGAGGTGAGGCTCATGTCGTCGACCAGGCCCGCGGCCATCGCCAGCCCGCGTCCGCGGGCGACGTCGTCGGACGGCACCCGCCACCGGCCGTCGTCGGTCACGTCGACCACGACGTCGCCGGTGGCCTGGTGCCGGGCTCGCAGCACGACCCGCCCGTCGGGGTCGTCCGGGGGGTGGGCGTGCTCGACGGCGTTGGTCACCAGCTCGGTGGCGGCGTGCACGAGGCACAGCGCGTCCATCGCCGGTGCACCGAGCCGCGTCAGCCAGTCCTCCAGCGCGACCCGGGCGCGGCGCCCGGTGGTCGCGTCGAGGGAGAGGTCGAGGTCGAGGTCGCCGGTGCGCGTGGTGCGTCGCTCGGCGGCGAGCACGGCGACGGCCCCGCGGGTCTGGGCCGCGACGGTCGGCCGGGCCACGGCCGAGCAGGTGGCGGTGGCGTCGCCGACGACGCGCGCCCGGTCGAGCAGCGCGGTGGCGTCGTCGACGCGACCCGGCGCGGACGTCGAGATGTCGGGGGAGTCGAGCAGCACCAGGTCGCCCTCGCCGAGCCGGTGCCGGCCGACCTGCGGACCGTCGAGGGTGCCGAGCGGGCCCGCCCCGGTGCGGGGCAGGCGGACGCTGGTGCCGTCGGCCGCGGCCACGACGGGCGCCTCGTGGCCGGCGGTGACGTAGGACAGCGAGCCGCCCTCGGGGTCGAGCAGGGCGACGACGACGGCGGCGCCGCGCGCGTCGCGGGTGTTGCGGGCGTGCAGGTCGGCGAGGTCGAGGGCGGAGGAGACGTCCTCGTGGCAGAGCAGGCCGGAGCGGATCACGGCGCTCAGGCCGCTGGCGGCGGCGACGGCCTCGAGCCCGCCGCCGGGGACCTGGCCGATCGACAGCGCCACCCGGCCGGAGCGCAGGACGGTGACGTCGAACCACGCACCCGTCGCCTCGCCGATGTCGGCACCCACCGAGAAGTGGGCCGCGACGTCGAGCATGGGCAGCACCGGAGCACCGGTCGGCAGCACGACGTCCTGCAGCGCGGCGATGAAGTCGTCGAGGTCGTCCTCGTTCACGGAGCCTCTCCCGTTGCGGTGGTCAGGAGGGCTCTGTCGCGGTGTTGCACCCCGGTCACGGTGCCAGAGGTGTGGTGAGCGAGGTTCACCCCCTGGGTTGGTCGTGGGCCGCGTATCCTCGTCCCGTGCTGACGGGTCCCTTTGAAGTCGAGTTCGACGAGTCCACGCAGATCCTGGCGGTCAGCGGTGAGGTGGACGAGTCCACGGCGGTCGCGTTGCGCGACGCCCTCGACGCCGCCACCGCGACCTACCAGCGCTCGGTCGTGGTCGACCTGAGCTCGGTCGGCTTCCTGCCGAGCGTCGGGGTCGGCGTGCTGGCCAAGGCCCTGCAGCGGGCCACCGGGGCCGGCCACCCGATCGAGCTCCGCGCCGAGGCGGGCTCGATCGCCCAGCGCGTGCTCCAGGTGTGCGCCCTGCCGCACAGCCAGGGCTGACGGGCTCACCGGACCGTCCCGTCCGGTGCCGACGGGTACAGCGTCAGCACCGCGATGTCGTCGTGCGGGAAGCCGCGCTGGTAGTCGATGGCGGCCGCGACGACCCCCGCGCTGACCCCGTCCGGGTTGCTCGCCCGTGACCGGACGACGTCGCGGACGGCGTCCTCGCCGAACAGCTCGCGGTCGCGCCGCGCCTCGGTGACGCCGTCGGTGAGGAGGGTGACGAACTCGTCGGGTGCGAGGCGGTGGGTGAACGTCGTGAAGTGCGGGTCGTCGACCAGCCCGATCAGCGACCCCGGTCTGCCGAGGTCGACGAGGGTCCCGTCACGTCGGCCGAGGATCGGGAGGGGGTGCCCGGCCGCCGCCCCGGCGATCGACCAGCCGGCGTCCCCCTCGGTGAGACGCAGCAGGACCGCGGAGCAGAACCTCTCCGTCGGCCGGGCGTGCAGGGCGCGGTCGAGGGCGTGCAGCAGGTCGGCCGGGTCGGCGAGCTGCATCGCGAGGTCGCGCACCGTGTGCCGGATGAACGCTGTGACGGTCGCGGCGTGCACGCCCTTGCCCGCGACGTCGCCGAGCACCACCACCCAGGTGGACGGGGCGATGCTGAAGACGTCGTAGAAGTCGCCGCCGACCTCGTCGCCGTCCCCCGCGGGTCGGTAGACCGCCGACACCTCCAGGCGCGGGATGACCGGCGGGACCGGGGGGATGAGCGTCTGCTGCAGGGTGCGGGCGAGCTCGTCGGCCTGCGCCCGCGCCTTCTGGGCCGCCCGGGTCGCCCGCAGCAGCTCGGTCTCGTAGCGGCGCCGCTCGAGGGCCCCGAACAGCACCACCCGGATCGTCGCGCGCTCGCCGGTGCGGTCGAGGACCGCGTTCATGAGCACGGGGATCCGCGCGCCGTCGGTGGCCACGACGTCGAGCGCGACCTCCTCGACGTGCCCGTTGAGGTCGAGCATCGGCATCAGGTGCGTCTCGCTGTAGATCCGGCCGGCGAGGCTGAGCAGGTCGGACAGGGAGCCGGCCAGGAGGGTCGCTCGAGGGTGGCCCAGGAGCCGCACGAAGGCCTCGTTGACCTCGAGGACCTGGCCGTCGAGCCGGTCGAGGACGGCGTAGGCCGCCGGCACCCGGTCGTGCCGGCTCCCGCCGTCCGCGTCGCTGGCGAGGGTCATCGGCCCACGAACCTCCGGATGGCGGCGATGGTCTCGGTCGGTGCGCTCAGGTGCGCGCAGTGCCCGCTGGTCTCGATGATCTCCATCCGCGCACCCGGGATCCGGTCGCGGACGAGCTCACCGGCCGACAGCGGGGCGATCGTGTCGTGGCGGTTCTGCAGCACCAGCGTGGGCACGGAGACGCCGGCCAGGTCGTCGCGGTTGTCGCCGAGGAACGTCGCCGCCGCGAAGTCGTGGGCGATGTCGGGTCGCAGCCGGCAGAAGCTGGCGTCGAGCTCGCCGCGGGCCCCGACCAGCTCCGGGCCGGGCATCACCATGCCGGCCAGTGGCTGCTGCCAACCGAGGATGTTGCTGTCCATCAGGTCCAGCAGCTCGGTGATGTCGGATCGGGCGAACCCGCCGACGTAGCCGTCGTCGTCGACGTAGCGCGCCGAGGGCCCGAGGAGCACCAGGCGCGAGAACCGGTCGGGGTCGGCCACCTGGGCCAGGACCCCGATCATGGCCGACACCGAGTGGCCGACGAGGACGACGTCGCGCAGGTCGAGCTCCTCGCAGATCTCGAGCACGTCGGCGGCGTAGCGGTCGAGGCTGGCGTAGGCCCGGGCGTCGTAGGCCGTCAGGTCCGAGCGGCCCGCGCCGACGTGGTCGAACAGCACCACGCGGAACTCGTCGGTGAACGCCGGCGCCACCCGGCTCCACACGCCCTGGTCGCAGCCGAAGCCGTGCGCGAACAGCATCGGGGTGGCGCCGTCCGGCCCGGTGACCGAGACCTGGTGGCGCGCGACGACTGACACCGCCGCAGCGTAGCGGCGGCGGACGGCGTCCCCGTGGATCGGGCCGGGCCGCGCGCCGCCGGCGCAGGGGTGGAACCGGTGCCGCGCCGCCGACGTCGGAGGATCATGGCGCGGATGAGGACGAAGGTCGGTCGGCGAGCGGTGTCGGCCGTGGTGCCGCGTGCGGCGCTGGGGGCGGTGCTGGGCGTGCTGCTCGGCGGCGTGACCGCGTGCGGGGACGACGTCGCGGACGACGCGAGCGCCCGCGACGCACCGTCGGGCTCCTACGCGCCGGCGGCCACGCCCTACGAGGGGTCGCTCGCGGGCTCGGGTGGCGGCCGGTACGGCGTCGCCGGCGACGTCGTCGACTGCGCGACGGTGGCGGCCGGCTTCGACCACGGTCCGGGTCCGCTCGCGGAGGCGGCCACCGCCGACAGCGTCGGGGCCGCGGTCGAGACGGCGTACTCGGAGGGCCTGCAGCTCGACGCGCCCCGGGTCGACCTCGCCCTGGCCCGCGCGGAGGACGACCGCCGGCTGCTCACCTTCGAGGTCGGTGGCCGGGTGCTGATGGCGCTCGTCGTCCGCGACGGGCTGGCGTCCGAGGGCGCCGGCGGGCCCGGCTGGTACGTCCAGTCGTGGGCCCGCTGCGACTACGCGGAGTTCCCGGCCGACGTCGCCGAGGGCATGGGGGTGCTGGTGTGGGCCGGGGCCGACGGCACGCCGGTGCCGACGTCCCGGGTCTACTCCCACCCCGGCCCCGAGCACTGCGGCTGGCAGTCGATGACCTTCCTCGCCGTCGACGACGGCCGGCGCACCGGGGCCTCCTACGTCCGGGAGCCGATCCCGGAGCTGGAGCCGCACGTGGCCGTGCCCTACCGCGCGCGGACGGCGCTGCCCGCCGACGCCGTCGACACCGGGTGGGAGCGTGCCGGCGACCACCTGTGGCTCTCCGCGGACCGCGACGTGGCCTACGTCGGTGCCGGCGACCGGGTCGAGGCGTGGCCGCGGTTCGAGACGGGCTGCGAGTAGGCGCCGGGTGCTGCGTCCCCGAGGTGGTAGGACCAGGACGTGACCACACACGTCTACCGGGCACCCATGCGCTCCCGCGTCGTGCCGGACGACGGGCGCCGGGCCGTCGGCCGGGCGCTGGCCCTCGGCGTCGTCGGCGTCGGCGGCCGGCTCGACGCCGAGCCGGCCGACCTCGCGGCCGCCGTCGCGGCGGTGGCCACGCGGCACGACGAGCGGACGGCGGCCCGGCTGGAGCGGTTCGCGGCGGTCCCCGACGGGGCCGAGGCCTGGACGAGGGACGCCGACGGCGTGTTCCACCGCGGAGTGCTGACCGGTGGGTGGCGCCACGACCCCGACCCGCTGGCGTGGGAGCTGGACCTCACGCACGTCCGGCCGTGCCGGTGGGACGCCGCCGCGCCACCGCCGGCGGTCGTCGAGGCGTTCGCCCGCGGGGGGCTCAACTTCCAGCGGGTCCGTCGCGCCTGAGCCGCTGGGTCAGGCGATGATCGCGTCGCCGTCGTGGCGACCGGTGACGGCGCCGAGGAGCCGGTCGCGGCGCGCCGCGAGGGCGGCGACGGCGTCGAGGAAGCGGGTGGTGCTGTCGCCGACCTGGAGGTCGTCGAAGTAGTGGTGGCGCATCGCGACGCGGGCCAGGTGGTGCTCGTCGTGCTCGAGCCGCGCGGCCACCAGCGCCGCGAGCCCGGCCACGTCCTCGTCGTCGACGACGTCGGCGCAGCGGCTGACCGGCACGTCCTGGCGCAGCCGGTCGGCGTCGCGGTGGCGGTCGGTGAGGAAGATCGGCTTGTCGGTGCACAGGTAGAGCCAGTCGAGGCCCACCGACGACACGTCGGTCACCATCGCGTCGCAGTCGGGCATGATCGCGAGGATGTCGCCGCGCTCGATCGCGACGTGGCCGGCGGTCGGGTCGGCGGCGTCGGCGGCGGCCACGATCCGCAGGATCTCGCGGTGCGCGGCCCGCACCGCCGTCGTCGGGGTCGTGACGACCTTCGGGTGCGGCTTGTAGACGAACCGCGAGCCGGGCACCGCGAGCAGCCCGCGGGCGATGTCAGGGCCGATCGTGTCGACCGAGGTGTAGTCGTTGTAGTCGGCGTCGCCCTCCCACGTGGGCGCGTAGAGCAGGGTGCGCCGCGTCGAGGGAGCCAGCACCGGCTCGGGACGCAGGTCGAGCTGCGGCCGCCCGACCCGCACCAGGCGGCGGGTGTCGAACTCGAGCAGCCCGGCGACGTGTCGCTGCACGGCGGCCTCGCCGGCGACGAAGACCCGGTCGTAGGCCTTCGCGTTGTTGCTGGCCATCGACTGCTTGTCGCTCTCGCCGTGGTTGACGTGCGCGTGCAGCCGGCGGCCGTCGATGAGCGACTGGAAGTTGAGGATGGAGTTGTTGCAGTAGAGGACGACCTTGGCGTCGAGCTCCTCGTAGAGCGCGGTGAGCTCGGGGAACGACGGCGCGCGCAACACCGGCAGGCTGGTGCGCGGCGCGATCACGTCGGCGGAGTCGGGGTCGCGCAGCACGATCGTCACCGGGTGCGTGCGGTGCAGCACCTCGAGCACGGGCAGCCACTGCACGAGCTGGTAGGTGCGCGTCGGGTCGTCGGCGTAGTAGGCGATGACCGCGACCTGTTTCACGCCGGGATTCTACGGCCTGGGGTCCTGCCCCACGGCGCCGTCCCGGAAACGGCCCCGGCCGACCGTCGTCGTGGTCGACGCCTGCTGGGTCGTCCGCTGAGCGATCACCTCAGGACGTCGGGCGCGGACTCGTCGTCGAGCCAGTCGCGGCCGTCGTCGTGCAGGTCGCGGTCGCGGGCGCCCGGCTTGCGGTCCTTGCCGCCGCGACCCCGGCCACCGGCGCCTGCGGCGCCGGCCCCGGCTCCCGCGCCGCCGCTGCGACCGAGCGTGCCGGCCGAGCCCGTCGGGCCACCGGCACCGATCGGACGGACGGCCCCGGCGCTCCCGGGGGTGCCGGCGACGGGTGCGGCGCCCGCCGCCGAGCCGGCCATCGGGGCCATCGGGGCCATCGCCCCGACCGCACCGGGTGCGGCGGGTGCCGCCGCGCCCACGGCGCCGGCGGCACCGCCGACGACACCGGGTGACACCCCGGACGCCAGGGACCCCTGCGGGGCTCCGGGGGCCAGGGACGACGGCCCCTGGGCGGTGCCCGGGGTGGTGAAGTCGGCGGGGTCGTCCCAGTCGGGGCAGTGCGGGTGGACCGGGGTGACCGGGGTGACGACGTGCGGGCCGTCGACACAGACGCACGGGCTCGCGCCGCAGCGCGGGCAGCCGTCGACCGTCCGGCACTGGCACGGGTCGGACCCGCAGCGCGGGCAGCGCATGGTCGGCGGCGGTGGGGGAGGCGTCGTCGGTGCCTGGATCGGCACCGAGCCGCGCGGCTCGTCGGCCCGGATGGACTTCATCACCGCGATGCCGTGGCGCAGCGCGGCCTCCTGCGAGTCCGAGGTGCTGGCCGCGGCGTGGTCGCGCTCGACGACGTGGGCGCCGTCGTCGGGCAGCCGGCCGTCGATGTCGCGCTTGCGGTTCTTGGCCGACTTGGTCTCCTCGGCCAGCTCCGCGAGCGCCCGCGAGCCGCGACGCAGGTCGAGCGCGCCCTCCTCGAGCACCGCGGCGAGGTCGAGGAACGCCGCCCGCAGCGCCGGGCCGGTCTGCCCGCCGACGTCGACGGAGCTGATGCCGCGTCGCACGTCGGCCGAGGCGTTCTTGAGAACCGCCGCGCAGCGCGCCCAGTCGTCGGCGTGCCGCTCGATGCGGAACGGGTGGGGTCGCTCGACCAGCTCGTGGAGCCGGCCCTCGTTCGCCCCGCCCATCAGACCGCTCCGTCGATCGTCGCGACCCGGCCGTTGATCTGGTCGAGGTAGCCCTGGATGGTGTCCTCGACCCGGTTCAGCTCGTCGCGGTAGGACTGCAGCGACCCCGCGTGCTCCTCGAGCGCCTGGACCGAGGACAGCAGGGTCCGCAGGATCCGCTCGTGGGCGCCCAGCGTGTGGCGCGCCATCCGCTCCGGGAGGTGCCCGCCGCCGAACAGGTCACCCTCGACCTGCCGGGGGATGGACCCGCCGACGTCGCGCACGGTCTCCTCGACCAGGGCGATCAGGTAGCGGACGTCCTCCTCCTCGAGCCGGATCTCCTGCTGGCTCTGCTCGTACGGAGTCGTGGGCGACGGGGGGACCGCGACGGTCGGCGGGGTGGGACTGGTCATGGGCTGCTCCTCCTCGGGGCGTGCGAGGGCGACCTACCCCCACCCGCGGCCCCACAAACGACGCGGACGCCGTCCTCGTCGCGGGCGCCCGGTTCCACGCCTGGGTCCGGTCCGGTAGACCTGGACCCGTGAAGACACGACACATCGGCAACGACACCGTCGGGCGCCTCGAGGTCGGGGCCGTCGGCCTCGGCCTGATGACCTTCGACCAGACCGGCACGCAGCCGCGCGAGCAGCTCCTCGACACCGTGCGGGCCGCGCTCGACGCGGGCGTCACCCTCTTCGACACCGCCGACGCCTACGGGCCCGCCGACGAGCTCGGAGCCGACGCGATGGGGGCCAACGAGCGGCTGGTCGCGGGGATCCTCGACGAGCTCGGCGTGCGCGACCAGGTGGTGCTCGCCACCAAGGGCGGGCACACGCGCACCGGCGACGGCGGCTGGGACCTCGACTCGTCGGCGTCCCACCTGCACGCGGCGGTCGACGCCAGCCTCGGCCGCCTCGGCGTCGAGCAGATCGCGCTGTGGCAGCACCACCGGCCCGACCCGAAGGTCGACTACGCCGCCGTGATGGAGACCCTCAAGGACATCGCTTCCACGGGCAAGGTCGCGCGGATCGGGCTCTCGAACGCCGACCCCGAGCAGATCCGGCTGGCCCACGCGGTGCTCGGTGATGCCCTGGTGAGCGTGCAGAACCAGTTCTCGCCCGCCTTCCGGTCCAGCCGTCCCGAGATCGACGTCTGCGAGGAGCTCGGCCTGGCCTTCCTGCCGTGGAGCCCGCTCGGCGGCCTGCGGAGCGCGAAGGGCCTGGCCGAGGAGCACCCGGCCTTCGCCCGGGTCGCCGAGGCCCGCGGGGTCAGCGCCCAGCAGGTGGCCCTGGCCTGGGAGCTGGCCCAGTCGCCGGTCGTGATCCCCATCCCCGGGGCGAAGCGGCCCTCCTCGATCCAGGACTCCGCCGAGGCCGTGCACCTCGAGCTCACCGCCGACGAGCTCGCCGCGCTCGACGCCGACTGAGCGCCCGCGACCGGCTCCCGGCCCGGGGGCCGGTCGTAGGCTCGTCCCGTGCGGATCGGTGAGCTCGCGGCGGCGACCGGGGTCAGCGCGCGCTCCCTGCGCTACTACGAGGACGTCGGGCTGATCGGGTCGACCCGGGCCCCCAACGGCTGGCGGCGCTACGACGCCGGCTCGGTGGCCCGGGTGATCGAGATCCAGCACCTCTTCGCGGCCGGGCTGTGCAGCACGACGATCGCCACGCTGCTGCCGTGCCTGACCGCGCCGGCCGCTGAGCGCACCGGCCTCCTCGAGCGGGTGCTCGAGGAGGAGGTCGAGCGGCTCGAGCAGCGTCGGCGCGACGTCGAGCGCGAGCTCGAGGTGCTCCGTGCCCTCCGGGAGCAGACGCTCGAGCGCCCCGGCCCCCCCTCCTGAGGAACCGGCAGGCTCGGGGTCGGTCGCGGCTCGCGTCGGTCGTGGGTCGGGTCAGTCGCGGGTCGCGTCGGTGGCGAAGCCGGCGCCCCCGGTGCGCTCCTCCGGCGTCTGCGTCTCCTCGAACACGGTGATCTGCTGGTCGGCCGGGGCGTCGAGGCGGGCGTTCAGCGACCGCCACGGCGTCAGGACCGGGCCGGCCACGTGCCGCGCGCCGGCCGCGACCAGGCGGGCCGTGGTGGCGCCGGCGTCGTCGACCTCGAACGCGAGCCGGATCGCGGCGGTGCCGCCGTCGGCGACGTCCTCGACGGCGTCGATCGCGCGGCGGTGCGCCGGCGAGGCGAGCTCCAGCGTCGCCCGCCCGGCCTCGAGGATCGCCACCCGGTCCTCCCCGCCGGTGGCGAACGCCGCCGACTCCGGCAGGCCGAGGGCGTCGCGGAAGAACGCCACGGCCTCGTCGAAGTCGGGGACCTCGAGGACCACCCGCAGCTGTCGTACCCGTCCCTCGTCGCTCGTCATGACGCCAGGATCCCTCCTGAAACCGGTGTGAGGTTCCAGTGCGCGGTGGCTCAGACCGGCAGCCGGTCCGAGCGGTCGGCCACCAGCCCGGCCGCGGCCGTGAGCCGCCACGCCTCGAAGGTGAGCTCGGCCAGCTCGTCGCGCTCGACGCCGTCGAGGTGGACGACGACCCAGCCGAACGCCCCGGCGGTGAACTGCACCTCGAACACCTCGGGGCGCTCGGCCACCAGGGCCAGCTGCTCCGACAGCTCCTGCTTGAGGCCCACGGTCCGGGTGGGCTCCCACAGGTAGCCGAAGGTGTGCCCCGACACCTGGAGGCGGTGGTAGCGGGCGTGGTCGGTGCGGACGACCTCCGGCAGCTGGTGCACCAGGTCGAGGAAGTCGGCGATCCGGGACGGCACCGGTCCATGATGACGCCCACACCGACGCAGACGTGCCGTTCGGGGTGAGGGGGACCAGACTGGGGTCATGACGACGCGGGACATCACGACCTGGCTGACCGACATGGACGGCGTCCTCGTGCACGAGGAGGTGCCGATCCCCGGTGCGACCGAGTTCATCGACGCGCTCAAGGCGTCGGGCCTGTCGTTCCTGGTGCTGACCAACAACTCGATCTACACCCCGCGCGACCTGCGCGCGCGGCTCCTCGGCAGCGGCATCGACGTCCCCGAGAACGCGATCTGGACCTCGGCGCTGGCGACGGCGCAGTTCCTGGCCGAGCAGCGCCCGCACGGCACGGCCTACGTCGTGGGCGAGGCGGGACTGACCACGGCGATGCACGACGTCGGCTACGTGATGACCGACCGCGACCCCGACTACGTGGTGCTCGGCGAGACCCGCACCTACTCGTTCGAGGCGATCACCAGGGCGATCCGGCTGATCGCCGCCGGCGCCCGGTTCATCGCCACCAACCCCGACCCGAGCGGGCCGAGCCAGCACGGCCTGCTGCCCGCGACCGGGTCGGTGGCCGCCCTGATCAGCACCGCGACCGGCCGGACGCCGTACTTCATCGGCAAGCCGAACCCGCTGATGATGCGCAGCGCCCTCAACCGGCTCGACGCGCACTCCGAGTCGACGGTGATGGTCGGCGACCGGATGGACACCGACATCATCAGCGGCCTGGAGGCCGGCCTGCGCACCGTGCTCGTCACCACCGGCTCGACCCGCCCCGAGCAGATCGAGACCTTCCCGTACCGCCCGACCCAGGTCGTCGACTCGATCGCCGACCTGGTCGCCCTCGTCGGCACCGACGTCGAACCGCAGGACTGACCCCGAGCCTCGCCGAGTCGGCGTTCGGGTTGAGCGCGAACGCCGACTCGGCGTCCTCTGACTTGAACCGGGCGCCGACTCGGCGTCCCGTGACTTGAACCCGGCGCCGACTCGGCGCTCTGGCAGGCTGCGCGCATGACGACCTACGACGTGGTGCAGGTGCGGAGCGCGTTCCCCGCGCTGGCCGACGGGCTGGCGCGCTTCGACGGCCCGGGCGGGTCGCTGGTGCCACGACAGGTGGCCGACGCGATCGCGACCGCGATGTCGTGGGGGATGTGCCAGCGCGGCTCGCTGACCGAGCCCGAGCGGCGGGCCGAGGAGACCACGGTCGGCGCGCGTGCGGCGATGGCCGCCCACGTGGGCGCCGACCCGCGCGGCGTCGTCTTCGGCCGCTCGATGACGGCGCTGACCTTCGACCTGGCGCGCACCCTCGCGCAGGGCTGGGGTCCCGGCGACGAGGTGGTGGTGACCCGGCTCGACCACGACGGCGACATCCGGCCCTGGGTGACCGCGGCCGAGCGGGTCGGCGCGACGGTGCGGTGGCTCGGCTTCGACCCCGTCACCGCCGAGCTGGACGACGTCGCGACCGTGCTCACCGAGCGCACCCGGCTGGTGGCGGTCACCGGGGCGTCCAACCTGTTCGGCACCCGGCCCCCGGTGCGGGCGGTCGCGGAGGCCGCGCACGCCGCCGGCGCGCTGGTCCACGTGGACGCCGTCCACCTGGCCGCGCACGCCCCGGTCGACCTGACCGCGCTCGGCGCCGACTTCCTCACCTGCTCGCCGTACAAGTTCTTCGGGCCGCACCTCGGCGTGCTGGCCGCCGACCCGGCGCTGCTCGAGACGCTGCAGCCCGACAAGCTGCTGCCGTCCAGCGACGCCGTGCCCGAGCGCTTCGAGCTCGGCACCCTGCCCTACGAGCTGCTCGCCGGGGTGAGCGCCGCGGTGGCCTTCATCGACTCCGTCGGCGGCATGGCCGCGATCGAGGCCCACGAGGACGGCGTCCTCGCCCGGCTCCTCGACGCGCTGGCCGCGCTGCCGCACGTGCGGGTGCACGGCAGCCCCGCGCGCCGGACGCCGACGCTGCTGCTCCACGTCGACGGCCGCACCGGCGACGAGGTGCGCGTGCACCTGGCCGGGCAGGGGATCGTGGCGCCGAACGGCAGCTTCTACGCCCTCGAGGCCTCCCGGCACGCCGGCCTCGGTGACGACGGCGGCGTCCGCGTCGGGCTGGCGCCGTACACGACCGACGGCGAGGTCGACCGGCTGGTCACCGCCCTGGCCGCCCTCGCCTGACCCCCCAAACCCCCGCTGACCCGTCAGTGATCAGCGACGGGTCAGCGGGGGGTGGGGGTCAGCGGGGTTGGGGGCTAGAGGAACGTGCGGCCCTCGCCCCGGTAGGTCGGGACGACGTCGACCAGCGCGGCCTCCGGGTCGCCGGCCACCAGGTGCAGCGTGTCGACCCGCTCGCACAGCTCGCCGGCCTTGGCGTGCCGGAACCACACCCGGTCACCGAGGCGGAGCCGTCCGGCCGCGGCGCCGCGCAGCGGGGTCTGGACCTCGCCGGCGCCCTCGGAGCCGAGCATCGCCAGCCCCGCGGGGTAGGTCGGCACCGGGAGCCGGTCGCGCCCGACCGGCCCGGAGGCGATCCAGCCGCCGCCGGCGACCGTGACCAGCCCGGGGCCCGGACGCCGGGTCACCGCGAGGCCGAACAGGGCCGCCGGCACCGGGTCGAAGGAGTCGTAGCCGTCGAACAGGGCCGGCGCGAACAGCCCCGAGCCGGCCGCCACCTCGGTCACCGACACATCGGCCACCGTCGTCTCGATCGAGCCGGTGCCGCCGCCGTTGACGAACGACAGGTCGGCGACCTCCCGGACGGCGGCGACCACCGCGCCGCGGCGCTCGGTCAGCTCGGGCACCGAGGCCCGCTTGAGCCCGCGCACCGCGAGGCCCCTCAGCCGGTTGGCCGGCCGGTCGGCGAGCCCGGCGACCTGGCCCTCGTAGGCCATCAGCCCGACCAGCGCGAACGCCGGGTCCTCGCCCACCGCGCGGGCCAGCGCAACGGCGTCGGCGACGGAGTGGACCGGCGAGCGCCGCGGCCCGAGGTGCACCCGGCTGCCGGTCAGCCGCTCGGCCACGCGCAGCGACGCGTCGAGGTCGAGACAGACCCGGATCGGCACCTCGACCTCCCGGACGACGCTGCGCACCAGGTCGAGCGACTCGACCGAGTCGACCATCAGCGTGACCCGCTCGAGCAGCACCGGGTCGGCGGCCAGCTCGCGCAGCGCGTCGCGCTCCGCGGTCGGGTAGCCGACGACGACGTCCTCGTGCTCCTCGGCGAGCCAGAGCGCCTCGGTGAGGGTGAAGGCCAGCACACCGGCGTACCCCTCGCGCGCGAGGACGCGGTCGAGCAGGGCCCGGCAGCGCACCGACTTCGACGCCACCCGGATCGGCGTCCCGGCCGCGCGGCGGGCCAGGTCGGCGGCGTTCGCGTCGAAGGCGTCGAGGTCGACCACCGCCACGGGTGCGTCGAGGTGCTGCGTCGCGCGCTCGATGCGGGCATGCTGGCTCGTCATGAGGGCGAGTCAAACGGTGGGCACGAGCTGGCGCAACTGGGCCGGCAACCAGTCGGCGTCCGGGATCGAGGTCGTCGCACCGCGCAGCGTCGAGGAGCTGACCCGGTTCCTGGCCGACGCGACCGCCACCGGACGACGGGTGCGCCCGATCGGCAGCGGTCACTCCTTCACCGCGATCGGCCGGCCCGACGACGTCCAGCTGCGCCTGGACCACCTCGACCGGGTGCTGCGCGCCGACGCCGCCACCGGGCTGGTCACCGTGCAGGCCGGCCTCCGGCTCAGCGCCCTCAACCGGGCGCTCGACACCCTCGGGCTGGCGCTCACCAACCTCGGCGACATCGAGGAGCAGACCTTCGCCGGGGCGATCTCGACCGGGACCCACGGCACCGGCGCCCGCTTCGGCGGCATCGCCACCCAGGTCCGCGGTCTGGTGCTCGCGCTCCCGGACGGCTCCACGCTGACCTGCACCCCGACCGAGAACCCCGAGGTGCTCGCGGCGGCGCGGGTCGGGCTGGGCGCCCTCGGGGTGCTGACCGAGGTCACGCTGCAGACGGTGCCGGCCTTCGGGCTGCGCGCCCGCGAGGGCGGGGGCCGGGTCGAGGAGACGATGGAGCGCTTCGACGCCGACGCCGACGCCACCGACCACGTCGAGTTCTACTGGTTCCCCCACACCGACCGGGTGCTCACCAAGCACAACACCCGGGTGCCGGTCGACGACCTCGAGCCGCTCGCGCCGCTGCGCGGCTGGTGGGACGACGAGCTGCTGAGCAACACCGTCTTCGGGGCGCTCGTCGGCGCCGGCAGCCGGGTGCCGGCGCTGGTGCGACCGCTGGCGAGGGTGTCGGCGGCCGCGCTGTCGCCACGCGAGTTCAGCGACGTCTCGCACCGCGTCTTCACCTCGCCGCGGCGGGTGCGCTTCGAGGAGATGGAGTACGCCGTCCCGCGCGAGCACGGGATGGACGTGCTCCGCGAGCTGGTCCGCGTCGTGGGGCGCAGCGACTGGCGCGTCGCGGTCCCGGTGGAGGTGCGGGTGGCCGCGGCCGACGACATCACCCTCTCGACGGCCAGCGGTCGCGACACCGTCTACGTCGCCGTCCACACCGCGCCGGGCAGCCCCGACCGGGCGGCGTACTTCGCGGCGCTCGAGGCGATCGCCGCCGAGGTCGGCGGCCGGCCGCACTGGGGCAAGCTGCACACGCTCGGTGCCGACGACCTCCGGGCGCGCTACCCGCGCTTCGAGGAGTTCCTCGCCCTGCGCGACCGCCTCGACCCGACCCGCACGCTCGACAACCCGCACCTGGCCCGGGTGCTCGGCTGACGTCCTCGCGCGGCCGGGTCAGCCTGGGGTCGGGTCAGTCGCGACCGGACACCGGCACCCGACCGGCGTCGCCGTCGTCGGGCGGCGACGGCAGGAGCAGGGTGCCGAAGACGAGGGCGGCGATCGCGGACGCCGTCACCACGACGTCGCGGACCGGTGACGGCCGCTGCGCGGGAGCTCGACCGGGCGCGTGCTGGAAGGTGCTCACGTGGAGAAGGACGCGGTGGGAGGCCGCGAGGTTGCCCTGACGGCCGGATCCCATCGGCCACGGGCGTCACACATCTCGGTGAACTCTCGGCTCATCCGGTGACTTCCGGTGAAACCGTCAGGCATCCGGTGGTCTAATGATCTGTGTCGCGGGGCACATCCACGACACCCCCCACCCTGACCACCATCCAGAGGACCACGCGAGATGACACGCAGGACGACGCGAACTCGGCGCGTCGCGACGGCAGTCCCCCTCGCCCTCGTCTCGGCGGCCTGGACCACGCACCTGGCCAGCGCCGGACCGACCGGCGCCAGCGCCGCGGTCTCCTCGACCCCGTCGTCGACGACCGGCCAGCTGCCCGACGGCTCCGCGATGCCCGGCGCCCCGGTCGAGTACCCCGCCAGCCTCTCGCAGCCCGACTCGGCCACCGACGCCAGCGGCGAGGACTTCACCGGGGTGGTGCCCGCCGTCTCGACGGGTGAGATCCCCTCCGCGGCGCTCGCCGCCTACCAGCGCGCCGAGACCGTCATCAACGCCGCCGACCCCGGCTGCCGGCTCAGCTGGCAGCTCGTCGCCGCCGTCGGCCGTGTGGAGTCGAACCACGGCCGCTTCGGCGGCAGCGCGCTCGGCGCCGACGGCGTCGCGACGCCCGCGATCGTCGGCCTGCCCCTCAACGGCCGCAACGGCACGGCGCTGATCGCCGACACCGACGCCGGCCAGTACGACGGCGACCCCACCTTCGACCGGGCCGTCGGGCCGATGCAGTTCATCCCCTCGACCTGGGCCGTGGTCGGGGTCGACGCCGACAACGACGGCATCCGCGACCCGCAGGACATCGACGACGCGTCGCTGGCCGCCGCGGTCTACCTCTGCTCCGGCGCCGAGGACCTCTCGCAGACGCCGGGCCAGCGCGGCGCGGTCCTCCGCTACAACCACAGCAGCTCCTACGTCGACCTCGTGCTGTCGATCATGGACGACTACCTCGCCGGCAACTTCGGCACCGGCCCGTCGCCGTCGGTCTCGGCCGGCTACGTCGACACCTCGAGCACCGCGCCGGCCGTCGTCGGCCCGCCGCTGCCCGAGGGCACCCCGACCCTGAGCCTCGACGGCTTCGGCGACGACGACGACGTCCAGGCCGTGGGCGAGCTCGCGCCGCTCCCGACCGCCGTCGGCGAGCCGACTGACGTCGGCGGCGGCGCCGGCGAGCCGGCCACGCCCGAGGTCCCGACCGACCAGCCCGGCGAGGAGCCCACCGGCGAGCCGTCCACGCCGCCCACGGGTGAGCCGACCGGGGAGCCGACGGGCGAGCCCACCGGGGAGCCGACGGGCGAGCCGACCGGGGAGCCGACCGGGGAGCCGACCGACGGGCCGACCGAGCAGGTGCCCACCGAGGCGCCGCTGCCCGACCCGACTCCGCTGGAGCCGATGGCCTTCGAGGACGCGGTCGAGGTGTGCGCGCTCGACCCCGAGCTGGTCGACGACCCCGACCTGGCCGACGACGACTTCGACCTCTGCGTCATCGACCTCGTCGGACCGACCCTGGCCCCGGCCGACAGCAGCAGCCTCGACGCCGGTCGACAGGACCGCTGAGCGGTCCGGTCCGAGCCGACGTCGCGCCGGCTGCTAGACATGGGGCCATGGCCTCTACTGCCCTCGGCGGCAACCCCGTCCACACCATCGGCGAGCTCCCCGCGGTCGGCTCCAGCGCCCCGGCGTTCGCCCTCACCGCCTCCGACTTCAGCGAGGTGACGCTGGCCCCGGGCACGCGCACCGTGCTCAACATCTTCCCCAGCGTCGACACCGGCGTCTGCGCGGCGAGCGTGCGCCGGTTCAACGAGCTCGCGGCCGGTCTCGCCGACACCACCGTCGTCTGCGTCTCGGCCGACCTGCCCTTCGCCCAGGCCCGCTTCTGCGGCGCCGAGGGCATCGACCAGGTCACCGCCGCCTCCTCGTTCCGGTCCTCGTTCGGCACCGACTACGGCGTCCTGCTCACCGACGGCGGGTTCGCGGGCCTCCTGGCCCGCGCCGTCGTGGTGGTCGGCGCCGACGGCTCCGTGCTCCACACCGAGCTGGTCCCCGAGATCGGCACCGAGCCCGACTACGACGCCGCCGTCGCCGCCCTCGGCTGACTCCGCCCCGAGCGGCCCTGCGTGGTCCGTGGGCGCCAGATCCGCGCAATTGCCGATGATGGCTCGGTCGTGGCGCCGCGAGCTGGCCGATCCGCGGCAATTGCGTGGATCTGGCCGGTCGGGACCTAGCCCCGCGCCGCGATCGCCAGCAGGTCGCGGACCGGGCCGGCGGGGGGACGACGTCCGCCGACCCAGGTCGCGGTGAAGGACCGGTTCAGGGCGAGCCCGGTGGTCGGCACCTCCACCAGCACCCCGGCCTCGACGTCGCGGGCGGCCGCGCGCCGGCTGACGAACGCCGGCGGGCCGCCGGCGGCGACCGTGGCCAGCACGGCGGCGGTCGTGGTGAGCGCCGAGTCGGGCTCGACCGGGTCGGCGCCCGCCGCCCGCAGCGCCTGCTCCCAGACGAGCCGGGTCCCGGAGCCCTGCTCGCGGCTGGTGAGCGGGCGGACGGCGACCTGCGCGGCGTCCAGCGGACGCCGGCGCCGGGCCCACGCGTCGGCCGGCGAGGCCACCAGGGCGAGCTCGTCGGAGCCGACGACGGCGGTCGCGAGGCCGGCCAGGTCGCCGGCGCCCTCGACGAAGCCGACGTCGGCCTCGCCGGAGCGGACGGCGGCGACGACGGCCTCCGAGTTGGTCGCCCGCAGCGACGCCGAGATCGCGCGCTCGAGCCGCAGCCGCACCAGCCACCGCGGCAGCAGGTGCTCGGCGACGGTCATCGAGGCGTGCACGTGCAGCTCGCGCGACCGCTCGTCGCGCAGGGTCCGCAGCGCCCCCTCGACCTCCTCGGCGCGCTCCAGCAGGTCCGCGCTCCACTCGACGAGCAGCCGGCCCGCGGCGGTGACGGTCGAGCCGGACGTCGCCCGCTGCACCAGCGTCAGGCCGGTGAGGGTCTCCATCGAGCGCAGCCGCTCGGAGGCGGACTGCTGGGAGATGCCGGCCTCCCGGCCCGCGGCGCCGATGCTGCCGAGCCGGGCGACGTCGGCGAGCAGGCGCAGGGACGGCAGGTCGGGCAGGGCCACGTCCACAGGCTAGCCCTGTGGCGGCACAACGACGCGGCCGCTACCGCCCGTGGACGGCGTCGGCGAGCCTGGAGTGGTGCCCCTCCTCGCCCCCCGTCCCGTCCGGTCGCCCGTCCGGTCGCCCCGCCGGTCGCCCCGCCGGGCCCGGCCGGTCTCCCGCGCCGCCGTCGTCGGGCCGGCGTGGTTCACCCCCGTGATGGGCACCGGCGCGGTCGCGTTGGCGCTCGACGTCCGCCCGCTGTGGGACGCCGCCGCGGCGCTGCTGGTCGGGCTCGTCGTGCTGACGGCCGGGCACGCCCGCACCTTCCTCGACCACCCCGTGCAGCGGCACTTCCTGGGCGCGGCCGCGATGGCGCCGATGGTGGTCGGGGCGGGGGCGCCGGGCGTGCCGCTCGCCGCGCTGCTCTGGGCGGCGGGCACGGCCCTGGGCGTGTGGACCGCCGTCGTCGTGCCGCGCCGCAGCGCCGGCACGCCCCTGGCCGACGTCGGGCCGTGGTGGCTGCTGCCGGTCGTGCCGCCGGTGGTGTCGGCGGCGACCGGGGCGGTGCTGGTGCCGCGGCTGCCCGACGGAGGACGCCTGCCGGCGCTCCTGCTCTGCCACGCGCTGCTGGTGCTCGGGGTCCTCGGCGCCGGGCGGGTGCTGGTCGTCCTCGCGCGGCGCGTCCTGCGGCACGGGTTCGGCCCGGCCGCGATCGCGCCGGCCTGGCTGGTGGTGCTGGGCCCGCTTGGCCAGTCCGTCACCGCCGGGCACCACCTCGGGGAGCGCTCCGGGCTCCCGTGGCTCGCCACGCTCACGGCGTGCGTCGGGGTGCCGGTCGTCGGTGCCGCGCTGGCCTGGCTGGCGGTGGTCGCCGTCGTGGTGGTGCGGGCCCGGCCGCCGTTCACGCTGGCGTGGTGGTCGGCGACCTTCCCGGTCGCGACGGTCGTCACCGGGGCCGCGGCGCTCGGCTGGGCGCCGGTCGCCGGGGTGCTCCTCGTCGTGCTGGTCGCGGGCTGGGTGGTCGCGGCCGGCGGCACCCTGCGGGGCCTGCGCGACGGGTCACTCCTGCGCGGCTGAGAGCACCGACACCTCGGTCGGCTCCGACCGTCCGCGCAGGGTGACCGCGCCGTGGTCGCGCCAGTGCCCGGCCTCGTCGCCGCGCGCCGCGGCGACCGCGGCCCGGGCCACGAGGACCCGGCCGGGCTCGTCCTTGGCCAGGTCGGTGAGGCGGGCGGCGCAGTTCACGGCGTCCCCGACGACGGTGTACTCGAAGCGGCTGCGGTGCCCGACGTTGCCGGCCACGACCTCGCCGGTGGCCACCCCGATCCCGGCCCCGACCTCGGGGACCTCCTCGGCCAGCCGGCGCGCCATCGCCCGGGCGGCGGCGAGCGCGGCGCCGGCGTCGTCGTCGAGCTCGACCGGTGCGCCGAAGACCGCGAGCACGGCGTCGCCCATGAACTTGTTGACCAGCCCGTGGTGCCGGTCGACCTCGTCGACGACGACGCCGAAGAACCGGTTGAGCACCTCGACGACGCCCGCGGGGGAGTGCCCGGCCGCGTAGGCCGTGGAGCCGACCAGGTCGACGAAGAGCACGGTCGCGGTCCGGGTCTCGCCGCCGAGCTCGGCCGGCCCGTTCGCGCCGGCGGCCGCCGCGGCGGCCGCGACCTCCCGGCCGACGTGGCGGCCGAACAGGTCGCGCAGGTGCTCGCGCTCGCGCAGCCCCGCCACCATCTGGTTGAACCCGGACTGCAGCAGGCCGAGCTCGGTGCCGTCGTAGACCGGCACGGCGCGGTCGAGGTCGCCCTGCTCGACGTCGAGCAGCGCGTCGCGCACCGAGAGCACCGGGGCGACCACGGAGCGGGCGTTGAGCACGGTGATGAACAGCCCGAAGACCAGCACGACGCTGCTGATGACGAGGGTGGTGACCGCCAGCCGCGTCAACGACGTCTCGGTGCCGGTGAGCGCGAGGAGGGCCAGGAGGACCAGTCCCAGCACCGGGACCCCGGTGCCGAGGCACCAGAAGATGACCATCCGGGTCCCGACGCCCACCCCGCGCGGACCCGCGCTGACCTGCTCCGCCGCGAGGGCGCGGGCCGCGAGCGGGCGCATCGCGAACTGGGTGAGCAGGTAGGCCACGGCGCACACGACGGCGGTCGCGATGCTGACGGTCGCGGCGGTCGTCAGGGCCCGGGAGGGCTGGAGCAGCACCGCGAGGGCGGTGAAGAGCAGCACCGCGCCGCCCCACAGCGCGGCCTGCATCGCGGTGAGCCGCACGGGCACCTCGAGCGTCCGCTCCCGGTCGCCGGGGCCCGGCGCCGCCCCCACCATCGCCCAGCGGGTCGCGCGGAGGGTGGTCGTGGTGCCGACCGCGACACCCACGACGACCGCGAGCGCGACGTAGACCGGCGCGGCGACCACCAACGACAGCACCGTCCCGCGGTTGGGTGACGGCGCCGGGACCACCACGCTCGAGACGACCACGACGACCCCGGCGCCGATGAGGTGCGTCGTGACGAGCATGGCGGTCAGCAGCAGCTGCACCCGCACGCGCAGGGCGCGCGCCGACTGGTCGACGGGACCGAGCAGGCGCGAGCCGAACGGGCTGACCCGTCCGCCGCGACCTCCACGCGTCCCTCGTCCATGCTTCACGTCGGCGAGCCTAGGGCGCCCGGCCCGCACCGGTGGTGGGAGAATGGCCGTGCTCCCTTCCCCAGCCTCCAGAGACGTGCCGACCCGATGACCCCCCGCCCGTGACCGACCGCCCCCTGCGGACCACGGTCCTGCTGCTCGTGGCGCTCGTCGCCCTGACCGGCGGCGCCTACGTCGCCCACCAGCGCCTGTACGCGAGCCCGCAGGTGCGCGACCTGACGCCACCGCCCGGGGAGCTCGAGGCGGCGCCGCCCGACCCGCCGGCCGCGGCCGTGTCGGGCACGGCGCAGGCCGACGTCCCCCGGGTGGACCCGGCGTGGCTGGCGCGGGTCGCCGGAGTCACCGGGATCGAGCCGTTCGCCCTGGAGGCCTACGCCCGCGCCGAGCTCGCCGCACCGGACGGCTGCGGCGTCGGCTGGACGACGCTCGCCGGCATCGGGTGGGTCGAGTCGCAGCACGGCACCATCGGCGGGCGCACGCTGGGCGCCGACGGACGCTCGTCGTCGCGGATCCTGGGGCCGGCGCTGGACGGGTCGGGCGCCTTCGCCGCCATCCCGGCGACGGCCGCGTCGACCCAGTGGCACGCCGACCCCCTCTGGGACCACGCCGTCGGGCCGATGCAGTTCATCCCGACGACGTGGGAGACCTGGCAGGTCGACGGCGACAACGACGGCGTCCGCGACCCCAACGACCTCGACGACGCCGCGCTGGCCGCCGCCGAGTACCTCTGCGCCGGCGGCCGGGACCTCACCAGCGGGGCCGGGTGGACCGAGGCGGTCCTCAGCTACAACAACGCCCGGGTCTACGCCGTCGACGTGCACGCGGCCGCCACGCAGTACGCCGCCGGCGCCGACTCCTGACGCCCGACTCCTGGCGCCCGACTCCTCACCCGGCGTTCGCGGTCTCGTCGTCGGGGGTTCGTCCGGGTCGGGCAGCCTCGCGGCCATGCGGACGCGGCTGCGACGCGCGGGCTGGTCCGCGCTCGGCTGGACGCTGCTCGCGGTCGGCGTCGTGCTCTTCCCGCTGCCCGGGCCCGGCCTGCTGCTGATGGTGGCCGGGCTCGCCGTGCTCGCCGAGCAGCACGCGTGGGCGGCGCGCCGGGTCGACGCCCTGCGGGACCGGGCGCTCGCCGGCGCCCGGCGCGGCGTCTCGACCCACGCCCGGGCTGCGCTGTCGCTGACGGTCTGCGCCGCGCTCGCGGCGTCCGGGCTGCTGTGGGTGTGGGCGCCCGACCAGCCGTCGTGGTGGGTGCTGCCCGCGTGGACCTGGCTGCCGGGTGGGCCGTGGACCGGTGTCGGCCAGGTGGTGTCGGGACTGCTCACGCTGGCCCTCGTCGGGTGGGCCTACGCGTGTCGCTTGACCCGCTCTGGGATGCTCGGGTCATGAAGGCGGCCAAGCGCATCGGAGTCGAGGCCGTCGGGTGGCTGCTGCTGGTCGCCGGCGTGGCCGCGCTGATCCTGCCCGGCCCCGGCCTCCTCATGGTCTTCGGTGGTCTCGCGATCCTCTCCCAGCAGTACGAGTGGGCCGAGCGCCGCCTCGACCCGATCAAGTACCGCGCGCTCAAGGGGGCGGCCGAGTCGGTCGAGACCCCCTTGCGGATCGCGTTCTCGGTCGTCGGCGTCCTCTTCATCACCGCGTGCGGCGTCCTGTGGATCGTCGGTCCGGAGCAGCCGGGCTGGTGGCCGCTGCCCGACTGGTTGTGGCTCACCGGCGGCGTCGGCACCGGCAGCACCCTGCTCGCCTCCGCGGTCATCGCGGTCGCGCTGCTCATCTACTCCTACCGCCGTTTCCACGGCAAGCCCGAGGCCGTCGCCGAGCTCGAGCGCGACATCGACGAGGCCGACCGGGACTACCGCGAGATCCAGCACCGCGACTGACCGGGCCGCCTCACGGCAGCTCCGGGACCAGGCCCAGCCAGTCGGCCAGCGCCGCCACCTCGTCGTGCACGGCGGCGCGGGTGCCGGCGTCGAACGGCGCGTCCTCGTGCACCGCGGCCACCCGGAGGACGCCGGCGTCGCGATCGGCGGCGGCGTCGAGCTTGCCGACGAGGCGGTCGCCGTGGAGGACCGGCATCGCCCAGAAACCCCAGATCCGCTGGGTGACGGGCTTGTACATCTCCAGCACGTAGTCGAACTCGAAGACCTCCGCGAGCCGCCTCCGGTCGGCCACCAGCCGGTCGAGCGGGGAGAGCAGCGCGGTGCGCGGGGCGGCGTCGTGGTCGAGCAGCGACGCCTCGACGCGCCAGGCGCCCTTGACGCCGTCGACGACCGCGGGGACGCCGGCCGCGCCGACGCCGTTCGGCTCGACCGGCATCTTCGGCGAGCGAGCGCGGGCGATGCCGAGCGAGCGGAGCCGCTTCTCGTCGCGCAGCCGCTCGGCCTCGGCGACGTCGGGGACCGGGTCGTCGGGGTAGATCCGCTCGGCGAGGTCCCAGAGCGTCTCGCGGCCCTGCTGGCCGGCGCGGGCGACCTCGCCCCGCTCGACCATCTGCGCGAGCAGCATCTTGACGTTCTTGTCGTTGTTCCAGCCGGTCGAGGGCCACGGCACCTCGCAGGTGTCGTCGAGCGCCGACGCCGGCAACGGCCCGTCCCCCCGGAGTACGGCGAGGATCTCGCGGCGGCACGCGTCGTTGACCGCCACCCACTCGCGCACGCTCACCTGCCACGGCCGCCACGGCTCGGGTCCGGGCCACCGCGCCATGTCGGCGCGGTAGAGCGCCAGGTCCTCGGCGGGTCGCGCGAGCCCGTGGTGCACGACCAGGGCCTGGCTGTCGACGAGGTCGCGCAGCACGGCCGGGTCGTGGTCCGCCCCGATCCGGCCCCACAGCACCAGGTCGGCGCTCGGCGCGACGGCGTTCGTCGCGTCGAGCTGCACGAACGTGAGGTGGCGGACGACGTCCAGCACGTCGCTCGGCCGGTCGGCCGTCAGCAGCTGGGCGCGCACCGCGACGCGTCGTGCGTCGGTCCGGGACAGCTGCACCGGCGCGACCATGCGCGACAGCCTAGGTCGGTCCGGCCGGTCCCGGCCGGTCCCGCGGTGGCCCCACCCGCGCGATTGCCGACGTGTGGCCAGCTCGGGGCCTGCGAACTGAGCGATCCGCGGCAATTGCAGCGCTCGGGCCCCCGGGAGCCTGTCCCCACCGGCCTCTAGGCTCGCCGCACGATGACCCTGCACGTGCACCGCGCTCCGCGCACCGACCAGCTCGCCGACGCCGTCGGCGAGCTGCTGGCGAGCGAGCCACTGGCCGACCCGTTCGCGCAGGAGGTCGTCGTGGTGCCGGAGAAGGGCGTCGAGCGGTGGCTCGCCCAGCGGATCTCGCACCGGGTCGGGGTGGGGCCGCGCGGTGGCGACGGCGTGTGCGCGGGCGTGCGCTTCCTGCGGCCCGGGTCGCTGGTGGCGATGCTGCTCGACCGCGACCACGACGACCCGTGGTCGCCCGACCGGCTGGTCTGGCCGCTGCTGGCGACCATCGACGACTCGCTCGACGAGCCGTGGTGCGCCACCCTCGCCCGCCACCTGGGCCACGGCCTGGAGGGCCGCGACGCCGAGCTGCGCCGCGACCGCCGCTACTCCGTGGCCCGCCGCCTCGCCGGGCTGCTGGCCTCCTACGCCGTCCAGCGGCCGCAGCTGGTCACCGACTGGCGCGAGGGCCGCGACACCGACGGCGCCGGCGAGCCGCTCGCCGCCGACCTGCGCTGGCAGGCCGAGCTGTGGCGCCGGCTCGTGGCGCGGGTCGGGGTGGAGGCGCCCGACCAGCGGCACGCCCGCACCGTGGCGCGGCTCGGGTCGGGCGCGCCGGTCGACCTCGGCGGGCTCGACCTGCCCGGCCGGCTCTCGCTCTTCGGGCACACCCGGCTCCCGGTCACCGAGGTGGCGCTGCTGCGGGCGCTCGCGACCACCCGCGACGTCCACCTGTGGCTGCCGCAGCCGTCCCCGGCCCTGTGGCACGAGCTCGGCCGGCTCGACGGGCCCGCCGGGGTCGTGGCGCGCGAGGAGGACCGGTCGGCCGAGGTGGTCGGGCACCCGCTGCTCGCCTCGCTCGGCCGCGACACCCGCGAGCTGCGCCGCACGCTCGACGTGGCGGCCACCGACGTCGTCGCCGCCGACGACGCCGCCCCACCGACGACGCTGCTCGGCCTCCTCCAGCACGACCTCCGGGCCAACCACGCCCCCACCCCCGCCGAGCGGGCCACCCGCACCTTCGACCCCGCCGACCGCAGCCTCCAGGTGCACGCCTGCCACGGGCCGGCGCGCCAGGTCGACGTCCTGCGCGAGGTGCTCGTGGGCCTGCTCGCCGACGACCCCACCCTGCAGCCGCGCGACATCCTGGTGATGTGTCCCGACATCGAGACCTTCGCCCCGCTGGTCTCGGCGGGGTTCGGGCTCGCCGACGTGGTCGACGACGGCACGGGCGGCGGGGCGGGCGGCCACCCCGCGCACACGCTGCGGGTCCGGCTGGCCGACCGCGCGCTCACCAGCACCAACCCGCTCCTCGCCGTCGCCGCCACCCTGGTCGAGCTGGCGGGCGGGCGGGTCACCGCCTCCGCGGTCCTCGACCTGGTCGCGACGCCCGCGGTGCGGCACCGGTTCGGCCTCACCGACGACGACCTCGACCGGGTCACCCGCTGGGTCGGCCAGGCCGGCATCCGCTGGGGCCTCGACGCCGCCCAGCGCTCGCGCTACGCCATGGGCCGCTTCGAGCACAACACCTGGCGCGCCGGCATCGACCGGATCCTGCTCGGGGTGGCGCTCAGCGGCGACGACCACCGCCACCTCGGCCGCGGGCTGCCCGTCGACGACGTCGGCAGCTCCGACATCGACCTCGCCGGCTCGCTGGCCGAGCTCGTCGACCGGCTGGCCCGCTGCCTCGACGCGCTGGCCGCGGCCACCGGCGTCCCCGAGTGGATGGCCGCGCTCACCACCGGCGTCCGCGGCCTGACCGACGTCGCGCCCGACGACGCCTGGCAGGTGCCGCAGCTTGAGCGCGAGCTGGCCCGCGCCGCCGGTGACGCCGGTGGCGGGTCCGGCGGGCCGACCGGTTCCGACGCGGGCGACGCGGGCGTGCCGCTGCGGCTGGCCGACGTGCGCGCGATGCTCGACTCCCGGCTCGGTGGCCGCCCCACCCGGGCCAACTTCCGCACCGGCTCCCTGACCGTGGCGACCCTGGTGCCGATGCGCTCGGTGCCGCACCGCGTGGTCTGCGTGGTCGGCCTCGACGACGGCGCGTTCCCGCGCCTGGTCACCCCCGACGGCGACGACGTGCTGGCCCGGCGGCCGCTCACCGGGGAGCGCGACGTCCGCAGCGAGGACCGGCAGCTGCTCCTCGACGCGCTGATGGCCGCCACCGAGAAGGTCGTGCTCACCTACACCGGCGCCAACGAGCACTCCGGTGCCAGCCGGCCGCCGGCGGTCCCGCTCGGCGAGATCCTCGACGCCGCCGACCGCACGACGTCCGCGGCGGTGCGCGAGCACGTGCTCGTGCGCCACCCCCTGCAGCCCCACGACCCCAGGAACCTGCTGCCCGGCGCCCTCGTCGTGGGCGACCCGACCCGGCCGTTCAGCTTCGACGTCGCCTCGTTGGCCGGCGCCCGCGCCGCGGTCGCCGAGCGGACCCCGCCGACCGGGCTCCTCGCCGAGCAGCTCGACCCGGCCCCCGTCGCCGACGTGTCCCTCGCCGACCTCAAGGCGTTCTTCGCCCACCCGGTGCGCTCGTTCCTGCGCCAACGCCTCGACGTCTCCACGCCGCTCGCGCCCGACGACGTCGCCGACGCGATCCCGATCGAGCTCGACGCCCTGGAGAAGTGGGGGATCGGCGACCACCTGCTGCGCGAGCTCCTGGCCGGCCAGGACGCCGAGGCGGTCATGCTCGCCGAGCAGCTGCGGGGGTCCCTGCCGCCCGGCCGGCTCGGGGTGGCGTCCCTCGGCGACACCGTCGCCGAGTGCGAGCGGCTGCTCACGAGCACCGCCGACCTGCGCGCCGGTGCGGCGCGCACGATCGACGTCGACGTCGACCTCGGCGGTGGGCGGCGCCTCTCCGGGACCGTCAACGGCGTGCACGGCTCCAAGCTGGTCAGCCTCGGGTTCTCGCGGCTCAAGCCGCGCCAGCGGCTGCACTCGTGGATCGACCTGCTCGCCCTCAGCGCCGCGCGCCCCGACGAGTCGTTCACCGCCCACGCCGTCGGCCGCGAGAAGGCCGGCCCGCGACGGGCGCTGGCCGGGCCGCTCGACCACCGCGCGACCGGCTGGCTGCGCACCCTGGTCGAGCTGCGCGACCTCGGGCTCCGCTCGCCGCTGCCGGTGCCGATCGCGACCGCGGCCGCCTGGGCCGAGGGACACCTCCGTGAGTCGATGGGCGAGGACGTCTCCGCCGTCGCCCTCGCCCGCAGGGCCTGGGAGACCGACCCCTACCACCCGTTCGGCATCGAGGGCGAGGACGCCGACGCCCACCACCGCCGCGCCTACGGCGAGGACACCCCGGTCGAG
Source organism: Nocardioides sp. S-1144 (assembly GCF_005954645.2). NCBI lineage: Bacteria > Bacillati > Actinomycetota > Actinomycetes > Propionibacteriales > Nocardioidaceae > Nocardioides > Nocardioides dongxiaopingii. Next base: position 276,968 of record NZ_CP040695.2, read on the forward strand.
GTGCTCATGGACGCGGGGCTGGCGACGTACGCCTGGCAGGTCTGGGAGCCGCTGCTCACCGGGGCCGAGAAGGTCGGTCCCCTGTGAGCGCCCCCCGTCCCTCCGCCCGGCCCGGCCCGGCCGACGACATGCGTCCCTTCGACATCACCGCGCCGCTGCCGGGGGCCGGCACCACCCTGCTCGAGGCGAGCGCCGGCACCGGCAAGACCTGGACCATCGGCGCCCTGGTCACCCGCTACGTGGCCGAGGGCGTGGCCCGGCTCGAGGAGATGCTCGTGGTCACCTTCGGCCGTGCGGCGAGCCAGGAGCTCCGCGAGCGGGTGCGCGCCCAGCTGGTCGAGGCCGAGCGGCTCCTGGCCGGCGACCCCGACGTCCCGGCCGGGGGGTCGCCGTTCCTGCAGCAGCTCGTCGACGTCGACGCCGCCGAGCGCGGCCGCCGGCACCGGCGGGTCGTCGAGGCGCTCGCCGGGTTCGACGCCGCCACGATCGCCACGACGCACCAGTTCTGCTCGCTGGTCCTCGGCTCGCTCGGCGTGGCCGGCGACACCGACGCCCGCGCGCGGCTCGTCGAGGACCTCGACGACCTGGTCGAGGAGGTCGTCGACGACCTCTACCTGCGGGCCTTCGCCTTCGCCGACACCGCGCCGGTCTTCAGCCACGCCGAGGCGATGGCGATCGCCCGCGCGGCGGTGGGCGACCCGCAGGCGCGCCTCGAGCCGGCCGACGCCGACCGCGGCACCACGGTCGGACGCCGCGTCGCGTTCGCCGAGAAGGTGCGCGAGGAGGTCGAGCTCCGCAAGCGGCAGCTCGGCGTGCTCTCCTACGACGACCTGCTCAGCCAGCTCGCCGAGGCCCTGGAGAGCGACGACTCCCCGGCCCGGGTGCGGATGCGCGAGCGCTGGTCGATCGTGCTCGTCGACGAGTTCCAGGACACCGACCCGGTGCAGTGGCAGGTGCTCGACCGGGCCTTCAGCGGTCCCGAGGGCGGCGCCACGATGGTGCTGATCGGCGACCCCAAGCAGGCCATCTACGCCTTCCGCGGCGGGGACGTGACCACCTACCTCCAGGCCGCGGAGACGGCCACGACCCAGCAGACCCTCTCGGTCAACTGGCGCAGCGACTCCGCCCTGCTCGTCGGCTTCCAGGAGCTGCTGGTCGGCGCCCGCCTGGGCCACGAGCGGATCGTCGTGCGGCCGGTGACCGCCGAGCACGCCGAGTCCCGGCTGGCCGGTGCGCCGTCGTCCGCGCCGTTCCGCCTGCGCGTGGTGCGCCGCGACGCCTTCGGCAAGGGCCCGCGCGCCTCGTTGCCGGTCGCCGACGTCCGGGCCCACGTCGCGCGCGACCTCGCCCTCGACGTGCGCCGCCTGCTCGCGGCCGGGCCGACCTTCGCCGGGGAGCCGCTCGAGCCCCACCACGTCGCGGTGATCTGCTACCGCCACGCCGACCTGGCCGCCTCGCAGCGCGCGCTGCACGAGGCCGGCGTCCCCGCTGTCATCGCCGGCGGCGGGAGCGTGTTCGCCACCCCGGCCGCGGTCGAGTGGCTCACCCTGCTCGAGGCGCTCGAGCAGCCGCACCGCAGCGCCCGCGTGCGGGCCGCCGCGCTGACCTGCTTCCTCGGCAGGACCGTCGCCCAGCTCGCCACCGAGGGCGACCGGCTGACCGACGACGTCGCCGAGACCCTGCGGCGCTGGGTCGAGGTCGTCGACCGGCGCGGCGTGGCCGCCGTCCTCGAGGCGGCCTCGGCCGGCGGGCTCCCGCGCCGCGTGCTCGCGGAGGTCGGCGGGGAGCGGCGGCTCACCGACCTGCGCCACATCGGCGAGGCGCTCCACGAGGTCGCCCAGACCGAGCACCTCGGGCTGGTCTCGCTGCTCGCCTGGCTGCGCGGCCAGGTGGCCGAGGGCCGGGCCGGGCGTGGCACCCAGCGCACCCGCCGCCTCGACTCCGACGCCGCGGCCGTCCAGCTCGTGACGATCCACGCGAGCAAGGGGCTGCAGTACCCCGTGGTCTACCTCCCGGCCCTGGCCGACCGCTTCGTGCCGAAGCCGACCCGGCCGCTGTTCCACGACGCCGGCGGCGCCCGCTGCCTCGACGTCGGCGGCGGCGGGCCCGACTGGGCCGACCACGTCGCCCGCTGGACCGACGAGGAGGCAGGGGAGTGGCTGCGGCTGCTCTACGTCGCGCTCACCCGCGCCCAGTCGCAGGTCGTGGCCTGGTGGGCGCCGACCAAGAACGCCGTCGCCTCGCCGCTGCACCGTCTCCTGCTGCGGGCCTCGGGCGAGACCGACGTCCCCGAGCTCCCGCCGGTGCCGCCCGACGACGCCGTCGTGGCGCTCCTCGGGGCCTGGCGCGACCGCGGCGGCCCGGCTCCCGAGGCCTCGGTGTGGGCCGACCCCGGTCCCGACCCCGCCCGCGACCCGGTCGGCGCACTCGGCGTGCGCCGGTTCGGGCGCGAGGTCGACACGACCTGGCGCCGCACGTCGTACTCCGCGCTGAGCAACGTCGAGGCCGCCGCGGCGCCCGGTGTCGGCAGCGAGCCCGAGCAGACTCCCAAGGACGACGAGGACGTCGAGGCGCTCGCCGAGGCCGCGCTGGAGGCCGGCGCCGACCACGAGGCCGCCGGCGTCGCCTCGCCGATGGCCGACCTGCCGGTCGGGGCGACCTTCGGGTCGCTGGTGCACGCCGTCCTCGAGCACGCCGACCCCGACGCGCCCGACCTGCGCGCCGAGCTGCGCGCCCACGTCGACGAGCAGCTGCTGCGCTGGCCGGTCGACCTCGACCCCGAGCGGCTGGCCGAGTCCCTCGTCACCGTCTGCGAGACCCGGCTCGGCCCCGCCGTCGGTGGCCGGAGCCTGCGGCAGGTCGCGCTGCGCGACCGGCTCCGCGAGCTCGACTTCGAGCTGCCGCTGTCCGGGGGCGACCGCGACGGCGGCGGACCGGGCCGCCCCGTCCTGCTCGGCGACCTCGCGCCGCTGCTGCGCGAGCACCTGCCCGAGGGCGACCCCGTCCGCGGCTACGCCGACGCGCTGGCCGTGCCGGCCCTCGGGGAGCAGGCGCTGCGCGGCTACCTCACCGGCTCCGTCGACGTCGTCCTCCGCACCGTCGGCCCCGACGGCGAGCCGACCTACGTGATCGTCGACTACAAGACGAACTGGCTCGGTCCCCGCGACGAGCCGCTGACGGCCCACTCCTACCGGCCCGAGGCGCTCGACGCCGCGATGGGCCACTCCGACTACCCGTTGCAGGCGCTGCTGTACGCGGTGGTGCTGCACCGCTTCCTGCGCTGGCGGCAGCCGGGCTACGACCCCGAGCGCCACCTCGGCGGCGTCCTGTACCTCTACCTGCGGGGACTCTGCGGCCCCGCCGCGCCCCTCGTCGACGGCGCCCCGTGCGGGGTGTTCGTGTGGCGCCCGCCGGTCGCGCTGCTCGAGGCCACCTCCGACCTGCTCGACGGGGGTACCCGGTGACCACCGTGCCCCCCGCGGCGACCACGCAGCCGGAGCCGTGGCCCGAGCACGACCGGCGCCTGGCCGCCGGCGCGACCAGCCGGGGCGGCCTGCTGGCCGCGTTCAACGGGGCCGGGGTGCTCGAGGCGAGCGACGTCCACGTCGCCTCCCGCGTCGGCGACCTCGGCGGCGAGGCCGACGAGCGGGTCCTCCTGGCGGTGGCGCTCGCCGTCCGCGGGGTGCGCCACGGCTCGGTCTGCGTCGACCTGACCACCGTCGCCGCGCTGGCCGAGGAGTCGGTCGGCCTGGCCTGGCCCGCGCCCGGCGCGTGGGCCGAGGCGGTCGCGGCGTCGCCGCTGGTCGCCCAGGGGGTGCTCCGCCACGAGGCGCCGCTGGTCTACCTCGACCGCTACCACCGCCTCGAGACCCAGGTCTGCGCCGACCTGCTGGCCCGCGTCGACGTCCCCGTGCCCGACGTCAATGAGCCGGCCCTCGCCGCCGCGCTGGACCGCGTCGCCGGGGCGCACTTCAGCGCGGAGCAGGGCGCCGCCGCCGTACGGGCCGTCCGGCAGTCGACGACCGTCCTCACCGGCGGGCCCGGCACCGGCAAGACCACGACGGTGGCCCGGCTGCTGGTGCTGCTGGCCGCGCAGCACGCCGTCCGGCACCCCGGCGCCCGGCTCTCGATCGCGCTGGCCGCGCCCACCGGCAAGGCCGCGACCCGGCTGCAGGAGGCGGTGCTCGGCGAGCTCGCCGGCCTCGACGAGCGCGACCGCGCGCTCGTCGGCAACCCCGACGCGCTGACCCTGCACCGGCTGCTGGGCTGGCGTCCCGACAACGCCACCCGGTTCCGCCACGACCGCACCAACCGCCTCAAGTACGACGTCGTCGTCGTCGACGAGTGCTCGATGGTCGAGCTCACGATGATGGGCCGCCTGCTCGAGGCGGTGCGGCCGCAGTCGCGCCTGGTCCTGGTGGGTGACCCGCACCAGCTCACGCCGGTCGGCGCCGGCGCGGTGCTCGCCGACGTCGTGCGCGGCTTCGAGGGCGACGCGGGGTCACCGGTCGCCTCCCTCACCCGCAACCACCGCTCCACCGAGGACATCAAGGCGCTCGCCGAGGCGCTCCGCCTCGGCGACCCCGACGAGGTGCTCGAGGTGCTCCGTCGCGGCGGCGAGCAGGTCGAGCTGGTCGAGACCGACGGGCTCGAGGCCGCCGGTGCCGCGCTCCACGACGACGCGCTCGCCTCCGCCACGACGGTGCGCGACGCCGCCCTCGTCGGCGACGCCGAGGCCGCGGTGCGGGCGCTCGACCGGCACCGGCTGCTGTGCGCCCACCGGGAGGGGCCCTACGGGGTCCGCCACTGGAACCGCCAGGTCGAGCGGTGGATCACCGACGCCACCGGCCAGCCGATCTACGGCGAGTGGTACCCCGGCCGGCCGATCCTGGTGACCAGCAACGACTACGCGCTCGAGGTCTACAACGGCGAGACCGGCGCCGCCGTCCTCGGCCCCGACGGGCGGCTGCGGGCGTGGGTCGCGGGCTCCGAGCGGCTGCGCGACTTCGCGCCCGGCCGGCTCGACGCCGTCGAGACGATGCACGCGATGACGATCCACAAGAGCCAGGGCAGCCAGGCCGAGCGGGTCACCGTGCTGCTGCCCGACGCGGCGTCGCGGCTGCTGACCCGCGAGCTCTTCTACACCGCCGTCACCCGTGCCCAGCAGCACGTGCGCGTCGTCGGCTCCGAGGCCGCCGTCCGCGCCGCCGTCCAGCAGCAGGCGCAGCGCGCCTCCGGCCTCGCCGGCCGGATCCGCGCGGCGAGGGGCGCCGGCACGGTCCCGACCGCGGGCTGACACGCAACGACGCCGAAACGAGTGGCCGTTAGGGTCGGGCGGGTGCCGTACCTGCTGCGTGTCGAGCTGCTCGACGTCCCCGGATCGCTCGGCCGACTGGCGAGCGCGATCGGCGTCGCCGGCGGCGACATCGAGGCCATCGAGATCGTCGAGAAGCGGCACGACGGCACCGCGGTCGACGACGTCATGCTCGACACCGAGCCCGGCATCATGCCCGACTCGATCGTGTCGGCCTGCAACGCGATCGACGGGGTCGAGGTGGTGTGGATCAGCCGCTACGTCTCCGGCGGGCTGGTGCTCGACCTCGAGGCCATCGAGGAGCTCACCGCCGACCCCGTCCAGGCGCTCGACCGGCTGGTCGAGGTGCTCCCGGGCACGTTCCGCGTCGACTGGGCCGCGCGCGTGCACCGCTCCCACGGCGTCCAGCACGCGACCGGCGCCGCGCCGAGCGACCTCGGGTTCGTCGAGATCGAGCGCGCCGTCCGTCTGGAGATGGACGACGACGCCGACAGCCAGAACCTCTACGCCGGTGCCCGCCTCGACGGCAACCAGGTCGTCATCGTCGCCCGCCGCGGCGGCCCCGAGTTCCTCGACTCCGAGATCGCCCGCCTGGGCCACCTCACCGGGCTCGCCGCCTCCATCGCCCGCGGCTGACGTCCCGTCGAGTCGGCGCTCGCGCTGAGCGGCAACGCCGACTCGGCGCGTTCCGACTTGACCTTCGCGCCGACTCGGCGCGTTCCGACTTGACCTGCGCGCCGACTCGGCGGGGGGTCAGGTGCGCTCGAGCAGGAAGACCGGGATCTCGCGGTCGGTCTTCTCCTGGTACTCCGCGTAGGGGGCGTACTGCGCGACGGCCCGCTCCCACCACTCGGCGCGCTCCTCGCCCTCCGCGACCCGGGCGCGGTAGGTGTGCGGCTCCTGGCCGTCCTGCAGGTCGACCTCGGGGTGGGCCAGGAAGTTGTGGTACCAGACCGGGTGCGACGGGTCGCCGCCCTTGGAGGCCACCGCGGCGTAGACGCCGTCCTTCTCGACCCGCATCACCGGGTTCTTGCGGAGCTTTCCCGAGGCGGCGCCGCGGGAGGTGATCACCACGATCGGCCACTCCGGGTGGTCCGGCAGGGTGTTGGCCTCCCGGCCGCCGGTGGCCTCGTAGCGCTCCACCTGGTCGCGGACCCACTGGGAGGGGCTGGGCTCGTACTCGCCGTCGAGTGTCATGCCGTCCACAACATCACCCCGCCGGCTCGGATTCCTCACCCGATAGCGTGCGTTGCCATGAGCGCCATCGAGGGTGTGTCCGAGACGTTCGACGCCGACGCCTGGGACGTCGTCCCCGGTTTCGAGGACCTGACCGACCTGACCTACCACCGGGCGCGCGCGCACGGCACCGTCCGGATCGCCTTCGACCGGCCCGACGTGCTGAACGCCTTCCGCCCGCACACCGTCGACGAGCTGCTGCGCACCCTCGAGCACGCCCGGACGACGTCCGACGTCGGCTGCGTGATCCTCACCGGCAACGGCCCGAGCGCCAAGAACGGCAAGTGGGCCTTCTGCACCGGTGGCGACCAGCGGATCCGCGGCCGCACCGGCTACCAGTATGCCGAGGGCGAGACGGCCGCGACCGTCGACAAGGCCAAGCTCGGCAGGCTCCACATCCTGGAGTGCCAGCGGCTGATCCGGTTCATGCCGAAGATCGTCATCTGCGTCGTCCCCGGCTGGACCGCCGGCGGCGGCCACAGCCTCCACGTGGTCTGCGACCTCACCCTGGCCAGCACCGAGCAGGCGAGGTTCAAGCAGACCGACGCCGACGTCGGCTCCTTCGACGGCGGCTTCGGCTCCGCCTACCTCGCGCGCCAGGTCGGGCAGAAGTTCGCCCGCGAGATCTTCTTCCTCGGCCAGGAGTACTCCGCCGAGGACGGCGTCCGGATGGGGGCGGTGAACCGGGCCGTCCCGCACGCCGAGCTCGAGGCGACGGCGCTGGAGTGGGGGCGCCTGGTCAACGGCAAGTCGCCCACCGCGCAGCGGATGCTCAAGTTCTCCTTCAACGCCATCGACGACGGCCTGGTCGGCCAGCAGATCTTCGCCGGCGAGACCACCCGCCTGGCCTACATGACCGACGAGGCCGCCGAGGGCCGCGACCAGTTCCTGGAGAAGCGCGAGCCGGACTGGTCGCCCTACCCCTGGTACTACTGACCGACCCCGCGGGGTCGGGGCCGGGTTGGGGGCGCGCTCGGGGGGTGCTGGTGTACTGGTGCCATGGAGCTCACCGGACCCGAGCGCGGCCCGCACACCCTCAGGGGCTGGCTCCCGTGGATCGCGGTCGGCGTGGTCATGGTCGTGCTGGCCGGCGTCGCCGTCCTGACCCTGTTCCTCAGTGACGCCAAGAGCGCCGAGGAGGCCGAGAACGTCGACGACGTCGCCGGTCTCGCGGTGGAGGCGGCCGAGGAGCTCGACATCGGGGCCGGGATCGACCTGCTCTGCGAGGCGCCGATGGACCTCTACCGGCAGACCCTCGAGACCATGATCAACGACGCGCGCGAGCGCTCGGGCACCGTCGACCCGGCCGTCGACTACGCCGTCAGCGACGTCTCCGACGGCGCGACGGGGTCGTTCGTCGTGGAGGCCTCCAGCAGCGAGGACGGCCTGGAGGGCCAGGACCTCGAGGTGCGGGTCTTCGTCGAGGAGCAGGACGGCCGGTCCTGCATCTCCGGGATCGGCGACGTCGACGACGAGGAGGAGCAGATCCGCATCTCCGGCGGCGGCTACTCCGGCGCCCGGCCGCCGTCGCCCGCGCCGTCCGCGACCTCCCCGACGGAGTGAGCGCCGCAGCCTCCTCGACGCGTCTGCCGGGCCACCTCGTCGGGGGCGCCGTGGTCGCGACCGCGGCTGCCGCCTCCTGGTACGTCGCCCGCGGGGCCGGGGTCGACGGCGTCGGGCTGGCGCGGTTCCTGCTCGACCACGGCGCGGTCCCGTACGCCGCGGGCCTCGGCTGGGTGCTGGTGGCGCCGGTCGTGCTGGCGCTCGCGCTGCTCGCGCGTCGCTGGTCGGCCTGGCCGTGGGTGGTCGCGGTCACCGTGCACCTCGCGGTGCTGCTCGCCCTCGCCCTCCGGCTCCGGCACCTCGTGCCCGACGCCGTGGGTGCGACGCTGGGCGCCCACACGGTGCTCGGCCTCGCGTCGGTCGCCGTCGTCGTCGCCGAGAGGAGCCGCCCGTGAGTCGCTGGGAGGAGATCGCCCGCGCCGCGGGGGGCGAGGACTACGGCCGGTGGTACGCCGAGCGGTTCCACCAGATGACCGAGCGCGGCGAGGACGTCCACGGCGAGGCGAGGTTCCTCGCCCGCCTCGTCCAGCCGCCGGCGTCGGTGCTGGACGCCGGCTGCGGCACGGGCCGGATCGCGGTGCGGCTGGCCGAGCTCGGCCACGACGTCGTCGGCCTCGACGTCGACCCGGTGATGCTCGCCGAGGCCCGGCTCTCCGCGCCCACGCTGACCTGGCACCTCGCCGACCTGGCCGACTTCGACCTCGGCCGCACCTTCGACGTCGTGCTCGTGGCCGGCAACACCCTCCCGCTGCTCGAGGACGGCGCGCTCGGCCGGGCGTGCGCGCGGCTCGCCGCGCACCTCGCGCCCGGCGGCCTGCTGGTCTGCGGTCTCGGCCTCGACGAGGCCCACCTGCCGGAGGGGTGCCCGCCCACGCCGTACGCCGCGATCCGGGCGGCGACGGCCGCAGCCGGGCTGCGCGAGGTCGGGCGCTGGTCGTCGTGGGCGCGCGACCCGGTCGAGGCCGACCCCGGCTACGCCGTCACGGTGCACACCACGGACACGGGGAACACCAGGCGAGCGGTGCCGCGGCACGACGCCCGGGACCGTCGCGACGGGTGACCGCCCTCACGTGGCAGGCTGGCCCCATGAGGGTCGTGGTGCTGACGGGAGCCGGGATCTCCGCGGAGAGCGGGGTGCCGACCTTCCGGGACGCCGACGGTCTCTGGGAGGGGCACCGGGTCGAGGACGTCGCGACGCCGGAGGCCTACGAGGCCCAGCCCTCCGTCGTCCAGGCCTTCTACGACGCCCGCCGGGCCGCCCTGGCCACCGTCGAGCCCAACCCGGCGCACGTCGCCCTGGCCCGGCTCGAGGCCGCGCTGGGGGACCGGCTCTTCCTCGTCACCCAGAACATCGACGACCTCCACGAGCGGGGCGGCTCCCGGCACGTGCACCACATGCACGGCGAGCTGCGGTCCGCCCTGTGCCGCGGGTGCGACCACCACGTCCCGTGGACCGAGGACCTCGGCGACTTCCCGCCGTGCCCGGGGTGCGGCGTCGCCGAGCTGCGGCCCGACGTCGTGTGGTTCGGCGAGGTGCCCTACGGCATGGACCAGATCCAGGTCGCGCTGCAGCGCGCCGACGTCTTCGTCTCCATCGGAACCTCGGGCGCGGTCTACCCCGCCGCGGGGTTCGTGCAGCTCGCCGGCCGGTACGGCGCCCGTACGATCGAGCTCAACCTCCAGCCGAGCGAGGGCACCGAGTACTTCGACGACGCCCGGCACGGCCCGGCCAGCGCGCTGGTGCCGGCCTGGGTTGACGAGGTCCTCGCGAGCCTCGAGCCCGCCTGAGCCTCGAGCCCGTCCAGGCCGGGCACCGGCTCAGGGACAGGGGTTCGCGCTGCCCTGCTCGACGGTGCCGGCACACGTGCGGCCCTCGCGGAGCCGGGCGCGGAACCAGGCGAGGGTCTCCTCGTCGGGACGCAGCGCACGGTTGCCGGGCCACAGCAGGTTCTCGTCGTAGTCGTCGCCGCGGTAGAACTCACCGCGGATCAGCGACCCGTCGTGCCGGTAGTACTCGAGGTAGGTGCTGCGCCCGGAGCGGTACATCGCCCACGTCGGCACGCGTCCCGGGCTGCGCCCGGCCTCCTTGAGGAGGTCCTCGGAGTGCTCGTTCTCGAGCTCGAAGAAGGTGCCGGGACGGCGCTCGTCGTCGAGCAGCGAGTGGCCGTCGACGAGGTGGTCGGGGGTCAGGCCGAGGAGGTCGTAGACCGTCGGCGCGACGTCGATCAGCCCGACCGGGCGGGTGTCGACGACGCCCTTCCCGAACTCCGCCGGCAGCCAGGCCAGCATCGGCACGTCCATCGCCGCGCCGTACGGGTCGCCCTTGGTCTCCCAGCCGTTCTCGCCGAGGTGGTAGCCGTTGTCGCTGACGAAGAAGATCGCGGTGTCCTCCAGCTCGCCGAGGTCGCGCAGCAGGTCGAAGGTCCGGCCCATCTCGTCGTCGACGTCGTACATCGACCGGGTCCGCGCCTCGTAGCGGCGCTCGTAGAAGCTGCGCGGTCGCAGCTGCTCCTGGTAGATCGGCAGCTTGTCGCTGGTGTCGGGCTCCGGGCGCCAGCGGAACGGCGGCACCGGGCGGTCGCGGTTGGCCTCGGTCGGGATCGGGTCGCGCTGGACGAGTCTCTGCATGGAGTTGTCGGTGTGCGGGGCCTTGAACGCGGCGTAGGCGTAGAACGGCCGCTCGCCGCCGGCGTGGTCGGCGATGAAGGAGCGGAGGAACCGCCCGGTGCGGGTGGTGGTGTGGACGCCGTCGGTCTGCACCTCGGGCTGCCGGGTCTCGTCGTTCCACAGCGGGTAGCCGTAGTACTTCGAGCCCTCCCAGAAGTCGGAGGTGAGGAAACCGCTCGACCGCTCGCCGGACTCGTAGAGCCACGAGCTGGTGCCGTTGAAGTACTTCCCGGTGCCGTAGGTGTCCCACCCGGCCTCGGTGAGCTGGTGCTGCAGGGTGTCCTCGACCCGGAGCCGCTCGGCGTCGATCTGCCGGGTGACGCCGTTGTTGTGGCCCATCTGGGCGGTCTGCAGCACCGCCCGCGACGGGCAGCACGCCGGGCTGGTGACGGTGGCGTCCTCGTAGCAGCGGCCCCGGTCGCGCAGCAGCGCGCTCGTGCGGGGCAGGAAGCGCGGCAGCTCCGCGCACGAGACGTCGCTGGCGTCGTCGACCACCACGACCACGACGTTGCGGTCGGACGCCGGCACCGGCCGCTCGTCGGCACCCGCCGCGCCGCCGGCCGTGTCCTCACCGGGGTCGAGGGTCGCGGCCCGGAACCGGTCGGCTCCCGCGGGGTGCTCGTGGCTGCACGCCACGGTGCCCAGGAGGGTCATCAGCAGCGCGCAGAGGAGCAGCTTCGACTTCACGAGGGAGCATCCGATCCGTGCGCGGGAGCGGCCCAGGCTACGGTCCGGGCCGCCCCGACTCCAGTCGGGCGGAGCGGCACTCAGCCCAGCAGCGCGCCGGCGTGCGGCGCCAGCACCAGGACGCCGCCGTCGAGCTCGGCGCCCGACGCGGTCGCGACCAACACCTCGGACTGGGTCACCTCCAGGCGCGCCGGCGCCTCGCCCAGGTTGAGCGCGACCAGGAGGGCGCCGCGGTGCAGCAGCAGCACCCGGGCGTCCTCGTCGACGTCGACCCGGTTGCGGGAGAACGCCGGGTCGGTCAGCTCGGGCCGGGTCCGGCGCAGCGCGGCGAGGGTGCGGTAGAGCTCCAGCACCCGGGCGCCACGACCCGACTCGGCCTCGGTCCAGTCGAGCTTGGAGCGGGTGAAGGTCTCGGGAGCCTGCGGGTCGGGGACGACGGCCGGGTCCCAGCCCATCCGCTCGAACTCGGCGATCCGGCCCTCGGCCGTGGCCAGGCCCAGCTCCGGCTCCGGGTGGGAGGTGAAGAACTGGAAGGGCGTCGAGGCCGCCCACTCCTCGCCCTGGAAGAGCATCGGCGTGAACGGTCCGGCGAGGGTCAGCAGCGCCGCGCAGCCGAGCTGGTCCTCGTCGAGGACGTCGGTGATGCGGTCGCCGATCGCCCGGTTGCCGATCTGGTCGTGGTTCTGGTTGCACACGACGAGGCGCCAGGTCGGCATCGTCGCGGTGTCGACCGGGATGCCGTGGTCGCGCCCGCGGAAGGAGCTGAACGTGCCGTCGTGGAAGAAGCCGCGCTCGATCACCTTGGCCAGCGCGCCGAGCGGCTCGAAGTCGGCGTAGTAGCCGGCCGTCTCGCGGGTGAGCGCCACGTGGACCGCGTGGTGGAAGTCGTCGCTCCACTGCGCGTCGAGGCCGTAGCCGCCGGCCTCGCGGGGCGTGACCATCCTCGGGTCGTTGAGGTCGGACTCCGCGATCAGCGTCAGCGGCCGGCGCTGGTGGGCCGAGAGGGCGGCCACCTCGACGGCCATCTCCTCGAGCAGGTGGGTGGCGGAGTCGTCGTGCAGCGCGTGCACGGCGTCGAGCCGGAGCCCGTCGACGTGGTAGTCGTCGAGCCACATCCGCACGTTGTCGAGGATCAGCCGGCGCACCTCGGCGGAGCCCTCGCCGTCGAGGTTGACCAGGTCGCCCCACGTGTTGCGACCCTGCTTGAGGTAGGGCCCGAACTCGGGCAGGTAGTTCCCCGACGGGCCGAGGTGGTTGTACACGACGTCCTGGATCACGCCCAGGCCGGCGGCGTGGGCGCCGTCGACGAAGCGCTGGTAGGCCTCGGGCCCGCCGTAGGTCTCGTCGACCGCGAACCACGCGACGCCGTCGTAGCCCCAGTTGTGGGTGCCGTTGAAGGAGTTGACCGGCATCAGCTCGACGAGGTCGACGCCGATCGAGCGCAGGTGGTCGAGCCGGCCGAGCGCGGCGTCCAGGGTGCCCTCGGGCGTGAAGGTGCCCACGTGCAGCTCGTAGATCACCGCGCCGGCGAGCTGACGACCCGTCCACGCCTCGTCGCTCCACGCGAAGCTCTCGGGGCGGTGGGTCCGCGAGCGCCCGTGGACGCCGTCCGGCTGGCGCCGCGACCGCGGGTCGGGCCGGGGTGCCTCCACGTCGTCGACGAGGTAGCCGTAGTCGACGTCGCCCGCCGCCGGGTCGGGGGTGGGCCCGGACGGGGTCCACCACCCGCCGTCGGTCTGGTGCATGTCCACGGTGGCGCTGCCGACCGACAGCCGCAGGCGCCGGGCCGCGGGGGCCCACACGTCGAAGGGTCCGCGGGCCGGGCGGGGAGCCGTGGTGTCGGTCATCGGTCGTCCTCCTTGACGAGCAGCGCGACGGGGTGGGTGGCGAGCAGGTCGGCCAGACGGCCGTCGGTCGGGGTGTCGGTGAGCGCGTCGCGCCAGGCACCGGGCGGGAGCCGCAGGGTCGTGTCGCCCCACCCGCCGCGGGCGGCGAGCCCGACGGGGAGCCGGGTGGCGACCGTGACGACCCCGCCGCGGTCGAAGGCGACGACGTGCCCGGCGGCCTCGCCGTCGGCCTCCACGCCGGCGTAGGTCGAGAACAGCTCGGGCCGGTCGCGACGCAGTCGCAGCGCGGTGCTGGTGACCAGCAGCTTGGCGCGCGCCGGGTGGTCGAGGTCGGGATCGGCGAGCAGCGCCGCCCGCAGGTCGAAGTCGACCGCGCGCCGGTTGTCGGGGTCGACCAGCGACTGCTCCCACAGCTCGGAGCCCTGGTAGACGTCGGGCACGCCGGGGACGGTGAGGGCGATCGCCTTGGCGGCCAGCGCGTTCGACCAGCCGGGCTCGACCACGGCGGCCAGCAGCCCGTCGAGGACGTCGCGCACCCGCTCGTCGTCGAAGGCCGCGTCGACCGCGGCGTGCACGCCGGTCTCAAAGGCCTCGTCGGGCTCGGTCCACGTGGTGTGGTCACCGGCCTCGCGCATCGCCTTCTCGGCGTAGGCGTGCAGCCGTGGGCGCAGGTCGGCGTCGTCGGCGTCCCACGCCCCGAGCACGGCCTGCCACAGCAGCGGCGCGAAGTCCTCGGAGGCGATCGGGGCGGCGGCGTGCAGCTGCGCGAGCGCCTCGGTCCAGAGGCCGGGCAGCTCCGAGAGCACGGTGATCCGGGCCCGGACGTCCTCGCCGCGCTTGGTGTCGTGGGTCGAGAGCGTCGTCATGGCGTGCGGCCAGGCCGACTGCCGGTGGGCCATGGCGGCGTGCAGCTCGGCGACGCCCAGCGAGAAGTGGCTCGGGTCGCCGCCGACCTCGTTGAGCGAGGTCAGCCGGTTGTAGCGGTAGAAGACGGTGTCCTCGACGCCCTTGGCCATCGTCGCGCCGCTGGTCTGCTCGAACCGGCGCGCGGCCGGCTCGGCCGGGTCGGCGAGCACCCGCGCGACGGCGTCCAGGGTGTCGGCGAGGTCGGGGCGACGCTCCCGTGCGGTCGCGGTCGCGGCCTCCAGGGTCTCGAGACCCTCGGGCACGTAGGACCGGTAGACGGGGAAGCACGCGACCAGCTCGGCCACGGCGTCCTCGATCACCTCGGCGTCGAGCAGCAGCTCGCCCGGCGTCACGTCGCCGGCCACGAGGGATGCCGGGAGCTCGCGCACGACGCGGCGCACCTCGGAGCGCAGCATGTGCGTGGCCCACCAGCGCTTCGCGTCGTGGACCATCCCGGCGTAGTCGAGGTCCGAGCCGGGGAGCACCCGCTCGGCCGCGGGGTCGGTGAGCACCCGGTCGATCTGGCCCAGGACGTCGTAGCCGGTGGTGCCGGCCGTCGCCCAGCTCGCCGGCAGCTCCTCGCCGGGCTCGAGGATCTTCTCCACGAGCACGTAGGCGCCGCCGGTGAGGGCCGCGAGGTCGTCGAGGTAGGGACCCGGGTCGCGCAGGCCGTCGGGGTGGTCGACGCGCAGGCCGTCGACGAGCCCCTCGTCGAACCAGCGCCTGATCTCGGCGTGGCTCTCCTCGAAGACCCACGGGACGTCGAGGCGCAGGCCGGCGAGGGTGTTGACGGCGAAGAAGCGCCGGTAGTTCAGCCCGTCGTCGGCCGCCGTCCAGTGCGTCAGCTCGTAGTGCTGCTCGTCGAGAGAGCTCGTGCCGGGCGCGACGGGGAAGGTGTGGTCGTGGTAGCGGAAGAGGCCGGCCTCCGCGTCGTGCACGACGGCGTCGGTGCCGTCGTCGCCCAGCACCGGGATCCGGACCCGGCCGCTCGCGACGTCCCAGTCGACGTCGAAGGCCTCCGCGTAGCGCGAGTCGCGCCCGTGGGTGAGCATGTCCCACCACCACGCGTTGGCGCTCGGGGTCGCGACGCCGACGTGGTTGGGCACGATGTCGACCAGGACGCCGAGCCCGAGCCGGCGCGCCTCGGCCACGAGGACGTCGAGGCCCTCGCCGCCGCCGCGGGCCGGGTCGACCCGGTCGTGGGCGACGACGTCGTAGCCGTGGTCGGAGCCGGGCTCGGCCTCGAGCAGCGGCGACAGGTAGACCCAGTCGACGCCGAGGTCACGCAGGTAGGGCAGCCGCGTGGCGGCCTCGTGCAGGTCGAACGACGCCCGGACCTGGAGCCGGTAGGTGTTGGTGGGGGCGCGCACGATCAGCCGTTCCGGGTCTGCGAGGCCACCGACGCCGCCACCGAGGCCGCGACGGAGTGGTCGGTCTCGGGCTCGGGCTCGCGGTGCTCGCGCAGCACCAGCAGGCTGCTGCTCTCCATGTGGAAGCTCGACCCGGCCGGGCACGTCTCGGCGGCGTCGGCGGACCCGCCGGTGTTGATGACGACGTCCCAGGCCGCGGAGTACTCCTCCGGCGGCAGGGTGATGTCGGCCGGCCCGTCGGCGTTGAAGTAGAGCAGGAAGTGCTCGTCGGTGATGGTGGCGCCGCGGGCGTCCTTGCCGGCGATGCCGTTGCCGTTGAGGTACATCCCGATGGCCTGCGAGCCGCCGTCCCAGTCGCCGTCCTCCATGGGGTGCCCGTCGAGGTGCAGCCAGACGATGTCGTTGAGCCGGTCCTCACCGGCCTCCCCGATGCGCACGGTGGTCCCGGTGAAGAACCGCTTGCGGCGGAACGTCGGGTGCGAGTGCCGCAGCTGGATCACCGCGGCGGTGAACTCCATCAGCGGCCGGTCGATGTTGACCCAGTCCATCCAGGCGATCTCGGAGTCCTGGGCGTAGGTGTTGTTGTTGCCGTGCTGGGTGCGACCGAGCTCGTCGCCGTGCAGCAGCATCGGGACCCCCTGGCTGAGGAGCAGCGTGGCCAGCAGGTTGCGCTGGGCCCGCGAGCGCAGCGCGAGGATCTCCGGGTCGTCGGTGGGGCCCTCGGCCCCGTGGTTGTAGGAGCGGTTGTGGCTCTCGCCGTCGCGGCTGTCCTCGCCGTTGGCCTCGTTGTGCTTCTCGTTGTAGGAGACCAGGTCGCGCATCGTGAAGCCGTCGTGGGCGGTGACGAAGTTGATGCTGGCCACCGGACGCCGTCCGGAGTGCTCGTAGAGGTCGGAGGAGCCGGCCACGCGCGAGGCGAACTCGCCCAGCGCCGGCTCACCGCGCCAGAAGTCACGGACGACGTCGCGGTAGGCGCCGTTCCACTCGGTCCACTGCGGCGGGAAGCCGCCGACCTGGTAGCCGCCGGGGCCGATGTCCCAGGGCTCGGCGATGAGCTTGACCTGGGAGACCACCGGGTCCTGCTGGACGAGCTCGAAGAACGTCGCGAGCCGGTCGACCTCGTAGAACTCCCGGGCCAGGGTGGAGGCGAGGTCGAAGCGGAAGCCGTCGACGTGCATCTCGGTGACCCAGTAGCGCAGGGAGTCCATGATCAGCTGCAGCGCGTGCGGGTGGCCGACGTTGAGGGAGTTCCCGGTACCGGTGTAGTCCATGTAGAACTTCTGGTCGTCCTCGACCGTGCGGTAGTAGGCCTGGTTGTCGATGCCGCGCATGCTCAGCGTCGGACCGAGGTGGTTGCCCTCGGCGGTGTGGTTGTAGACGACGTCGAGGATGACCTCGATGCCGGCGGCGTGCATCGCCTTGACCATGCCCTTGAACTCCTGGACCTGCTGGCCCAGCTGCCCGGGCCCGCCGGTGGCGGCGTAGTCGGCGTGCGGCGCGAGGAAGGCCAGGGTGTTGTAGCCCCAGTAGTTGCGCAGGCCCTTGTCGAGCAGGGTGCTGTCCTGGATGAACTGGTGCACCGGCATCAGCTCGATCGCGGTGATGCCGAGGTGCTTGAGGTGCTCGGTGATGGCGGGGTGGGCCAGGCCGGCGTAGGTGCCGCGCAGCTCCTCGGGGACGTCGGGGTGCTGCATCGTCATCCCCTTGACGTGCGCCTCGTAGATGACCGACTCGTTGTAGGGGATGTTGAGCAGCCGGTCACCCTCCCAGTCGAAGAAGGGGTTGATCACGACGCCGTGCGTCATGTGCCCGGCGGAGTCCTCGTCGTTGCGGGAGTCCTCGTCGCCAAAGGTGTAGCCGAACAGGCTCTGGTCCCAGTCGATCTCGCCCGCGGTCGCCTTGGCGTAGGGGTCGAGGAGCAGCTTGTTGGGGTTGCAGCGCAGGCCCCGCTCGGGGTCGTAGGGGCCGTGCACGCGGTAGCCGTAGCGCTGACCGGGCTGGACCTGCGGCAGGTAGCAGTGCCACACGAAGGCGTCGACCTCGGTGAGCGGGACCCGCGTCTCCGCGCCGTCGGCGTCGAAGAGGCACAGCTCGACCTGCTCGGCGACCTCGCTGAACAGGGCGAAGTTGGTGCCGGTGCCGTCGAACGTGGCCCCCAGCGGGTAGGGATGTCCGGGCCAGATCGGACCGTCGATGACGTCGATCGGCGTCGTCGGGTGCTCGCTCACGGTGCCTCCATTGGTGTTTGGAACGATCCAAGCACACCCGACCGGTTCTCCGGGATCCTCCCGAGGGGTGCCCGCGTCAGGTAGAACATGCCTGTGACCGCATCCTTCCCCACCCCCGGCGACTCGATCGGCCGCTTCCGGGTGATCGCCCAGCTCGGGGCCGGCGGCATGGGTGTCGTCTACGACGCGCTGGAGGTCAACCTCGAGCGCCGGGTGGCCCTGAAGGTGATCTCCCCGCAGCTCGCCGGCGACCCCGAGTTCCGCGCGCGCTTCGCCAGCGAGGCGCGGGCCCTGGCCTCCCTCGACTCGCCCCACGTCGTGCAGGTCTACGCCCACGGCGAGGAGGACGGCTACCTCTACATCGCCACGCAGCTGATCCCCGACGGCGACCTGGGCCAGATGCTCACCCGCTGGGGCCCGGCGCCGCTCGGCAAGGCGCTCGAGCTGATCGAGCAGGTCGCCAGCGGGCTCCACGACGCCCACACCGCGGGCTTCGTGCACCGCGACATCAAGCCGGGCAACGTCCTGGTCCGCCGTCGCGGGCCCGACACCGTCCAGGCCTACCTCGGCGACTTCGGCATCGCCCGCCGCGTCGACGCGGAGGTCACCCGGATCGGCAGCGTGGTGGCCGGCACCCCGTCCTACATGGCGCCCGAGCTGCACTCCGGCGCGCAGGCCGGCGTCTCGACCGACATCTACTCCCTCGGGTGCCTGCTCTGGGTCGCGCTCACCGGCCAGCCGCCGTACTCCGGCGTGACGGAGTTCGAGATCGCCGGCGCCCACATGACCAGCCCGGTGCCCCAGCTGCCCACGGTCTCGCCGATGACCGAGGCCCTCAACCGCGCGCTGCGGGTCTCGATGGCTAAGGAGCCGGGGCACCGCTACCGCTCCGCGCTGGCCCTGCGCGACGACCTGCGCGAGTGCCTGCGGATGACCGACGACCCGGCGTACGGGGTGCACGCGGCGACGCTCAGCGGGTCCGCCCCCACGCAGACCGGCGGCGGTGCGCCGCACCGGACGCCGACGCCGTCGGTGCCGCCGTCGTCCTCCCCTCACCAGCAGGGCCAGCCCGGGCAGCACGGGACCCCCCGTCACCTCGCGGCCTCGGCGCCGACCGGGCCGCCGCCGTCCGGCCCGCCCGGCGCCCACGGCGCCCCGCCGCGCTCCTCGGGTGGGTCCTCGCGCGGGTCGCGGCGCGGGCTGTGGATCGGGCTCTCGGCGGCCGCCGTGGCGATCATCGTCGGCGGTGGCGCCGCGATCGTCGCCGGCACCGGGGGTGACGGCGGCAACGGCGGGAACGGCGGCAACGGTGGCACCGGTGGCACCGGCGGCGGGGGGACCGAGGCGGGCGGTCGCTCGGCCGAGTCCCAGGAGTTCCTCGACTCCGAGGCCGACGCCATCCTGCTCGCCGCCGAGAAGGACATGCGGGTGCTGGACTCGGTGCGGATGTCCGGCACCGTCGACCAGGACGGGCAGCCCGGCGGCGTCGAGATGACGATCACCTCGGCCGGCAACTGCGACGGCGAGCTGAGCATCGGCGACGGCGCCGCCCAGCTCCGGCGCATCGACGGGGAGGCCTGGCTGCGGCCCGACCGCGCCTTCCTCGAGGCGAGCAACACCGACGGCTCGGTCGACGTCGACCTCTTCATGACCCTGATCGGCGACAAGTGGCTCAAGGCCGACGCGGCGCAGTCCGAGGACTTCGCCGACCTGTGCGACCTCGACGAGCTGCTCGAGGGCGACGGTGGCACCAGCGAGGGCGAGGCCACCAAGGGCGAGGTCACCGAGATCGACGGCCAGGAGGTCGTGGCGATCACCACCGCCGACGGCTCCGACACCACGGTCGCGCAGGTGCGGCTCGAGGCGCCGCACTACGTGCTCCGCCTCGAGAACGACGCCGACAACGGCCGCTTCGACCTCAGCGGCTTCGACGAGCCCTTCACCGCCCAGGCCCCGCCGGCCGACGAGGTCATCGACCCGAACGACTTCACGGGCTAGCGTCGGTTACCGCCTGGTAGCCACCGCAGTACGATCGCCGGCATGAAGCGCGAGATCTACGGCGAGGACCACGAGGCGTTCCGCGCCTCGGTCAAGGAGTTCCTCGACCGGTCGGTGGTGCCCCACGTCGAGCAGCACGCCGCCGACAAGGCGCTGCCGCGGGAGTTCTGGACCGCGGCCGGCGCCCAGGGCTTCCTCGGCCTCGAGATCCCCGACCAGTACGGCGGCTCGCGCGACCTGGCCGAGGGTGACTACCGGTTCAACGCCGTGCTCCTGGAGGAGCTGTCCAAGGTCAACGCGGCGCTCGGGTCGTGCGTCGGCATCCACGCCGACATCGTGGCGCCCTACCTCGTGGAGCTCACCACCGAGGAGCAGCGGGCGCGGTGGCTGCCGGGGGTCGCCTCCGGCGAGATCCTGACCGCCATCGGCATGACCGAGCCCAGCGGTGGCTCCGACCTCGCCGCGCTCCGGTCGAGCGCCGTGCGCGACGGCGACGACTGGGTGGTCAACGGCTCGAAGACCTTCATCACCAACGGCTACTCCGCCGACCTCGTCGTCACGGCCGTGCGCACCTCACCGGAGAAGAAGGCCAAGGGCATCACGCTCTTCGCGGTCCCGACCGACGCCGAGGGCTTCAGCCGCGGCCGCAAGCTCGACAAGGTCGGCCAGGACGAGTCCGACACCGCGGAGCTCTTCCTCGACGACGTCCGGCTCACCGACGACGACATCGTGGGCGAGCTCGACCTCGGCTTCGTGCACATGATGCAGAACCTCCCGCAGGAGCGGCTCGGCTGCGCGATCTCGAACCTCGCCCACGCCCGGCAGATCCTCGGCGAGACGCTCGTCTACGCCCAGGAGCGGGCGGCGTTCGGCGCCGCCATCGGCACCTTCCAGCACAACAAGTTCCTGCTCGCCGAGCTCTTCACCCAGGTCGACGTCACCCAGGCCTACGTCGACGCCTGCGTCGTCGCGCACGCCAAGCAGGAGCTCACCCCGGTCGACGCCGCGAAGGCCAAGTGGTGGACCTCGCAGGTGCAGAACGACATCCTCGACCACTGCGTGCAGCTGCACGGCGGCTACGGCTACATGAACGAGTACCGCGTGGCGCGGGCCTGGCGCGACGCCCGTGTCTCGAAGATCTGGGCGGGGTCGAACGAGATCATGAAGGAGCTCATCGGCCGGGACCTCGGCCTGTGAGCGCGCCCGTGGACCAGTCGGCGACCGTGCGTCCCCTCACCGCCGCCGACCTCGACTGGGCCGTCGAGGCGGCCGCCGCCCGCCGGGCCGCGCTGGCCCCGCACGCCCCGCGCTTCTGGCGTCCGGCGGCCGACGCGACCGAGCGGCACCGCGCCTTCCTGGCCCACCTGGTCGACGACGCCGCCGCGCTCACCCTGCGCACCGACCACGGCTACGTCGTCGCCGTGCCCGGCGAGCGGCGCCGCGTCGTCGACGACCTGGTCGTCTCCGCGCCGGCGTGGGAGACCGAGGGCAGCGCCCTGCTCACCGCCGTCCTGGACGCCGGCCAGCCGGTCCGGCTCGTCGCACCCGCCGCCGAGCCCGAGCGCAGGGCCTGCGCCGAGGCGCTCGGCCTCACCGTCGCCGAGGTCTGGTGGCACCGCGACCTGCCCCTGGTCCAGGTGCGCGGCGAGGGCGGCAAGGTGCGCCTCGACGCGCCGGGCGCCAGCGGCACCCTCGTGCCGGCGCCACCGGTCCACGACCCGGGCGGGTCGGTCCTGCTGGTCACCTCCGTCGACACCGCCGCCGCGCTGGCCGCCGTCGAGGCGGAGGCCGCCGAGCGCGGCGCGACGGTCTCGGTCGTCACCCAGCGGCCCGACGACCTGATGCGCGAGCTGCTGCTGGTCGAGGCCGGGCACCGCGTCACGACGCACTTCCTCGAGGGCTCGCGCTAGTCGCTTGTGGTCCGCCCCACCGACGGACACGATCGGAGCATGAGCGCCGAGGCCGCACGCCGGCTGCCGGGTCGGGTGAGCCGGGCGTGACCCGCATGTTCGTGGCGGTGCAGCCCCCCGACGACGCCGTCGAGCACCTCGTCGAGTTCCTCGGGCCGCGGCGCGAGCACGGTGACCTCCGGTGGACGTCGTCCGAGCAGCTGCACGTCACCCTCGCCTTCCTCGCCGCCGTCCCCGACCGCGCGCTCGACGGGCTCGTCGAGGGGCTCGCCACCGCCGCGTCCCGCCGGACGCCGTTCGAGGCGAGGATCGCCGGCGGCGGGGCCTTCCCCGACGCGGCCCGGGCGAGGGTGCTGTGGGCCGGTCTCGACCTCGGCGCGGCGGCCCGCGAGGAGCTCGACCGGCTCGCGGTCGGTGCCCGGTCGGCCGCCAACCACGCCGGCGTCGCCCCGGACGGCCAGCGGTTCCGTCCCCACGTGACCCTGGCCCGGCTCGGGCGCCCGCAGGAGGTCACGCGGTGGGTCCGCCTCCTCGACACCTACGCCGGACCTCCCTGGACCGTCGACCGGGTCGCGCTCGTCGCCTCCCACCTCGGTGAGGGGGCGCGCCGCCGTCCGCGGCACGAGGTGGTGACCGAGGTCGTGCTCGGCTGACGCCGCGCGGCATGGCACGGCGCGGGGTGGCGTGGTGTGGACCGCGCTCGCCACCTGGTCGCAGTGAGCGGGCTCACACGAGCGGGGGCGCGGTGGCCTAGGTTGACCGTCGTGAGGATCGCAGTGGTGAGGGAGACCCGCGAGGGCGAGACGCGGGTCGCGCTCGTGCCCGAGCTGGTCGGCAGGCTGACCACGCTCGGCTACGACGTGCTCGTCGAGCCGGGTGCCGGTGAGCGCGCCCTCCTCGCCGACGCCGAGTACGCCGACGCCGGAGCCGTCCTCGACCCGGACGCCGTCGACGACGCCGACCTCGTCGTGTCCGTGCAGCCGCTCGACCCGGGCACGGTCCGGCGGCTGCGGCGCGGCGCCACGACGGTGTCCTTCCTCCCGGTCGGCCAGGAGCTCGGGCTGGTCGCCGACCTGCGCGACCTCGGCATCACCAGCCTCGCGATGGAGCTGGTGCCCCGCATCTCGCGGGCGCAGTCGATGGACGCGCTCAGCTCGCAGAGCCTGGTCAGCGGCTACCGGTGCGCGGTCGTCGCCGTCGGCCTGCTGCGCCGGTTCTTCCCCCTCAACATGACCGCGGCCGGCACCGTGCAGCCCGCGGAGGTCGTCGTCCTGGGGGCCGGGGTCGCCGGGCTCCAGGCGATCGCGACCGCGAAGCGGCTCGGGGCCGTCGTCCGCGCCTACGACGTGCGCGCCGCGGCCGCCGAGGAGATCCGCTCGATGGGCGCCAAGGCCATCGAGCTCGACCTCGAGACGCTCGACGGTGCCGGCGGCTACGCCCGGGAGATGAGCGAGGACCGGGCGGCGCGGCAGCGCGAGCTGCTGGCGCCCTACATCGCGAACGCCGACGCGCTGATCACCACCGCCGCCGTCCCGGGGCGCACCGCGCCGCTGCTGGTCGAGGCGGCCACGATCGAGCAGATGCGCCCGGGCTCGGTGGTCGTCGACCTCGCCGCCGACAGCGGGGGCAACGTGGAGGGCGCCGTCGCCGGCACGATCGTCCGGATCGGGCACGCCCAGGTGTGGGGCGGGCGCAACGTCCCCTCGCAGATGCCGGGGCCGGCGTCCCGACTCTACGCCCAGAACATCGTCAACCTCGTCACGCTCCTCACGCGCGCCGACGCCGACGGCGCACCCACGCTCGACCCCGACCTCGACGACGAGATCCTCGCCGCCGCCTGCGTCACCCACGACGGCGTCGTCCGCCACGAACCCACCCGCGTCGCCCTCGAGGGCAACCCGGCCGAGGAGCGACCATGAGCACCCCACGCCGTTCTCCGGCTCCCCCGCTTCGCTCCGCCGCCGAACAACGCCGAGGGGACCCCGCATGAGCACCCCACGCCGTTCTCCGGCTCCCCCGCTTCGCTCCGCCGCCGAACAACGCCGAGGGGACCCCGCATGAGCAACGACGTCACCTGGCTGACCTACATCGTCCTCAGCGTCTTCGTCGGCATCGAGGTGATCTCCAAGGTCTCCTCGACGCTGCACACCCCGCTCATGTCCGGCGCGAACGCCATCCACGGGATCATCCTGCTCGGCGCGATCCTCGTCGCCGGCAGCGCCGACGGCTTCGCGCTGGTGGTCGCGCTGGTGGCGATCGTGCTCGCGGCGATCAACATGGTCGGCGGGTTCGTGGTGACCGACCGGATGCTGCAGATGTTCACCCGCAAGCCCCCGGCGAGGAAGCCCGTCGAGGGCGGGGGCGCCTGATGCCGACCTGGGCCGAGGTCGTCTTCCTCGTCTGCGCCGTCGGGTTCATCCTCGCCCTCAAGGGCCTGTCGGGTCCGCGGACGGCGCGCACGGGCAACCTGGTCGGCGCCGGTGCCGCCGTCGTCGCGTGCGCGGTGCCGTTCCTCTACGCCGACCTCGACAACGTCGTGCTCATCCTGGTCGCCGTGGCCGTCGGCACGGTGGTCGGGGCCGTCGGCGCGCAGCGCGTCCAGATGACCCAGATGCCGCAGATGGTCGCGCTGTTCAACGGCGTCGGCGGCGGTGCGGCCGCGCTGGTCGCCCTCCTCGAGCTCGAGCACCTCGCGGACGCCGCCGCGGTCGGCGTCGACGTCGAGGTCGCCTACCTGGTGGCGACGGCGTTCACGATCCTCGTCGGCGCGGTCTCGTTCTCGGGCTCGGTGATCACCTTCGCCAAGCTCCAGGACCTGATGACCTCGCGCCCGGTCGTCTTCCCCGGCCTGCCGGTCGCCTTCGGCGGGGTGTTCCTCGCCGGGCTGGTCGTGTCCGGGGTGATCGTCGACGAGCCGGTGGTGTGGGCCGGCGTCGTGCTCGCCGTGCTCGGCCTGGCGCTCGGCGTCCTGCTGGTGCTGCCGGTCGGCGGCGCCGACGTCCCGATCGTCATCTCGCTGCTCAACGCCTTCACCGGCCTCACCGTCGCCGCCGGCGGCTACGTGCTGCAGAACACCGTGCTCCTCGTCGCCGGCACCCTGGTCGGTGCCTCGGGCACGTTCCTCACGCTGCTGATGGCCAGGGCGATGGGGCGCTCGGTGTCCAACATCCTCTTCGGCGCGCTCCGGGGGGGCTCGACCCTCGGCGCCGGCGAGGCCTCCGACCGGCCGGTGCGCAGCGCCGGGCCCGAGGACGTCGCGATCCTCCTCGGGTACGCCGACCGGGTGATCGTCGTGCCCGGCTACGGCCTGGCCGTGGCCCAGGCGCAGCACACGTTGCGCGAGCTGGTCGAGGTGCTGCTCGCCCGCGGCACCGAGGTCGACTACGCGATCCACCCGGTCGCGGGCCGGATGCCGGGTCACATGAACGTGCTGCTCGCCGAGGCCCAGGTGCCCTACGAGCAGCTCAAGGAGATGGACGACATCAACGGCGAGTTCCGCCAGACCGACGTCGTCCTGGTCGTCGGCGCCAACGACGTCGTCAACCCGGCCGCCCGCACCACGCCGAGCGCGCCGATCTACGGGATGCCGATCCTCGACGTCGACCAGGCGCGCCAGGTGGTCTTCCTCAAGCGCTCGATGCGACCGGGCTTCGCCGGCATCGAGAACGAGCTGCTCTTCGAGCCCACCACGACCCTGCTCTTCGGCGACGCCAAGGACACCCTCGGCAAGGTGCTGGCCGCGACCAAGGCCCTCTGACGCCGCCCCACCCCGGTCTGCCCCGGTCGCACTGGCTCGGCACGCGGGGGAGGGGTTGTCAGACAAGGAACACCGGCGGGCGGGGGGAGGTTCAGCCCCACATGACCAACACACCCACGAAGATCGTCTACACCGCCCGCGCCTCCGTCACCGGTGGCCGCGCCGGCCACGCCCGGTCCGAGGACGGCGTCCTGGACCTCGACCTGACCGCCCCGAAGGAGACCGGCGGGCCGGGCACCGGCACGAACCCGGAGCAGCTGTTCGCCGTCGGCTACGGCGCCTGCTTCCAGGGTGCGCTCGGCCTGGCCGCCAAGAACGCCGGCGTCGACGCGTCCGGCTCGACGGTCGACATCGCGGTCGGCTTCGGTCCCGAGGGCGACTCGTTCGCCATCACCGCCGACATCACCGCGACCATCCCGGGCGTCGACGACGCCAAGGCGCAGGAGCTCGTCGAAGCCGCGCACCAGCTCTGCCCCTACTCCAAGGCCACCCGCGGCAACGTCCCCGTCACGGTGACCGGCAAGGGCGCCTGAGCCCCGAGCGCCGGGACGTCCCGGCAGCGCTCAGGACCGGGCGTCGGAGAGAGCCTCGCGCAGGCCGATCCGGCGCCCGGTCTGCAGCAGGGTGCGCTCGTAGACCGCCGCCCCCACCCGCACGAACAGCGCGGCCGCGGCCACCGTGGTGAGGATCGCGACCCCGAGCTGCCACAGCGGGACGTCGCCCTCGGCGAGCCGCGACGGCATCATCATCGTCGAGACGATCGGCAGCATCGAGACGACGGTCCTGACGCCGTCGCCGGCCAGCACCGAGACCAGGTACGGCGCGAACAGGATCATCTGCAGCGGCGCCGTCGTCGCGCCCAGGTCCTGCTGGCGCCCGGCCAGCGAGCCGGCGATCGACCAGAACCCGGCGAGCGCGACGAAGCCGAGCACGAAGAAGACCACGTACCACCCGATCGCCGGGCCGACGACGCCGAGCGCGTGCCCGTTGCCGGTCGCGAGCAGCGCGACGACGCCGACCGCGGCGAGCAGCACGGTCTGCCCGACCGCCAGGACCGAGGTGCCGATGACCTTGCCCCACAGCAGCGTCCGGATCGGGACGGCGGCGGCCAGGATCTCCACGACCCGGCTCTCCTTCTCCTGCGTGACCGACGAGGCGATCTGCATCCCGAACGTCAGCGCGGTGACGTAGAACAGCAGCACGAACACGAACGACGCCGCCGTGCGCAGGCCGGCGTCCTCGGCGTCGGGGTCGAGGAGGCGCTGGCCGACCTGGGTGCCGGCGGTGAGGGCCTCCAGGTCGACGTCCTGGGCGGCGGCGTTCTCCTGGGTGACCGCCTGCGAGACGGCGGCCCGCAGCGCCTCGCCGAGCACCGGCTCGACCTCGCCGTCGCCGACCAGCTCGTAGCCGTCGTCGGTGGCGAGCAGGGCGGCGTCGACGTCGCCCTCGCGCACGGCCTCCTCGGCCGCCGCGGGGTCGTCGTAGTCCTGGGCCTCGAGCTCGGTCCCGTCCTCGAGCGAGCCGGCGATCGACGACCCGCTGGCCACCAGGTCGCTGCTCGCGCCGCCGACCACCGCGACGTCGTAGGTCTCCTCGCCGTCGGGGAACAGCGTCACCGCGACCACGATCGCGACCAGGCCGAGGACGAGCGCGGCGACGGAGAACCGGAACGCCTTGCTGCGACCTGGGTGCTGACCTCGCGGGCGGCGACGACCCGCCAGAGCCCGGTCGTCCTGCGGCTGCTCATCGGGTGACCTCCCGGAAGATCTCGGACAACGGCTGGCGCACCCGGGCGACCTCCTGGACCGGCCCGCGGGCCACGGCGGCGGCCACCAGGTCGGGCGCGCTGAGCCCGTCGAGGCTGACCACGGCGCTGGACCCGTCGACGTCGTCGACCACGACGCCGGCCAGGTCGCGCAGCCAGGCCGCGTCGACGTCGCCGGCGTGGACGACGCGGGTAGCGGTCCGCGCCGCGGGCGCGCAGGTCCTCGACGGTGCCGGAGGCGACCACCCGGCCGCGCGCCAGCACCACGACGTCGTCGCACAGCCGCTCGACCAGGTCGAGCTGGTGGCTGGAGAACAGCAGCGGGAGCTGGCCGGCCTCGGCGCGCAGCAGCTCGATCATCGAGTCGACCGCGGTGGGGTCGAGGCCGGAGAAGGGCTCGTCGAGCACCAGCGCGGACGGCCGGTGCACCAGGGCGGCCGCGATCTGGACGCGCTGCTGGTTGCCCAGCGACAGGTCGTCGAGGACGTCGTCGCGGCGCTCCTCGAGGCCGAAGTGGCCCAGCAGCGACGTCGCCCGGGCGGCGGCGTCGTCGGCGCCGAGCCCGTGCAGCCGGGCGAAGAAGACCAGCTGCTCGTGCAGCTTCATCCGCGGGTAGAGGCCGCGCTCCTCCGGCATGTAGCCGAACGTCCGGCGCGCCTCGGCGGTGATCGGGGCGCCGTTCCAGAGCACCTCCCCGCCGCTGGTGCCCAGGACGCCCATCAGCATCCGCATCGTGGTGGTCTTGCCGGCGCCGTTGGCCCCCACGAAGCCGGTGACCCGGCCGGGGGTGACGGTGAAGGAGACGTCGTCGACCACCGTCGTCGAGCCGTAGACCCTGCTCAGCGAGCGCGCTTCCAGCATGCCCGCCAACGTAGGGGACGGCGCGACGCCCGGGACCGGGCGGGTCGCGGGGTGGGTCAGCCGGCGATGCCGTACAGCCGGTCGCCGGCGTCGCCGAGGCCGGGCACGATGTAGCCCTTCTCGTTCAGCCGCTCGTCCAGCGCGGCGGTGACCACGGTGACCGGCACCGGCAGGCCCTCGAGGGCGCGCTCGAGGTTGTCGCAGCCCTCGGGGGCGGCGAGCAGGCAGATGCAGGTGATGTCGTCGGCGCCCCGGTCGGTGAGGAAGCGGATCGCGGCCGCGAGCGTGCCCCCGGTCGCCAGCATCGGGTCGAGCACGTAGCACTGGCGTCCGGACAGGTCCTCGGGCAGCCGCTCGGCGTACGTCGCGGCCTCGAGCGTCTCCTCGTTGCGCACCATCCCGAGGAAGCCGACCTCGGCGGTCGGCAGCAGCCGCATCATCCCGTCGAGCATCCCGAGCCCGGCCCGCAGGATCGGCACGACCAGCGGCTTCGGCGTCGCGAGCGTCACGCCGGTCATCGGCGCCACCGGCGTCACGATGTCGTCGGGGACGACGCGCACGTCGCGGGTCGCCTCGTAGGCCAGCAGGGTCACCAGCTCGTCGGTGAGGTTGCGGAACGTCGGGGAGTCGGTGCGCTCGTCGCGGAGCACGGTGAGCTTGTGGGCCACCAGCGGGTGGTCGACGACGTGGGTGCGCATGGCCGCACCTTAGTGCCGACGCGCCGAAAGGGCTTGACCACGTCCGACCGCACCCCGACGCTGGGGACATGGCCGAGACCCTCGACGAGGTCGACTTCGCCCTCGCCGCCTACCGCGACGACGGCGCGTGGGTGGTGCAGGAGCTGGCGCACGACCTCCCGGCCGACGTCGACACCCTGAGCGAGGCGCTGCGCCGCTTCCAGGGCGACGGCGGCGCGGTCGGGCTGGTCGCCATCGACGACGACTTCTTCCTCGTCCTGCGGGTCCAGGCCGGGCGCACCCGGCTGCTGCTCTCCGACATCACCGCGGCCGGGGAGTGGGACCTGGCCGAGACCGCCGTCGACTTCCTCCGGCTCCCGCAGCCCGACGACGACGACCAGCAGGCGCCGGCCGGCGACCTCGACCTGCTCGCCGACCTCGGTCTCGACGCCGTCGCCCTCGAGGCGATGCTCGACGACCCCGACCTCTACCCCGACGAGCTGCTCTCCGACGTCGCCCGGCTGCTCGGCTTCGGCGCGCTCTTCGACGACGTCGTCGGCCTCGCCCCGGCCTGAGCGCCAGCACCCGGGGGCTGGTCGCCCGAGCGGCGCCGCACGTCCCGGCGTGGATGATGGGCCGGTGAGCAGGCACCGCTGGGACGACGCGATGGGGGCCGCCCTCCAGGAGGCGCGGGCGGCGCTGGCCACCGGCGACGTGCCGATCGGCGCGGTCGTGCTCGGGCCGGACGCAGCGGTGCTCGGACGCGGCCGCAACGTCCGCGAGGCCGACCAGGACCCCACCGGCCACGCCGAGGTGGTCGCGCTGCGCGAGGCCGCCCGCACGCTCGGCTCCTGGCGGTTGGGCGGGTGCACCCTCGTCGTCACGCTCGAGCCCTGCACCATGTGCGCCGGGGCGGCCGTGCTGGCGCGGGTCGAGCGGGTCGTGTTCGCCGCCCACGACGACAAGGCCGGTGCCGTCGGGTCGCTGTGGGACGTCGTCCGCGACCGCCGGCTCAACCACCGGCCCGAGGTGGTCGCCGGGGTGCGCGCCGCCGAGTCGGTCGCGCTGCTCACGGACTTCTTCGGCGAACGCCGCTGAACCGGCGGCGATGACTCCGGTCGGCGGGTCGGGTCAGCACCTGCCATGAGCGACGAGCTGGACCTCACCCCCACCGCCCGCGAGCTGGCCCGCCTGGTGCGCGGCACCCGCGAGGACCAGCTGGGGCACCGGACGCCGTGCCCGGCGTACACGGTCGCCGACCTGGTCGACCATGTCCGGGAGCTGACCGTCGCGTTCACCCGCGCCGCGACGAAGGAGCCGGCGACCGGCGACGCCGCACCGGGCGGCGGTGCGGCGCGGTCGCTGGACGCCGTCCGCGAGGAGGTCGCGGCCGGGCTCGACCGGCTCGCCGCCGCCTGGGCCGAGCCGGCGGCGTACGAGGGGCGCACCTGGGCGGGACCGGTCGAGCTGAGCGCGCCGGAGGCCGCCCTCGTCGCCCTCGACGAGATCACCGTGCACGCCTGGGACCTGGCGGTGGCGACGGGTCAGGAGTACGCCGCCGACCCCGCCGCCGTCGAGGCGTGCACCGGCTTCGCGGCCTCGTTCGTGCCTCCCGCGGGCGCCCTCGCCGACGACGCCGGGCTCTTCGGACCCCCGGTCGCGGTGGCCGAGGACGCGAGCCCGCTCGACCGGCTGGTCGGCCTGACCGGTCGCGACCCCGGCTGGGGCCGGTAGCCGGGTCAGGGGCCGGCCCCGCCTCGGCGGCCGGGACAGCGGTCACCGACGGTCGACCGCGAACCGGACGGCGCCGTGAGGGCCGGCCGACACCCCATGAGCCGGCCGGCCCTTCACCGGCTCAACGACGAGGGCGGCGCGAGGTCACGCGCCGATCCGATTTCACCCGCCCGTCCGGGCTCCGGTAGCCTTCCCGGCGGTGGCGTGTCCGAGCGGCCGAAGGTGCATCACTCGAAATGATGTGTGGGGCAACCCACCGTGGGTTCAAATCCCACCGCCACCGCCAGCTTCACCCGACCGGCTCCCGATCCGCGCACCGCGCGGGCCGGGAGCCGTTCTCGTCAGTCCGCGACGTCGTCGCGTGGCTGCTCGGCGGGGCTGGGGGCGAACTCGACCTCGACCCGCTCGAAGCCCTTGAGCCGCTGGGCCTTCGCGAGGTCGGTGTAGGAGCGCTTGTCGGCGTCGGTGAGCACGACGTTGTCGGTGAACGGCGTCAGCAGGGTGCGCGGGTGCAGCCGGTCGACCAGCACGACGTTGAGCTCGAGGCACAGCAGGATGGTCACGGCGGCCAGGTAGAGGAAGGCCAGGAGGCCCAGCACGACGGCGAAGACTCCGTTGGTGGCGCTGGCGCCGTCGACGGTGTGGCCGACGTAGGCGACGCCGACGTACTGGAGGGCGAGCCAGGCGACCGCGGCCGCGAGGGAGCCCGGCAGCACCTCGCGCCAGGAGAGGCCCCGGGCGGCCGGGGCGAAGCGGAAGACGAAGGCGAACGTCGCGGTGTGGATGGCCGCGGTGCCCACGAGCAGGGCGATGCTGGACAGCGGGCCGATGAAGGTGGCCGCCCCCACCAGCCCGGCCAGCGCGGTGGTGCCAAGGACGTCGACCCCGATCACGCAGAGCAGGACGATGCTGCGCCCCCGCGCGACCACCGGGTTGCCGCGCACGTTGCGCGGCACGGTCCAGGCGGTGTTGCTGGCGTTCTGCACCGCCATGCCGACGCCCATGGCGCCGTACAGCGCGCCCGCGAGGCCGACGACGAGCCCGGTCACCCCGCCGCCGATGCCCTGCGGGGTCTGCAGGTCGTCGCCGACCAGCGGCAGCTGGGTCAGCGCCGAGTCCAGCACCCGCCGCTGCAGCTCGGGGTCGCCGGACAGGACGAAGCCGAGGACGGTCGAGGCCAGCAGCAGCAGCGGGAAGAGCGAGACGAAGGCGTAGTAGGTGATCTGGGCGGCCAGCTGCGGGCCGCTGTCGTCGACGTACTTGTAGATGATCGAGATCGGCATCCCGACCACGCGGTGGCGCTGCTGGAAGCGGTCGACGCGGCCGACCACGCCGCCGCCACCGTGCTGACCGCCGTCGCGGCCGGCGTCCTCAGAGCTCGACACGGATGGTCGCGATCCGGTTGAGCAGCTCCTCGAGCGCCTCCTCGAACTCGGTGGCGGCGTGGTCCTCGCGGAGCCCGGGCCGGAGGCGGGCGACGGTCGGGTAGTCGTGCAACCGCGGGTCGGCGTCCTCGCCGTCCTCGAGCACGTCGAGCGGGCCGATGTCGGCCCCCATGGTGGCCACCTCGAGCAGCAGGGTGCCGAGCAGGAAGCTCGTGAACGCGCGGTAGCTCGCCACGGCGGCCGCGTCGCTGAACCCCTCCTCGCCCAGTCCGTTCAGGAAGGTCTCGACCCACTCCAGGCTGCGCAGCGGCGGGCGCAGCCACGGCGCCTCGGGGGGCCGGGAGGCCACCAGCGGGAACGACTTGGGGTGGGCCAGGGCGACCCGGCGCACGCCGTGGGCGAGGCGTTGCAGGAAGTCCTGCCACCCGGAGGCGGGGGCGGTGCTCTCCTCGGGGTCGGCGTCCATGTCGTCGACGAGGGCCTCGACGACGGCGTCGAGCAGGTCCTCCTTGCCGGGGACGTAGCGGTACAGCGACATCGCCTCCACCCCGAGCCGGGTGCCGAGTCGTCGCATCGTCAGCGAGCCGATGCCCGACTCCTCGATGTGGGCGAGTGCGGCGTCGACGATGCGGCGCCGGTCCAGGGCGACCCGGGAGCTCGGCGGCTCCTCGCCCAGGACGACGGCGGCATCGGCGTCGGTCCGACCGTCGGCGTCGGTCGAGGTGAGCTCCCGCGCGCCCGGCTCGTCGGGCCCGGCGGCTCCTGCGTTGCGTGCCATGACGTCCTCCTCAGGTGGTGCGCACACCGTATGCGGGCAACCCCCGGCCGGGTCGCCGACTTGTCCTTACGTTGTAAGTTGTCGACAGGCTTACGACGTAAGTCAATCGGAACGAGGTGGGGGACGTCCATGGGTCGATCGGGTGTGAAGGTGAGGCGCAACGCGTTCGCGGTGCTCGGCTGGGTGGTGTGGAAGCTCCTCGCCCTGCTCGGCGTGCGGTACGCCAAGGACAGGCTCCGCGATGACCGGCGCCGGGGCTGAGGCTCAGACCAGGTTCGGGTCGCCCTCGACGACGTCGACGAACTCGATGGCGACGTCGGCCGCGGTGAACCGCGGGTCGGCGCCGACGAGCCTGGTGACCTCGACCAGGACGTCGCCCCGGACGCGGGAGGCCAGGCCGACGAGGTCGACGCCGTACGCGCCGACCAGGTTCAGCTCGATCGCCGCCAACCGGTCGCCGTCGACGCGCAGCCCGATGCCGGCGGGTGCGTGGGTGGGGTCGCGCTGGAGCAGCCGGCGCAGGGCGTCGACGACGACGCGCGACGACACGTACGTGTGCGACCCGTCGTCGTCGCGGGCGGGGGGGCCGTCGGTGTGGACGCGGATCGGGTCGGACGGCGTCCTCAGGGAGCGCACGCCCGCCATGATCGCCGCCGACACCTCGGGCCACCGGTCGACCGGTTCGTCGCGCGCGGCGTGGGTCGCCCGGTCGAGTGGGTCTAGCGCCATCGAGCCATCCTCTCCGCTAGTGTCCGCCGGCCGCGGTGCAGGTGCCCGCGGACGCTGCCGACCGGCAGGGCCAGGGCCTCGGCGATCTCGTCGTAGCTCAGGCCCTCGACCTCGCGCAGCAGCCAGGCCGCCCGCTGGTGCCACGGTAGTTCGTCCAGCGCGGCCTGCAACGCCGTCAGCAGCTCGGTGTCCAGGACCTGCTGCAGCGGGTTGTCCTGCGCGGGCCGCACCATCCGCAACAGCAGGTCGTCGTTGATCGGGGTCGGCCGGCGGTGCCGCTGCAGGTCGACGGCGCGCCGGTGCACGAGCCGGAACAGCCAGGTCTTGAGGCTCGACCGACCCGCGAAGGTCCCGAGGCTCCGCCAGGCCGAGATGAACGCCTCCTGGGTGACCTCCGCGGCGTCGGCGTCGCTGCCCCCGACCAGGCGGCGCGCGTAGCGGTACATGCCGGGACCGTGGCGGTCGACGATGACCTGGAAGGCCTCCTCGTCCCCGACCCGCGCGGCGCGGACGAGGGCCGCGTCGGAGGGCCCGTCCGCCGACGTCGAGGTCACGCGCACATCGTGACGCGACTCACCGGTGCCGCAACCACCCCGACAGGCGGCCCGTGCCGAACGAGAGGTGCCGGACCGCCGCGGACCCACGAACGCCCGGAGTGACGCAGGACACACGAGAACCGCGTGACGACCGACCCGGTCGGCACGACCAAGCACCGACATGAACGCAACGAGAGGACACAGCATGAGCGAGAAGCAGGCGACCAGCACCCGGACCGAGGTCGCGACCAGGACCGAGGGCTCCGGGGTCCTCGTGTCCGACCAGGGCCGCACCGCGATCGCCGACACCGTGGTCGCGAAGATCGCCGGCATCGCCACGCGCGAGATCAGCGGCGTGCACGACCTCGGCGGCGGGGCCGCCCGCGCGGTGGGCGCGATCCGCGACCGGATCCCGGGCTCGCGCACCAACCTGAGCCAGGGCGTCGGCGTCGAGGTCGGCGAGCGCCAGGCGGCGGTCGACCTCGACATCGTCGCCGAGTACGGCGTCTCCATCGCTGACCTCGCCGTCGCCATCCGCCGCAACGTGATCGGCTCCGTCGAGCGGATGACCGGGCTCGAGGTCACCGAGGTCAACATCACCGTGCACGACGTCTTCCTCGACGACGGCACCGACAACGGCGAGGCCGACGCCCCGCGTGTCGAGTGACCCGATGAGCAGCCCGCCGAGCAGCCCCACGACCCCCGCGGACGCCGCGGGGTCCGAGCCGGCCGACCGCGTCGCCGCGGCCGTGCTGGCCGTGGCCGGGGTCGACGGGCTGCACGGCGGCGCGCACGGCGAGGTGGCAACCTACCTGCCCGGTCGTCGCGTCGTCGGTGTCCGGCTGCGCGACCCGGGGTGCGCGGTCCACGTCGTCCTGGCGTGGGGCGTGCCGATCGCCGGCACGGCCGAGCTGGTCCGCCGGGCCGTGAACGGGCTGGTGGCCGGACCGGTCGACGTCACGATCGAGGACGTCTCGCCGCCCACGGTGCCCGCGGGGCCGGCGTCGTGAGCGACCCGCAGCGCGACGTCCGCGCGCGGCGGCGGGCGCTGGCCAAGGAGCACCACCCGGACGTCGGGGGCGACCCGGCCGAGTTCGTGCGTGCCATGCGGGGCCTGGGGGGCTCCGCAGGGGACGACGGGCCGGACGCGGTCACCTCCGGCACCACCACCGTCGCACCCTCCCGCGTGGCCCGCAGCGCCCGGCGGGTCCGTGGGGCCGGCACCACCCTCGTCGCCACCGTCCGGCGGCGCCTACCCCGGTCGTTCCCCGGCTCGCGCCGCTACGGCCACCTCTGAAGGAGACCACCACATGACCACCTCCACGATCGGCCTCATCGCCGGGCTGCTGCTGACGATCGCCATCGTCGCCGGCGGCTTCACCGGTTTCCTCCTGGCCGTCGTCCTCGGGGGTGTCGGCTACCTCGTCGGCGGCCACGTCGACGGCGAGCTCGACCTCGCGGCGCTGGTGCGAGGACGTCGTGGCTGAGCCGGCCGTCGAGGGGACGGCCGGCCCAGCCACCCTCGACCGGGCGCGCCCCGACGATCGCGGCACCCTCGAGGTCCGGGTCCGCGCGATCCAGCACGTCGTGGAGCAGGCGGTGCTGAGCACGCCCGGCACGGTCGCCCACCGGACGGCGCTGGGCCGCCTGCGGGGTTCGAACAGCCCGCACGCCGACATCACCATGCAGGGCCGCAGCGCCCGCGTGGCCGTCGACGTCGCCTGCGTGTGGCCCTGCCACGTGGCCGGGATCGCCGCCCGGGTCCGCGACACCGTGCGGAGCGAGGCGGCCCGCATCACCGGCGTGCACCTGCACACCGTCGACGTCACCATCCACACCCTCGGCGCCGCCGAGGTCGACCAGGAGAGGAGGCGGGTCGAGTGAGCGCCCCGACCGACCGCACCCCGCCCCGCGCCCGTCCGGTCGCGGCCCTCGCCGCCCCGGTGCTGGCCCTGGCCCTCGTGGCGGTCGCCGTGGTCGCGGTCCGCGACCTCCTCGTCGACCGGGGTCGGGTCGGCGGCACGCCGTGGTCCCGCGACCTCGTCGACGCCGTCGACGGCCTGACCGCGAGCACCGCGCTCACGGTCGCCGGTCTCGCTGCCGCCGTGGTCGGGCTGCTGCTGGTCGTGGCCGCGCTCCTCCCGGGCCGCCGCACCCACCTGCGCGGCTCCGCCGCCGCGGACCTGTGGGTCTCGCCCGGCGCCCTCGCGGCGCTCGCGCAGACCGTCGCCGACCGCTCGCCGGGCGTGGTCTCGGCCGCGGCCACCCGGGTCGGCCGCCGCCGCGTCACCGTCGAGGTCGTGGCCCGCGAGGGCGAGCCCGGCGTGCGCGACGCCGTCCGCGCGGCCCTCGACGACGGCCCCGGCGCGCTCACCGCCGCCACGGTCGGCGTCCGGCTCCAGGAGGTCCCGCGATGACGCGTCGCCTGCTGCTGCTCGACCGCCTCGCCGTCCTCGTCGTCGGCCTCGCCCTGGTGGCCCTCGGCCTCCTCGCCGCCGACTGGCAGCACGGCTGGGTCCTGCACCTCGACGACCGGCTCGACACCGGGCGCCTCGACGACGTCCTGGACGCCGCGTGGTGGCCGTGGACCCTCGCCGCCGTCGGGGTCGTGCTCGGTCTCGCCGGGCTGGCCTGGCTGCTGGCGCACCTGCGTCGCAGCGGCCCGTCGGTGATGCGGCTGCGGGCCAGCGACGGCTCCGGCCACGTCGAGGCCGACCTGGCCTCGGCGGCGACGGCCGCCGCGCAGCGGCTCGGCACGCTGGCCCCGGTCACCGGCGTCCGCGGCACCAGCCGCACCGTGCGCTCCCGCACGGTCCTGGAGCTGCGCGGGCACGTGGACCCGTCGGCCGACGTCGCCACCCTCACCGAGGCGGCCGAGGTCTGCGCCGCCGACGTCGCCGCGGCGTTCCCGGACGACGACGTGGTCTGCCGCGTCGTCCTCGACGCGCCGCGACGCCCCAGGACCGGACGCAGCACTCGCGTGCGCGTCCGCTGAGCGGCCGAACCCGGTCGCTCGCACCACCCCACCCAGCAAGGACGAAGGAGAACACCATGGGAATCGCGGACAAGGCCAAGAACGCCGCCCAGGACGCGCTCGGCAAGGCCAAGGAGGTCGTCGGCGACGCCAAGGGCGACGACGCGCTCAAGGCCGAGGGCAAGGCCGACCAGGGCGAGGCCAAGACCAAGAACAAGGTCGAGGACGTCAAGGACGTCTTCAAGGGCTGATCCCTCGCCCCGACCGGGGCTGACCGACGGGCGCTCGGGCCCGTCGGTCAGCGCGTCGTGGTCAGCTCACAGCAGGGCGCCCGGGTTGAGGATGCCCTGGGGGTCGAGCGCGGTCTTGACCCGGCGGTTCAGCTCGAGCGCGTCCGGCCCGAGGTAGTCGCCCAGCCAGGGGCGCTTGAGGCGCCCGACGCCGTGCTCGCCGGTGATGGTGCCGCCCAGCCGGATCGCCAGCCGCATCACCTCGCCGTAGGCCACCTGGGCGCGGTCGGACTCGTCGGGGTCGGCGGCGTCGAAGACGATCAGCGGGTGGGTGTTGCCGTCGCCGGCGTGGGCGATGACCGCGATGGTCACCGCGCGGTCGCGGCTGATCGCCGCGATCCCGCGGACCAGGGCGCCGAGTGCCGGGAGGGGGACGCCGACGTCCTCCAGCAGCAGGAAGCCCTTCTTCTCCATCGCCGGGATCGCCATCCGCCGGGCGACGACGAACGCCTCGCCGACCGCGACGTCGTCGGTGGCGAAGACCTCGACGGCCCCGCGGGACTCGCAGTCGGCGGTGATCTCGGTGACCTCGACGGCGGCGTGGTCGGCCGGCTCGTCGGTCTGGATCACGAGCATCGCCTCGGCCGTGCGGTCCAGGCCCATCCGGGTCTCGTCCTCCACCGCGTTGATCGTCACCCGGTCCATCAGCTCGAGCATCGAGGGCCGCATCCGGCGGGTGATGGCCAGGACGGCGTCGGTGGCGCCGTCCAGCGTCGGGAACGTCGCCACCAGCGTCGAGGGCGGCCGCTGCGCCGGGACCAGGCGCAGCACGACGCGGGTGATGACGCCGAGCACGCCCTCGCTGCCGACGAAGAGCTTGGTGAGCGAGAGCCCGGCGACGTCCTTGAGCCGCGGCCCGCCGAGCTCGACGGCGGTGCCGTCGGCCAGGACGACGGTCAGGCCGAGGACGTAGTCGGTCGTGACGCCGTACTTCACGCAGCACAGCCCGCCGGCGTTGGTCGCGACGTTGCCGCCGATCGAGCAGATCTCGTACGAGGAGGGGTCCGGCGGGTACCACAGCCCGTGCGCGGCGGCCGCTGCCTTCACCTCGGCGTTCAGCAGGCCGGGCTCGACGACCGCGGTGCGGGTGACGGGGTCGACCTCGATCGCGCGCATCCGCTCGGTCGAGACCACCAGGCAGCCGTCGACCGCCGACGCACCGCCCGACAGCCCGGACCCCGCGCCGCGCGGGACGACCGGGACGCCGTGCGCCGCGGCGTACCGCACGGCGGCCTGCACGTCGGCGGTGCACGTGGCCCGGACGACGGCCAGCGGCACCCCGGCGCCCGGGTCGCGGGCCCGGTCCCAGCGGTAGCCGGCCATCCGGTCCGGGTCCTCGACCAGGGCGCCGGCGGGCAGGGCGCCCCGCAGGGCGGCGAGGTCGGGCGGCGTCGTCTCCATGGTGAGGACAGACCCTCCTCCACCCCGGGCGTCCCGACAAGGGACCGGACGGGACCCGGACCCCGGGCGGGCCGGTGCGAGGATGGCGCGATGAGCTGGTTCGCCTCACCCACCGACGCCTCCGCCCGGCTGCACGAGGTCGGCTACCTGGCCGACGGGGCGACGTCGACGACGTCCTACCTCGCCGGTGCGCTCGAGAAGCCGCTGCTCGTCGAGGGCCCGGCCGGGGTGGGCAAGACCGAGCTCGCCAAGGCGGTGGCCCGCGCGACGGGCGCCGAGCTGGTGCGGCTGCAGTGCTACGAGGGACTCGACGAGGCGCGCGCCCTCTACGAGTGGAACTACAAGAAGCAGCTGCTGCGGATCCAGGCCTCGCACGGCCAGGAGTGGGACGCCACCCACGACGACATCTTCACCGAGGAGTTCCTGCTGACCCGGCCGCTGCTGACCGCGATCCAGCGGGAGACGCCGACGGTGCTGCTCATCGACGAGGTCGACAAGACCGACGTCGAGGTCGAGGGGCTGCTGCTCGAGGTGCTCTCCGACTTCCAGGTCACCATCCCCGAGCTGGGCACGGTGACGGCCACCCGGCGCCCCTTCGTCGTCCTCACGTCCAACGCCAGCCGCGAGCTGTCGGAGGCGGTCAAGCGGCGCTGCCTCTACCTGCACCTGGACTACCCCGA